>CAMDWT010000017.1 GCA_945877505.1 Crenothrix polyspora
GAAGCTGCAATTTGAACAGGCTCACCCAAGGCAAGCGAGTAAAAGTCTGATGCGGCTATTGTTGCATCAATACCATCCACTTTATTGGTGACTAAAAGAATTGGTTTATCTAATTTTCTTAATCCATCGGCGATAACTTTATCTGACGCGCTTAATCCTTCTCGCGCATCGACCATAAACAAGACGACATCCGCTTCTTCCAAGGCAATTTGCACTTGCTTTCTCGAGAAGCTCTCAATGCCTTCTGCATCATCGGCAATCCCGCCAGTATCAACTACTAAACAAGGACGATCGCCGTGCTTAACACGACCATATTGCCTATCTCTCGTTAAGCCGGGGAAATCAGCGACCAGAGCATCCCTGCTCCGTGTTAAATAATTAAACAATGTGGACTTACCAACATTGGGGCGCCCTACTAGGGCTATTACAGGTAACATAAATTAAGGTGCCAAGGTTTTTAAAGCGGCAAGCGTGCCGTCTTTTGCATAAATATAAACGGTATTATCTACCACGACAGGCTTAGCATCTATTGCACTATCGGCCACTTTTATACGGCCTAATTGCCTTCCATCAGTGGAAGACAGCCAATGCACATAGCCTTCAAAATCACCTACCACGACATAATTGTCATATACAGTTGGGGCAGTCAATTTTCTTTGATGCAAATCTTTTTGCTTCCATAATGACGAACCGGTACGTTGTTCGAGTTGCCAAACATCATCTGCTGAGTCGGATAAATACAGATTTCTAAAATCATGACTCATGCCCGTGTACGATGAAATTGTTTCATTGCGCCACAACACATCACCATCCACTTCTGAAATAGCCGCCGCTCCACCATGATAACTAGCGATATAAACAACACCAGAGACCTCTATGGGATCAACATCTAAATCGACGAGTCTTTCAACTTCAGAACGTCCTTTGGGGATAGCCACGCTGGTTTCCCAGACATACTTACCGTCAGTTAACCTTAATGACATTAATTTACCATTATCATAACCTTCGATAACATTATCACCTACTACAACGGGTGTACCAACACCTCGAACACTCAATGCAGGTGCGTTATGCTCATAATTCCAAAGCTTGCCACCGTTCTTTTCATTAAGTGCGATAATTTCACCATCGGTCGTTCTTACAACAACAATACCCTTTGCAATTACTGGTACAGATAGTACTTCACTGGACACCCTTGACTTCCAAAGCGGTTCGCCATTTTCACCATTAAAAGCCGCGACTTCAGCATCGCTGGATCCTAATATAACCGATCCCTCACCCAAACCAGGACCCGCCGAAAAATGAATATCCGTCTTTTTTTCCCATATCAATCGACCTGACATCAAGTCTCTTGCTTGAAGAAGACCCTCTCTATCCGCAACCAATATTTTACCGAAGCCAATAACGGGTATCAGCTTTAAAGACTGTTCGTCTGACCCAACGCCAACTGACTCACTCCAGAGCGTTTCAATTTTAATTTCTGGGGTATATTCAACCAATACAGCAGGAGGATCAGAATTGTCTTCCCCTCCTAAAAAATAATTAGATATACCGGAAACAGACTCATTAATCGTATCAAATGTAGAACAACCCGCCAAAAGAAGGCAGCCGCTTAAAAGCGTAATTAGGCGCATTATTTTCCAGAATCACTATTTTGAGCTGCCACTTTTTCAAGAGCAGTCAAATCATCTATTTTAATTTGTAACAAAGGTGATTTATAACCATTTTCTAAGGCTTTTTGATATGACGTTCTAGCTTGATCTAGACGATCAAGCGCCACATATAAATCACCCACTAACTCATCATAATTACCTGAGAAACTGGAAGATGTGGCCGGATCAACGTCATTAATTAACGCTAGCCCTTGCTCATATTCACCGTTAGCCAACATTAATCGAACCAATCTTATTTTGGCTACATTGCTTAACTCTTTATTTGATTCTAAAGATATAGTAGTCAACAATGTTTTTGCTTTATTCAAATCGCCTTGCTGAACTTTAAGTTTCGCCAGCAACAATGCGCTATATGCACTATATTCTGTTTTTGCATATTGCTCTTGTATGCGCTCTGCTATTTTCTCTGCGCTATCTTTCTTGTCAGTACTAATCGCTTGAATTAATTGTCCATACAATGCTGAGGCTTGTTCTGCCTGAGCCTTTTTATGTCCTTGCCAATAATTCCAGCCTAAAATGATCGCAACACCCACAATCAGACCTATAATTGTCGATTGTCCATTTTCTTTCCACCATCTTTTTAGTGCGTCAAGTTGCTCTTCTTCTGTCTCGTAAAATTCCACTTGCTTTCTCTTGTTTGTATTTAAAAAATTGGTAGTGTACGTTTAGTGAATTTAGCAAAAATAAATGCAGTTATTACGCCAAGCTGCTAATTTCAATTTAAGTCGATAAAGACTCATTATTCTGCTTTAAAAATTCTTGGAAAAACATAACCGCATGCTCTTGTGTAAGCGTTTTTTGGCCTTGCTCATCGCGTAACGATTTAATACTCAGCTCTCCACGACTCACTTCATCATCACCCAAAATAATAGCGTATTCGGCACCTATTTTATCAGCTTTTTTAAACTGACTTTTAAAACTACCTCCACCACAATTGACTTGCAACTTTAAGCCAGGCACTTCATTTCGAATAATCTCAGCAAACCTTAAACCTTCTCGCTCAGCGGCGTCACCGACGCGTATCATAAAAACGTCAACGGCTCTTGTTGAGGGAATATTCCCAGCCACTTCAATTAAAGCAAGCATCCGTTCGATACCCATTGCAAAACCTACTGCATAATTTGGTTTTCCACCTAACTGCTCAATCAGGCCGTCGTAACGCCCACCGGCACAAACAGTGCCTTGTGAACCTAGTTCATCGGTAACCCATTCAAAAACCGTTTTACTGTAATAATCCAAACCTCGAACTAATCGCGTGTTAACCTCGTAACTTACGCCAAGATCCTCTAATGTTGTAGTTAATGCTTTAAAATGCGCCAAACTTTCTTCACCGAGATATGCCATTAACTCAGGCGCATTAGCAACCAACTGTTGCATAGCGGGATTTTTAGTATCTAAAATGCGTAAAGGATTGCTTGCTAGACGACGTAAACTATCTTCATCCAACTCATTTAGATGCGCTTGAAAATAATCAACCAATGTTCCACGATAAACCAATCTTTCTGCAATCGTACCCAAAGAATTAAGCTGTAATCGCACTTTATCGCGAATACCTAATTTCTTCCATAATCGATCCATTATCAGAATCAACTCAGCATCAATATCTGAGCCTGGCATTCCGTATGTCTCAACACCCAATTGTATAAATTGACGATATCGCCCTTTTTGTGGGCGCTCATGGCGATACATAGGGCCGTAATACCATAATCTATGCACTTGATTATGTAACAAGCCATGCTCCAAACATGCCCTTAGACATCCTGCCGTACCTTCTGGTCGCAACGTTAATGAATCTCCGTTACGATCCTCAAAAGTATACATTTCTTTTTCAACTATATCGGTTACTTCACCAATTGAGCGTTTAAAAAGCTCTGTTTTTTCGACTATAGGCAACCGGATTTCACTATAACCATAGGCACCTAGGACCTCTCTTAACATCTTCTCTGCGTATTGCCATAAAGGCGTTTGATCTGGAAGCACATCGTGCATTCCGCGTATCGCTTGTATATTGTTTGCCATATTTAATTCGTTTTGTAGGGGTTAAAACATTAACCCTTAAAATCTTTACCCTCTACAATTTGTTTTGCTTCACCTGAGAAAGGAAATTTTTCTAACAATAAATCCTGGTATTCTTTAGCCAGCGATAAATTTCCTAAGGCTCGTTCGGTTTGCATACCAAACCATAAAGTGCCAGCCGTATGAGGGGCAATAGTTAAGTAACGTTGTAAATAAGCTTTTGCTGCCACATACTCAGCATTCTGGTAGCTTATTTTTTGCATTTCCAATAATGCTGGTGCGTATGCCTCATTAAGCGATAATGCTTGTTTAAAATACAATTTAGCGGTCTGCTTCTGCCCCATTGCATATTGGCAACGACCTGCATTTGTTAAAGCTAACCATTGCCTATCATTCAATTGCGTTGAGATGGCCTGCGTTAAAAACACCATTCCTTGCTGATATTCACCCCTATCACACAAAAAACGGCCATAATTATTTTGCACACTCCAATCATTTGGCGACAAATCTAGAGCTATCTGATACTGCGCTTTGGCTTGCTTATAATCATTTAATTTTTCATATAAAAACGCTGAAGCATTATGGACTTGAGTGTTATTAGGATCTTTATTTTCTGCCAGCTGTAAATTCTCTTTAGCTATTTCCAACTTACCTAAGTCCAAATAACGCACACCGAGCTGTAAATAAATATTGGCCGCATCATCATTATTGCCATCTTTGTTATTAGATGAGGCGCAAGAAATCAATGCAATCGCCACGACTAATCCACTACAAAAATTCTTACAGGCCCTTAGAGTCTTAAGCAACACTCTCTAAACCCACTACCTTTAACTTAAGATGCCTACGGCTTTTATCTTCTACTTGTCCAACCAATTGCCCACAAGCAGCATCAATGTCTTCGCCGCGCGTTTTTCTGATTGTTGTTACAATTCCCGCATCATTTAATAGCACTTTAAAACGATTCATTACTTCCTTACTAGAACACTTATAGGCATTATTAGGGAACGGATTAAAGGGTATTAAGTTGATTTTTGCTGGAACGGTCTTTAATAATTTGATTAGTCCACGGGCATCATCCATAGAATCATTAATGCCATCAAGCATCACATATTCAAAGGTTACTGTGCGTCTCGGAGCAATTTTTGCATTATCTTTGCAGGCTTCCATTAACTCCTTTAATGGATATTTTTTATTAATAGGAACGAGTTCGTTCCTTAGTTCATCTGTAACCGCATGCAATGAAACAGCAAGACTCACATCACAAACTTGTGTTAATCGATACATAGCCGGCACAACGCCGGAGGTACTAATAGTTACTCTACGCTTGGAAAGTCCAAAGGTAAAATCATCCATCATTAAATTCATGGCCGCAACCACGTTATCAAAATTAAGCAAGGGTTCACCCATACCCATCATGACAACATTTGTAATCTTTTTTGTTGTACCTAAACGCTTTTGCGCAACAATAACTTGACCAATAATTTCTGCGGTCGTGAGGTTTCGATTAAAGCCCTGTTGAGCAGTAGAGCAAAAGGTGCACGCTAAGGCACAGCCTATTTGCGATGATACGCATAAAGTTCCACGTCCCTCTTCAGGGATAAAAACCGTTTCGATTCGGTTACCGCAACTAGTTTGCAAAGCCCACTTACAAGTGCCATCACTAGCAATTTGCTCAACTACAATTTCAGGCGTTGCCAAATAACAATTTTCATTTAGGTAAGCTCGCAATGACTTACTTAAATTTGTCATAAGATCGAAATCTTCAACACCTTCCTGATAAATCCACTTAAGTAATTGGGTGGCTCGGAAAGGTTTTTCACCTAAATCGACAAAAAAGGTCGCAAGACCTTTTCTGTCATAATCAAGCAGATTGAATTTTTTTAACTTAGCGAGTTCTTGCACAGATTTCATTGTCTGAGAAAAAGAAAGCGATCTCTCTTTTTGCAGTTTCTAAAGCATCTGATCCATGTACTGCATTTTCATCAATACTGGCAGCAAAATCTGCACGAATAGTGCCTGCAGCTGCTTCTTTTGGATTAGTCGCGCCCATTATTTCGCGATGTTTAAGAACCGCATTTTCGCCCTCTAATACTTGCATGATCACAGGACCTGAAACCATAAATGAAATCAAATCTTTGAAAAATCCGCGTTCACTATGCTCTGCATAAAAACCTTCAGCCTGAGCTTGTGTTAAGTGCAACATTTTTGCCGCAACAATTTTTAAATCATTTTTTTCAAAACGACTATAAATTTCACCGATAACATTTTTTGCGACAGCATCAGGTTTAATAATTGAGAAAGTGCGTTCTATTGCCATTATTTTTTAAAACTCCAAGTTAACATTAAATAAATTTTTAATTACTTATTATACTCGATCATCACACCATTGTAGATAATCGAGACTTCGTACTTTTAAGGTCTTCGATCTATTTCTGCGCCTTCCTTAACAGGTATCATAAGATCTTCGGCACTAATCCCCAATAATAAAGCCATGGGGCTTGCAATAAAAATAGATGAATACGTACCAAAAAACACACCAAACAACAGCACGATAGAAAAGTTATGAATAATTTCGCCACCCAGAAAAAACAGCGAAACTAATACTAAAATAACTGTTAAAGACGTCATTATCGTTCGACTTAAGGTAACATTTACCGAAATATTCATTATTTCTTCGGTCGATTTATTTCTTAATAAACGGAAGTTTTCCCTGATACGGTCATACACCACAATCGTATCATTCAAAGAATAACCAATCAGCGCAAGTACAGCGGCCAATACCGTTAAATCAAACTCCAACCCTAAGATTGAAAACAATCCCAAGGTTACAATAACATCATGAATGGTTGCTATTACGGCTCCAGTTGAGAATTTCCATTCAAAACGCCACGCTATATAAATTAAAATACCTAATGTTGAGTACAATAATGCCAAAAAACCATCTTCGGCTAAATCATCACCCACCTGAGGCCCTACAAACTCAACACGTCGAACGCTAGCTGGCTCTGCCGTTGTTTTGTTAATGGCCTCTAACACCTTTGAACTTAAATCCGCGCTACTGACACCTTCATGCGGCTTTAAGCGAATTAATACGTCTTTTGCAGTACCGAAATTCTGCACAGTGGCATCATCAAAACCTTGAGCATCTAACGTATTTCTCAGTACCGTTAAATCAGCAGCCTTTTGATAACCAACCTCAATTAAAGTACCACCGGTAAAATCGATACCCATTTGCAATCCACGGACAGCAAGCGACCCCATCGAGATAATCATGAGCACACCAGAAAATATCAGTGCAATATTTCGATTACCTATAAAATTTATATTTGTTGTCTTCATATTTTATTCTTCTAAAAGTAGGAACAAACCTTAGTATTTAACTTTTCCTCGAGCCTAGGGCAACCCAATGGGCAGCCCCTACAAAAATCTTAAACAGATAATTTTTCGACTCTACGGTTACCGTATACCCAGTTAATAACCATGCGTGTTCCGGTTATTGCCGTAAACATGGATGACAAAATCCCGATAATCAGTGTTACCGCAAAACCTTTAACTGAACCGGTACCAAAAGCAAACAATACGACCGCAACAACTAAATTGGTAAAATGTGAATCAAGAATAGTTGCAAACGCTTTGTCATAACCAATAAAAATAGCCGCTTGAGGTGTGACACCATTTTTAAGCTCTTCTTTGATACGCTCAAAAATTAACACGTTAGCATCAACAGACATGCCCACGGTTAAAATAATACCGGCAATACCAGGCAAGGTTAACGTTGCCTGCAACATAGACAAAATTGCCACAACAATAACCACGTTAAAGGCTAATGCAAAGTTTGCAATCATACCGAACAAGCGATAATAAACCGCCATAAACAACACAACCAAAGCAAAACCGACTACGAACGATAACATTCCTTTATCAATATTGTCTTGACCAAGACTGGGTCCAACTGTACGTTCTTCAACAATATCTACCGGAGCAGCCAATGCGCCAGCCCTCAATAATAGCGACAAATTACGTGCTTCCTGCGGACTATCCAATCCAGTCGTTTGAAAACGTTTACTAAATACACCTTGAATGGTTGCAACGTTTATAACTTTTTCAACCTTCTCTTTATGGCGTATTTTTTGACCATTAACTGTTTTTGTTTCTACTTTATATTCAATAAAGACGACTGCCATCGGCTTTCCAACACTTACTTGTGTCGTTTTCGCCATTTTGGCGGCACCCACGCCATTTAATGAAATATTAACCGAAGGTCTACCGTCCTGATCTTGTCCAGAAGAAGAATCAACAATTTGATCGCCTGTCACAATAACGCGCCTATCCAATAAAATAGGGTTGCCACTTCTTTCATAATACAAGCGACTGCCGACGGGTACATGGCCCGTTATAGCTTGCTGAACATCATGTTCAACATCAACTAATCGATACTCAAGCGTCGCGGTAGTTCCTAAAATCTCCTTAGCGCGCGTGGTGTCTTGTACACCAGGCAACTGAACCATGATGCGATTATCACCCTGTTGCTGAATAACGGGTTCTGCAACCCCTAACTCATTCACTCGGTTACGTAACGTTGTCATGTTTTGTGCGACAGCAAATTTCTTAATTTCGCGCACTTCTTTTTCAGAGACTTGCAACCAAACTTGATCCTGTGCTTCGGGTTCAGTAATTTCCAACGTACGGAAATCTTTATCTAAAAGCCCTAAAAGCACCGCCTTATCATCAGCAGATTTCAACGTAATTTTAATAAAGCCATTATCTTTAGAGACCGACTGATAACGCATTTTTGCGCTTCTTAATGCAAGCCTTAAATCATCGTTATAGCGTTCTTCAGCTTGTTTTACAGCGGCCTCCATATCCACTTCAAGCAAAAAATGGACCCCGCCCCGCAAATCAAGCCCCAAATACATGGCTTGAGCACCTAAAGATCGCAACCACGCAGGCGTTGTAGGCGCCAAATTCAAAGCAACGGTATAGTTGCTACCCATACTATCTCTTAACAAGTCAGCCACTTTAAGCTGATCATCGGTATTATTAAAGCGTGCTAACACACGACCATCTTTAAACTCAAAAGCTTTGACCGGAACACCTACCGTTTTGATGGTACCGTCAATCTGATTAGCCTGCTCTTGAGAAATAACAGCCGTTTGTGTCGAAGATATCTGAACTGACGGATCATCGCCGTATAAATTCGGCAATGAATAAATGATTCCGACACCAAAAACAATCAGAATTAATAAATTTTTCCAAAGGGGGAAATGGTTTTGCATGTGTTATTCCAATAATTAAACCGTGCTTTTAGCTTAAATAGAAGCGAGGACTGATTTGTGACGCTCTATCGTATTAAGCTTTAACAACTTTTTTTGTGATAGCTTTATAAGTTCCTTTTGGCATCATGCTTTCAATGCTTTGACGCTGAACCTGAATAAAAATGTTATCTGCTATCTCAATTTTTACAAAATTATCATCCAGATCAGCCACTTTACCCAAAATACCGCCCGATGTTACTACTTCAACACCTTTGCTCATCGCCGCAATCATCTGTTTCTTTTCTTTAGTTCGCTTAGATTGAGGACGTAGAAACAAAAAGTAAAAAAACACCAAAATACCCAGTGGAAATAGCATACCTTCTATGCCTGGTTGGGCAGCCGCAGGTGCTGCCGCTAACGCGTCAGATATAAAAAAACTCATGATTATCCTCAATTATTATAGTAATTAGCAAAGTTCGTTATTATGCCATAGAAGGCATCGTTTTTTCTCGTTGTTGATAAAATTGCCTGACAAAAACATCCAGCTCTTGCTTTTCTATGGCGTCGCGCATGCCCTGCATAAGACTCAAATAATAATAAAGGTTATGAAGTGTATTTAGCCTTGAGCCCAACATTTCCTTACATTTATCAAGATGACGCAAATAGGCTCTTGAATAATTCTGACAAGTATAACAGCCACAAGACTCATCCAAGGGCTTGTTATCAAACTCATACTGACTATTTCTAATTTTTACTACGCCAAAACTAGTGAATAAATGTCCATTCCGAGCATTTCGGGTTGGCATGACACAATCAAACATATCAATACCCCGTCTAACCGCTTCAACAAGATCTTCTGGCGTACCCACGCCCATTAAATACCGCGGCTTATCGATCGGCATTTTGTTATGAATGACATCCAATGTCGCCATCATTTCGTCTTTAGGCTCCCCCACCGATAAACCGCCAATGGCGTAACCATCAAAGCCAATATCCAATAAACCAGCTATCGATTCATATCGCAAGTGTTCATACATGCCACCTTGAACAATACCAAACAAGGCCGATGAATTATCACCATGCGCTTTTTTGCTTCGTTCTGCCCAGCGCAAGGACAAGCGCATAGAGTCGGCAGCTTCTTTAACCGTTGCCGGATAAGGTGTACATTCATCAAAAATCATCACGATATCTGAGCCTAAGTCACGCTGAACCTGCATAGACTCTTCGGGTCCCATAAAAATCGAACTACCATTTAGTGGTGACTTAAAAGTAACGCCCTGCTCCGTTATTTTTCTTAAAGCACCTAAACTAAATACTTGGAAACCACCAGAATCGGTCAAAATGGGTTTATCCCAATGCATAAAATCATGCAAATCACCATGAGCCTTAATCACCGCCGTCGTTGGACGCAACATCAGATGAAAGGTATTGCCTAAAATAATTTGCGCACCCACACCTGTCAAGTCTTCTGGGGTTAATGATTTAACCGCGCCATAAGTCCCTACCGGCATAAAAATTGGTGTCTCTACAACACCACGAGCAAAGGTAAGACGTCCACGCCGAGCGTGCCCATCAGTATTAATTAAATTAAATTTCATGCCAAATGTGTTTGCTCATCAGTTAAGGTTGCAGATTATCCAGCTTTTTTAGTCCTTAGTACAATAAGCCATTTATTTTATAGCGCGATGCGCCTCTATTTTGACAAGCCAAAGCCTAAGAAAACCAATATAACCAACCGTTGTGTTTAGTCTTATTTTGTTTTTTACTCAACAACACTACATGTTTTAAAGCCTTTATTGATCATGTTGTCGAGAAAAAATCACCTACAAGTTCACCACCAAAATAAGCGTGCTTTCAGAAGGTCAAACTAAAGGTAATTAGCTTATACAGAAGCTTACAATTCGGATTTTGACGATAATTTATAACGTATATATTCAATAACTGCAGGCAATATTGAAACAATAACAATACCAAGCATAACCAGTGAAAAGTTATGTTTAACGAATTCTATATTGCCAAATAAATAGCCTCCCAGCATACAAATTGAAATCCAGCCGATGCCACCGATCACATTGTATTGCAGAAACCTTTTGTATCCCATATCGCCTATCCCAGCCACAAATGGGGCAAAGGTACGAATAATTGGCACAAACCTGGCAATAATAATCGTTTTTGCACCGTACTTTTCATAAAACTTATGGGTGCGCTCCACATGATCCCTATTCAAAAAACGAGTCTTCTCCTGTTTTGCTATTTTAGGACCAAAAAAACGACCTATTTCATAATTTACTGAATCGCCCAATACCGCAGCAATACATAACGTCACATATAATATACCAAGACTCAGATCGCCTTTAGCCACAAACGTACCCGCCGCAAAAAGTAGTGAATCTCCCGGTAAAAAAGGCAATATAACTAAACCTGTTTCACAAAATATAATAATAAATAATATTATGTAAGTGACATAGCCATAATTCTGAATTATCTCGCTGAGATATTTATCTAAATGTAAAAAAATATTAATGAATTGGGTGACATGTTCCATGACGTTTCCTATTATTTCTCTCAGTTGTACCGTTATTCAATCTTTATCAAAGGTTTTTACAAAAAACCGACAACTGTTAACATCAGACAAAAAAAAGGCTGGATGACTCCAGCCTTTTTTATTTATCCAAAGATTTAGTTTAACAAACCTTGCAACAAACCATTTAACTTATGCACAAAAGCAGCGGGGTCATCTAACTGACCACCTTCACTCAAAATAGCTTGATCAAACAAAATATGGGTTAAATCGGCAAAGCGAGTATCGTCCTGCTCGGTTTTCATCCTCACGACTAAAGGATGTGTTGGATTGATTTCAAAAACCGGCTTTCTGCCGCCCATACCCATTAATTGCCCAGCATCTTTCATGATTCTTTCCATATTAAGACTCATGCCATAAACATCAGCAACCAAACAAGCAGGTGACTCAGTTAAACGATGACTCAATCGCACATCGCTCACTTTATCTGCTAAAACGTCTTTAATCTGCGTCAGAATCGCTTCAAAATCTTTATTAACTTCTTCCTGAGCGGTTTTGTCTTCTTCCTCTTCAAGAGCACCTAGATTCAAATCACCTTTGGCAACAGACTGTAAATGTTTACCTTCAAATTCATCTAAATTAGAAACCAACCATTCATCGATCCGATCTGATAACAATAAAACTTCAATGCCCTTCTTACGGAAAATCTCCAAATGTGGGCTGTTTTTTGCGGCAGAAAAACTGTCTGCAGTAACATAATAAATATTTTCCTGACCTTCTTTCATGCGAGCTATATAGTCGTCCAGACCTACATCCTGCTTATCAGTATCGGCATGAGTCGACGCAAAACGCAATAATTTAGCAACACGCGCTTTATTTGCATGATCTTCAATCGGACCTTCTTTAATCACTGCGCCAAACTGAGCCCAAAAGGTTTCATATTTTTCAGGTTCATTTTTAGCCAGATTTTCCAACATACCCAGCACTTTTTTAACCGCACCTGTCTTAATAGCGCTGATTTGTTTACTTTGTTGCAGAATCTCTCTTGATACATTTAAAGGTAAAGAGTTTGCGTCAATAATCCCACGCACAAAACGCAAATAACGCGGCATCAACTGCTCGGCATCATCGGTAATAAATACTTTACGGATATAAAGTTTTACACCATGCTTAGCATCTCTATCCCACATGTCAAAGGGTGCGCGTGAGGGGGTATAAAGCAACAAAGTATATTCATTGCTGCCTTCAACCTTACTGTGCACATAAGCTAATGGATCTTGAAAATCATGTCCGACATGCTTGTAAAACTGATGATAATCTTCTTCAGAAATTTCTTGACGTGCTTTAGTCCATAATGCGGAAGCACTGTTTATGGTTTCTTCTTCAATGAGAGCAACCGGCTTAACTTCTTTAGCTTCTTCGTTTTCTTCTTCATCTAAATCCATTTCTGGCATAACTTCTTTGTCCATAACAATAGGTAAAGAAATATGATCAGAAAATTTTCTAACAATAGAGCGTATACGATAACCATCCAAGAATTCAGTTTCTGCTTCTTTCAAATGCAAGACGATTTCTGTTCCTCGGGTTGCTTTTTCAACAGATTCCAGCGTGTAATCACCCTCACCGGCGGACTCCCAGCGAGTCGCTGCACCTTTGTCAGCGCCGGCTTTACGTGTGGTAAGCGTCACTTTATCGGCAACAATAAAGGCAGAGTAGAAACCCACACCAAATTGACCAATGAGTTCACTATCTTTAGCTTGCTCACCCGTTAAGGCTTCAAAAAACTGTTTAGTACCTGATTTTGCAATAGTTCCAATATGCTCCTGGACTTCAGCACGTGTCATACCGATACCATTATCGATGATACTGATGGTACGTTTCTCTTTATCAAATTCCAGACGAATTTTTAACTCACTATCGCCTTCATACAAACCATCATTGGATAAGGCTTCAAAACGCAATTTATCAGCCGCATCGGAAGCGTTAGAAATTAACTCTCGTAAAAAAATCTCCTTGTTACTATACAAAGAGTGAATCATTAAATGGAGCAGGTGCTTTACTTCAGTTTCAAAACCCAACGTTTCTTTTTTAGCGTCAACAGTCACGATATTATTCCTAAAATTATTAAAATGAATGTCGACTATGTGGGGGCGTATGATTTTTTTTCAAGGTGTTAATCAAAACTCATAGAAATGCCAAACGGGCTGAATGTCAGACAAATAAAACAACACCTATTTGTAATGAGCCTTTTTACAAGCCATCAGCTTTGATTTTCTACTACCTTTCTAGCGAACTTTTGAATCAAAAACTAATATCTTTTAAAATACGCGCTTTAGCCTCTAGGATATTTCTCCGACCATATAATTTTCCTCGACCGTCATTAATTTTGTATTAATGGTTTGATTCTCAACCGACTCGTCATTATTTATGACGCTAGCGACTTTAAGATAATTTGGTGTATAACCAAATACACGCTGCCTTCCATCTTCTAACACTTCGCTATAACCTTCCCATAACACCGGAAAAGTATTGCTTAAATTATGCTGACAAAAAGCTTGTTTCATCTCATTAGCTAAGCTATGTAACTGCTGACTACGCTGTTTTTTTATTTCATTGGTCAATGGGTTTGGCAAAGTGGCCGCTTTTGTACCTTCACGGCTGGAATAGGTAAAAATATGTATATGTCCAAATCCGGTTTGTTTAATAAAGTTATAGCTGTCCTGCCATTCTTCTTCCGTTTCTCCCGGAAATCCTACAATAATATCTGTCGTAATATTAAAGTAAGGAATTTGTGCGCGTAATTGCTTAACGATAGCGGCAAACTCTTCTGTTTTACAGCGTCGCGCCATTCTGCGTAAAACAGTATCTGAACCACTTTGCAAAGGTAAATGTAAATGGGGCATCAATCTAGGATTTTGGAACAACGTAAAGAAGTCTGCCGGCAATTCCCAAGGCTCTAATGAGCCAAGTCTAAGCCGTGGAATGGCTGTTTCAGATAAAATAGCTTTGATCAAATCAGACAAATTATTGCCTAAATCACTACCATAACCGCCCAAATGCACACCCGTTAAGATAACTTCTGTAATACCTTGCTTATGAAGGGCATTGATTTCATCTATCACTGCTTGCACAGGACGACTCACTTCGTCACCCCGTGCAACTGTCACAATGCAAAAAGTACAGCGATAACGACAACCATCTTGCACTTTAACAAATGCGCGTTGCCGCCCACGTGTAAATAAAGATATTTCTCCGGGCTCTGTAGACATAGCAGGCATTACTTCCATGTTAAGTTCTGCTAAAGCTTTCTCTACCAGTTGATCTTTATCCTTATTACTCACGACCAAATCAACGCCCAACAAAGCCGCCGCTTCGTCTTGATTTAAAGTCGCATAACAGCCGCTCACGACCAGCTTTGCCTGCGGATTATCACGATGTATCCGGCGTATTAATTGACGTGATTTTCTAGCCGCATCTTGTGTAACGGCACAAGAGTTAATCACAATCAAATGAGCCGCTTCTACTTGTCGTGTTATTTGATGCCCGGATTTTTGAAACGCCTGCGCCCAGGTTTCTAATTCTGCTTCGTTAAGCCGGCAGCCGAGTGTTTTAAGGTGAACTTTCATTAATTATCCAAAGAACCAATACGCCACAAAAATTGCAGCGATAATACCTGCAAGATCAGCTATTATCCCACAGGTAACCGCATGGCGAATACGTTTGATACCCACTGAGCCAAAGTAAATAGCCAGCACATAAAAGGTAGTTTCTGTACTCCCTTGCACAATAGACGCTAAGCGCCCTGCAAAGGAATCCGCGCCATGTGTTTTCATGGCATCTATCATCATTGCTCTAGCCCCACTGCCACTAAAAGGTTTCATTAAGGCCGTCGGTAAGGCATCAACAAATCGATCATCCAGACTAAAATAATGTGCGGTAGCTCTTGCTAAATCTGTCAACAAATCCAATGCGCCACTCGCTCTAAACACGCCAATAGCAACCAGCATAGCCACTAAATAAGGGATGATTAAAACAGCGGTTTGAAAACCTTCCTTAGCACCCTCTATAAAAGCATCGTAAGCGTTAATTCCTTTGTACAGCGCTCCAAAAATAAAACTTATCACGAGAGAAAATAAAATAACGTTGCTTATAATAGATGATTGCTGAAGCATTTGTTCTTGCGGTAGGCTAGAAAAATACGCCAATAACCCACCAACGATGAATGTAAATCCACCCAAATAAGCCAGCACAACTTTATCCAGCAAATTAATTTTCTGTACCGCCGCCACTGCAAGCAAGCCAAACAGCGTAGACATATAGGTCGCAATTAAAATAGGGATAAAGACATCGGTAGGATTAGCCGCACCAAGTTGTGCACGGTAAGTAAAAATTGTTATCGGAAATAAGGTAACACCAGAGGTATTGATTACTAGAAACAGTATTTGCGCATTGCTGGCGGTATCAGGCTTAGGATTAAGCGTTTGTAATTCCTGCATCGCTTTAATACCCATTGGCGTTGCCGCATTATCCAACCCCAATGCATTTGCAGAAATATTCATGACAATAGCCCCTAAAGCCGGATGTCCATTCGGTACTTCGGGCATTAAGCGGCTAAATAATGGCGTAAGGCCTTGCGTTAATAACTGAATAAATCCACTCTTTTCTCCAATCTTCATAATCCCCAGCCATAAAGCCAGCACCCCTGTTAAGCCTAGCGAAATCTCAAAAGCAGATTTTGATAAACTAAACATGGCCTCCATGAGTTGCGCAAAAACCTGCTGATCACCAAGAAAAATCAGTTTAAACAATGCGGTAAAAAAAGCAGACAAGAAAAAGCAAATCCAAATAATATTTAGCACAGTAGACAGATAAGTAAGTAATTTTTAACTATTCTATTGCCTGAGAGGCGTCATTGTCTTTTTTTTAATGCTAAACTGAACACTTATTCCATTAAATATACATAGTCCTTTGCCACCACTCAGCCTCTACATTCATATTCCCTGGTGTATTAAAAAATGTCCTTATTGTGATTTTAATTCGCACGCCATTAAAACTGACACACCAGAAGCGGCTTATATTGATGCCTTGCTAAACGACTTAGCTATAGACCTGCAACGCTATGCTATTAACCGCCCCCTCAGCAGTATTTTTATTGGTGGAGGCACACCCAGCTTATTTTCGCCAGAATCTATTGACCGCTTATTACGCGGCATTGAACAACAAATTACCTTAAAAGATAAGCTTGAAATAACACTTGAGGCAAATCCAGGTACGTTTGAAAGCCATAAATTTGCAGAATTTAGAAACCTAGGCATTAACCGCTTATCGATAGGCATTCAAACTTTTAATGATCAACTTCTAAAGAAACTGGGACGCGTACATTCAGCAAACGAAGCGATTATGGCCGCAGAAATTGCCCACCAAGCTGGTTTTGAAAACTTTAATCTAGATTTGATGTTTGGCTTACCCGACGCTAACCCTGATGACAGTATCAATGATATAAAAACGGCCATAAATTTAAAGCCTACCCATATTTCTTTTTATCAATTAACGTTAGAACCCAACACTTATTTTCACAAGTTTCCACCTCAATTACCCAATGACGAGTTTATTTTTAATACACAAAAAAACTGCCAGAAACTATTAGCTGATCAAGGTTATCAACACTATGAAGTGTCAGCCTATAGCCAACCCGATTTGCAATGCAGGCATAATGTGAACTATTGGCAATTTGGTGATTACCTAGGAATTGGTGCAGGTGCTCACGGTAAAATCACTCAAAGTTTACCTGACGTGATTACTCGAACGTTTAAACCTAAAAGTCCTGAACAGTATTTAAAAAACACCCATAAAAATGGTGGCGCAGATAATATTTCTGTAAAAGAACTCCCCTTAGAATTCATCATGAACCATCTGCGCCTGAAAAAAGGCTTTAACATCGACACTTATCAATCAAGAACCGGTTTAACGATAAGCACTCTGGAACCCGCCTTAACCAAATGCCTTAAAGAAGGGTTGCTAATACATCACGATAAACATTATTATTGCTCAGAACAAGGCTGGAACTTTATGGACAACATTTTAGAAACATTCATACCTTAACGATTTACGTTGATAGCCAGATTTAGCTACGATTATCGCAACTAAAGTCACGCTATTAAGAAACCAGCCCTACAACAACTTCATCTATCAATCTTATTATGCTCAATTATAAAAAAGACTTTATTGCCTATGCGCTCGACTGTGGCGTCCTAAAATTCGGTGAATTTCATTTAAAATCCGGACGCACTAGCCCCTATTTTTTCAATACTGGTTTGTTCAATACCGGCGCTCAACTTGGAAAACTCGGCCATTTTTATGCACAAGCCTTACTTCAATCATCGATTAACCCGGATATTCTTTATGGTCCCGCCTATAAAGGCATTCCCTTGGTTAGTGCAACATCAATTGCCTACGCACAAATAACCGGAAAAGATATTCCCTTTTCTTTTAACCGTAAAGAAGCTAAAGATCATGGTGAAGGTGGCAGTTTGGTCGGCGCTCCTTTACAAGGTAAGGTTATAATTCTGGACGACGTTATTACTGCAGGCACTTCCGTTAGAGAGTCCGTAGAAATCATCAACCATGCTGGCGCCATACCTGCTGGTGTTTTGATTGCACTAGACCGGCAAGAAAAAGGCTTAAATGATTGCTCCGCTATTCAAGAAGTCGAGGAACGTTTTAACATGCCAGTGATTGCCATCATCACCTTAGAAAATATTATCGATTATTTAAAAGCCGAAGCGAATAACGAACAACTTGATGCCATAAAAGACTATCAAAATCGTTACGGAATTTGATGATAAAACGGTGGGAGTGGCTTCAACCACTCCTACAATAAGCTATGAGCCAACGTAATAATCTCATTCGCATCGATATCCTTGATGGAATAATCTTGTTTGTTTAGCTTATACGGATTAACAACTGATGACGACTTAACCACTTTATTAATAGCCGTTTCATAAGCCATTCTAACGGGTGTAGGACCAAAAATTGTAATCGAGGGTCTATTTAAAGCCCATGCCATGTGAGTTGGTCCCGTATCATTACCAATCAATAAGTCAGCTTTAGCAATAAGTGCTTTTAACCCATTCAAATCCAGTCTAGGCATCACTTGAATATTATCGGCTTGCGTAGCCATCCAATCTGCTTTTTGCTTTTCTTGCTCGCTACCCCAAACGACCAAACAGTTTTGTTGCAAGCCTTTTGCTATTTTTACAAACTTATCGACGGGGTAATTTTTACTATCCCAACTTGAACCGATAACCAAGACAATATTTCTACGATCTTTTTTAAAAAATCCGTCAAGTGGAAGTTCTGTATGCGTAAAATACAAACAAGGTTTTTTAGTTAGTATTTGGTCTGAGGTGATCTCTAGACCTAGAGGACGGGATAAGATAAACGCATTCCTAACCACCGCATTCGTGTCAAAAGAACAGTTTAATTTTATATTATAGAACCACGAGGCCGTTTTTTCCCTAATTGAATTTGCATCAAATCCTGCAATACGTTTACCTAGTATTTTTGCAATAACGGCTGACTTAATGAGGCCTTGGGCATCAATAACTAAGTCATAATTATTATGTGCATAATGACGAATGTCATTAATCTGCTGTAAAAAACCCCATTTGTTGGTTTTTAAAGACTTAAGATTAACGGTTAAAATCTGATTGATATCAGGATTATTTTCTAGTACACCGGCAAAACCTTTTTCAACTATCCAATCAATCTGAATAGATGCATCATAGGCTTTAATGAACTGCAAAGCGGCCATAGCATGAACAATATCACCGAGCGCAGATAGTTTAACAATAGCAATTTTCAATGGACACCCGCTACCTGTTAAATAACATTAAGCACTTGTTCAGGTTTAATATCCTGCAAGCAACGGGTATGTCCCAAAGGACACTCACGCTTAAAACAAGGCGAACATTCCAGCTTTAAAGACATAATATGCGCCTTATTATTAAGCGGTGGCGTAAATCCAGGATCTGATGAGCCATAAATTGCGATTATTTTCTTATCCAACGCGGCTGCAACATGCATTAACCCAGAATCATTAGTCACAACAACATCGACCAGCGACATTAAATCAACCGCTTCAGCTAGTGACGTTTGACCTGTAAAATCAACACAAGCCCCTTCAACCTGATTATTAATTTGCTCAGCAATTACCTGATCTTTCGCTGAACCAAACAACCAAATCTGAAAGCCTTGCGCTATTTTTACCTTAGCAACCTCGGCATAATAACTGGCCGGCCATCGCTTTGCCTCGCCATATTCAGCACCCGGACATAAGGCCACTATTTTTTTAGAGCCGGTTAATTTAAACTTTTTAATAACGCTATTTTGCTGATCTTCGTTAATAACGATTCTAGGCGTCGGACAATCAGGCGGGATATTCGCCCTGCATGGCGCTAGACCTAAGGCAACAAAGCGTTGAACCGTCATGGTCATGACGCTTTTATCCAGTTTTCTGGCGTCATTAAGCAAACCCCAACGACATTCACCAATATAGCCTGTACGAATAGGAATATTAGCGACAAAGGGAATTAAAGCTGACTTCCAGGAATTGGGTAAGAGAATGGCTTGATCGTAATGATTGGCACGTAACTTCTTGCCTAGCTTAAGTCTGTCAAAAAATCCAAATTGACCATGCGATAAAGGCATTGCGATTGCCTTATTCACTTCGGGCATTCTTTCCAACAAGGCTAATGACCATGAAGGTGCAAGCACATCTATTTGACAATCTGGCAGGGATTTTTTTAAGGTGATAAAAAGGCTTTGCGCCATCACCATGTCGCCAACCCATGATGGACCGACGACAAGAATTCTGGATAATTTCAACGCATTAATCCTGTGGAAACCGTTTGCCCACGAAAACTAATTAACGTAAGTTAACCAATCAGCATGGTCATCTCTACGTCCATGCACATAATCAAAGTATAAAGACTGTAATTTTTCGGTGATTACACCACGACTTCCACTACCAATCTTACGGTTATCTAATTCCCTGATAGGGGTTACTTCTGCAGCTGAGCCGGTAAAAAAGGCTTCATCAGCGACATAAATTTCATCACGCGTAATACGTTTTTCGATAACTTCAAAACCTTGCTCTCTAGCAATAGTCATTACCGTATCGCGAGTAATACCTTCAAGAGCGGAAGTAGTTTCTGGTGTATAAATCTTACCATTACGGACAACAAACAAATTTTCTGCACTACCTTCCGCAGCAAAACCCTCATGATCCAACATCAACGCTTCATCGTAGCCGTTCGACAAGGCTTCTTGCAGCGCTAAAATGGAATTAATGTAATTACCATTCGCTTTAGCTTTACACATAGTACTGTTGTGATGATTACGCGTGTAGGAAGAAGTACGAATACGAATACCCTGTTCAATACTTTCCGCACCCAAATAAGCTCCCCAGGGCCAAGCAGCCACCATAACATGAACTTTTAGATTATCAGCGCGTAGCCCCATACCTTCAGAGCCATAAAAACACATGCTACGAATATAGGCGCTATCTAAGTTATTTTTGGCAACGGCATCACGATGAGCCTGATTCATTACATCCTTAGTAAACGGCATTGCCATATTCATAATATGCGCAGAACGAAACAGCCGATCAGTATGCTCCTGCATTCTAAAAATAGCGGCACCTTTTTCTGAGTGATAAGCTCTAATACCTTCAAACACACCCAAGCCATAATGCAAGGTATGCGTTAAGACGTGGACTTTCGCTTCACGCCATTCAACCCATGAGCCGTCCAGCCAAATTACGCCATCTCTATCGTCCATTGTCATCTTTTGTTCCCCGAATCAATATTTATAGTATCTGCAATCACAACCAATCAGCGCAACGCATGGATAGATCAATTAACTATAAATTGTACTATAAACTCATGATTAGAAGTACCTCCTTAATGACTTTAACACCGCACTTTAACTTATACATCCTCAATTTAAGCCCATCTCACTATTATTTACCTCATAAAATCATGCCATATTTGCTCAACCTGCCTACTTAGGTCAGCCACTTCATCTTGATTAATCATCGCTTTTTCTCCCTGTAAAACTTGCTTATGCCCATAATCACGATAGGTACAATAAGCCACTTTCAGTATTTCTGATTGCGCTTTTGAAATAAAATGAGTTGCCTGCAAGCCTTCAAGCAACCGAATATTATCAGTATAAGTTGTTAGCTCAGGATTCTTTGCCGTCTGTGCTAAAACACCAAACTGTACGATAAACTCTATATCAGCAATGCCGCCCTTACTGTGTTTTAAATCAAATTGCATTAACGCCTTACTTACTAGAGCATTGCGCATTTTTTTGCGCATTTCACGCACTTCAACTTTTAATAACTCAATATTCCTTGGAAGACTTAAAACTCGTTTTCGTATCGCCTCATAAATTATTTTTATACGCACATCACCGGCAATAAAACGCCCTCTGACTAAAGCTTGATGCTCCCAAGTCCACGCTTGATTTTTTAAATAATCTTCATAAGCATTAATATGCGTTATCAATAAACCAGAATCACCACTAGGACGCAGTCGCATATCAACCTCATACAGCACCCCGGATAACATTTTTGTATCCAAAATATGTCGAATTTTTAACCCCAAACGCCCATAAAATTGCGCACAGGAAATGGGTTTATCACCATCAGTTAAGGCATTGCCATCGACACAATCATACAAAAAAACCATATCCAGATCTGAACCATACCCTAACTCAAGCCCGCCTAACTTACCAAAACCAATAATTGCAAAATCTTTAGGTTGATTATCGCTACCAGGTGGAAACCCATGCTTTTCAGTTAGCATTAACCAAGCTCTCTTAAGCACCTGACCGACAATACTTTCGGCAATATACGTTAAATAGTCACTGACAATCATAATGGGAATAACCCCCATAATATCGGCGGCAGCTACACGCAACAGATTAAGCTGTTTAAATTGCCTTAAGGTAATCATTAATTGCTCAAGATCTTGCACTTCAATAGCGTCTAATAACACGCTTAACTGTGTATCAAGATCTTCTTTTTTTAGTGGTTCAAATAACGATCGTGTATCCAACAATTCATCAAACAACACAGGGTATAAAGATAAGTAATCACAAATCCATGGACTAGCTGATGCTAATCGCAATAATTGAGTTAAAGCGTTTGGATTTTCAGCTAATAATGACAAATATACGTTTCTGCCAGCAACCGCTTCAAATAAAGCGAGTAAACGTTTTAACGTTTCGTCAGGATTTTTAAGTGACTGCATTGCCTCTATTAATTGAGGCATTAAGCGATCAAGAACTTTTGCACCTTTTGTGGTTAAACGTCTAATTGACGCCGAATTTTTAAATTCTTTGATGGCAGCCAAGCTGTCGACTGCTTGCTGAAAACCATAGCTTTTTAAACTCTCCTCTAATTCAGCCTCATCTGTCGAGCCCATCCAAATTTGCTGACTTTGCTGATGGTTAACTTCTTGCCTTGAAAGTGAAAAAACCTGCTCAAATACCGCATGCACTTGAAACCTGACTTCATCTAACTGACTTTTAAAACTATTCCAATCAGCATAATCCAATGAATACGCGAGTACTTGCTGAACTACATCGGACACAGGTAAATCATGCGTTTGCCGGTCTTGATATTGCTGAATATGATTTTCTACTCTTCGCAAAAAACAATAAGATTGCGTTAATTGCTGAGCATCATTAGGCGTTAATAAGTTAAGCTCACCTAAAATTTGTAGCACATCCAAAATGCCTCGTGTTTGCAAGGTCTTTTCATTCCCGCCACGAATCAACTGAAAAGCCTGTCCAATAAACTCACACTCCCTTATTCCACCAGGGCCCAGCTTAATATTGTCCATGCGATCTTTGCGCTTCAACTCTTGCGTAATTTGGGCCTTTAAAGACCTTAATTCTTCAAAGGCGCCATAATCCAAATAGCGCCTATAAACAAAGGCTTTTAACATTGCCATCAGTTGCGCCCCAGCAGTGAAATCACCGGCGACCTGACGTGCTTTAATCATCGCATAACGTTCCCATTCACGCGCCTGCGTCTGATAATAGTTCTCCATGCCCTCAAACGTCATAATAATTGGACCACTATCACCAAAAGGTCTTAGTCGTATATCGGTGCGAAACACAAAACCATCGACGGTAATCTCATCCAATACTTTGACCAAGCTTTGACACAAGCGAGTAAAAAACTCACTGTAGCTGGTTTCTTTTCTATCAGACAATTGGCCATTTTCTGGGTAGGCAAATATCAGATCAATATCGGAAGAATAATTAAGCTCATAAGCACCCAATTTGCCCATACCCAAGATAACTATTTGTTGCGGATTACCGTCAGCTAGAACAGGAGTACCGCGTTTTTCAAAGGCTTGCTTGTACAGAAAAGCTAGGGCAAATTGAATACAGGTATCAGCCAACCATGACACTTCCACCAAAGTTTCTGATAACGGCGCCCAACCCGCTAGATCACGCCAAGCAATTCGTGTCATTTCTCGTCGCCGAAACCATCGAAGTTTTTGCATAAGTTCAACTTCTGTTTCAATGCTGACAGCACCCAATTTACGCGTGTAACTACTTTCTTCATAAACCGTTAGTAAATCACCACTTTCGACCAAATCAATCAATAGTTCAGGATTTCGCAGGCAGCTTTCAGTAACAAATAAGCTAGAGCACCATACTTTCACTATGGAGGCAATAATCTCAGGTGTGGCTTGAAATTCAAGTGCAAGCTCAGCCAACTGCAGCTCCCACTGCTGGAGGGAAGCTGTTACCGTGCTCTGCAAATCGTCGGGAAGTTTAGCTAACTCAACTTTAAGGCTATTGATAAAAGTCATAACACATACACTAATTTTAAAAAGTTATTATATACAGCAGAGGCTTTCCAAGAACATGGATACATTATCTCATTGGCATTAAAAAAGAAAAAAACCTGCCCGTTAACGTTATCTTTTGCTTTATACATTCAAGTAATCCTATGTTTATCCTTTTGAGATTTATCGCTAAAAACTGTTAAGTACATTATGGAGGGTAACAGGCAACTTACGTTGTTTTAAATCAAGAACAATTAATTAAGTCTGCTTATACTTAAACTAATGCTTGCAGTATCCAGTTGTCATATAATGATACGCTTAGTTTTTATGATTATACTTGGAGTTACAATGAGAAAAATTACGTTACTGACATCAATTTTATTCTTTTTATTTACAGCAATTGCTAATGCGCATGGCCCTGTGCGTCAAAAATCTGAAGAACAAATAACTATTAATGCACCCGCCGAAAAAGTGTGGGCTCTCATAAAAAATTACGGTGACCTATCATGGCATCCGGATGTTTTCAATACCACTTCGGAAGGTGGCAATAAAAAAGGCGAGATACGCGTTTTAACTTTAAAAGATGGTGGCACTATCACCGAAGAGTTAAAAAAATATGATGAGGCAAAAATGTCTTATGCCTACAAAATCACTGAAATGAGTACCGCAAAAACAATCACTCATGCGGGTGTTGAAGAAAAAGTTCCTGCACTACCTGTTGATAATTATTCAGCGAGTATAGAAGTAGAAGCTAAGGGTGATACGTCTGTCGTTTCATGGACAGCTGGCTATTACCGTGCTTACACCAACAATAATCCACCCGTAGAAATGAATGAAGAAACCGCTAATGCTGCTGTAGGCGCGGTGTTAAAAACGGGCTTGTTAAACCTTAAAGCTCTCGCTGAAAAATAAGGCTTGGATCGGTGTTTTTTATTAAATACCCAGTTGTAGCGATAACCTTCGCTGCAACTGTTTTTAGCTCATCCCTGCTTGCTGCCCCGTTTGCTTATATCAGCAACCAACTTGATGACAGTCTTTCTATTATTGATACTGCTCAAGGTAAAGTCGTCGATACAATCAGTGTTATCGGCAAGCCAGCAGGTGTTGCAGTGACCCCAGCAGGCGATAAGGTTTATATTAGTACACCTGAAAGTCACGGCTTTTCGGTATTCGATGTAAAAAAACACGAAGTAATCGCCAAGGTTCCGGTAAGTGATGGGGCTTTAGGTATTGCTGTCGGGACCGACGGCAAACGTATTTATGTCGCAGATTGGTACAATCATAATGTTGATGTTATTGATGCAAATAACTACAAACTTATAAAAACCATTCCCGTTGGACAGTCGCCCTCAGGTTTAGTAGTAAGTCCCGATAATCATTGGCTATACGTTGCTAACCGCCTGAGTAATTCGGTTTCCAAAGTTAATCTAGATGATTTAACCGTGACAAAAACGACTTTAGTCGGTTCTCATCCTTTTGGACTCACTATTGATAGCAGAGGCGAACGCATTTATATTGCAAATGTCCAAAGTGATAATGTGACTGTTATAGAAACTAAGCGTATGCTTGTCATAGCGACCGTGAAAGTTAATATGCTCCCTTATGCCGCCACCTTAGCGCTTAATGACAAACGTTTATTTGTAACCAATCAGGATGATGGCTCTGTATCTGTTATTGATACGGACACCCTAAAAGAAGTTGGATTGATTGAAGTAGGTACTAAACCTGAAGGTATTAGTACGCATCCCGATGATCGACATATTTACGTCGCTAATTGGTTTGATAATACCGTAACCGTAATTGATGGCAAAACCTTACAAGTAGTTGATACCATTAAAACCGGCAAAGGTAGTCGTGCTTTTGGACTATTTATTGGCAAATGATCGACAATAAAATCATTGCCCCTATTCAATCTCTAAAGGTATAACCCTTAAATCAGCTTTGCTTATGTAGTAAATCATTATGATAAACTGCTAATTGAAAAATAATTATTTGAGAATAAAATGGCTGAAACTGTAGATGAATTGACCGTTACCTATGAAGATGGTGGAGTAGAAACGGTTAAAGAATTAGATAAAAAAGTATTGACTAAAGGTGCATGGGCGACCGTTATGTATCGTTATCAAGATTGGAATCGTGCTAAAGAAGAATATGGTCCTGATAAATACACTATTCGTCGCTATCAAAAACGTAATGGTGAATATCAGCAAAAATCTAAATTCAATATCTCCAGTAAAGATCAGGCAAAAAGCATTATTGCTGCACTGGAAGATTGGGTAAGTTTAGATGATTAATGCCCATTAAATTAATGTATTTTTAAGATTGTTTTTCAATGGCACTACCCCTATAAATCATGTAGATAATAAAGAACCAAGATACAGGTGAGTAAAATAAGATCATGCTGTGTTTGATGTAGTTATTTCACCATAATGAGGAGAGAATCACTTATGCAAGCACAGAGTGGATTTTTTATTCAATTCTTAAGGTTGGCCACCCCTTTTTGGAAATCCGAAAACAAGATCGTTATCCGTCAACAATCGTTGGCTCTTATTGTTCTTACTATTTTTCAAATGATGCTTGCTGTCGTCATTACAACATGGAGTTCCGCACTATTTAATGCCCTTGAAGAACATTCCATGTCAGGTTTGTTTAAGCAAATCGGCTATTTGATTTTAATTTTTGCCGCCAGCATCGCTGTCACGGCTATGCATATAAAAGTTAAACGGGATTTACAAATTGGCTGGCGAGCTTGGTTAACAGATCGAGTGATTGGCAAATGGATGACCAACGGCCGTCATTATCTTGTTTCTCATATACAAACAGTAGAACATGACAATCCTGATGGCCGTATCGCAGAAGACATCCGAATTTCCATCGATGAAGCGATCAATCTCTGCCACTCTTTATTTTATAGCTTACTGCTCATCATCAGTTTTACAAAAATTCTTTGGGAACTTTCAGGCACTATAAAGCTTGATGTTGGACTACTTCATCTACCAATATATGGTTATTTAGTCTGGGCTGCCCTTATTTACTCTGTGCTAGCGTCGGTACTGGGTTGGTGGGCAGGACGTCCTTTAACGCTCACAACGCATGCAATGCAAACCGTTGAAGCCAACTTCCGCTTTGGCTTAGCAAAAGTACGAGAAAATTCTCAGGCTATTGCTCTCATTCATGGCGAAATCAACGAACAAAAACGCTTCAGCCATTTTTTCCAAGACATCATCAATGTGTTTGATCGTCAAACCGTCGCTTGGACAAGCATTCTTCTTTTCAATTCGGGCTATGGCGTTTTATCAATGGCCTTTCCTATTTTGATCGTTTCGCCACGCTATATTATCGGCAGCATTACGCTAGGCGCCTTGATGCAATCAGCACAGGCTTTTCAGCAAATGTCTGGCGCGCTGTCTTGGCCAGTCAACAATATGGCAGGAATTGCCCAATGGCGCGCATCTGTTGAACGGGTTTTGGACCTAGTCAAAGCGCTAGAAGATCTAGAGCTAGAAATAGCACGCCCAGATCCACAGCGCATTCTTCTAGAAAAGCCTTTGCAATCTACCTTATGCTTTCATGATCTTTGTATCTCTCAGCTCGATGGAACGGTTATTATTTGTGGCTTGAATGCCGAAATAAGATTGGGAGAACGTGTATTAATTGCGGGTGATGCTCTTACTGGAGCCAGACTATTCAAGGCTATTGCTGGCCTATGGCCATGGGGCCGAGGCCGCATTGAATTGCCTGACAGCGAGCCTATGTTCTTCATGCCACCTCGACCCTATCTACCCGACGATACCTTACGAAATGCCATTTGCTATCCATCGTCTTCTGAAGTATTTTCAGGCATATCCATTGAAGATTTACTTAAACTAGCAGGACTGGAACACTTAATCAGCGATCTTGATCAAGAAAATACTTGGGACAATGTGTTAACTCGTGATCAAGAGCAACGTTTAGGATTAGTACGCTTATTATTATATCGACCCAAATGGATCCTTCTGCAAGAAGCTTTTGACTCCCTTGATCCTGATGGAGAGGCTTTAATGCTACGAATAATCTGCCAACAATTACCGGATGCTGCCATACTAACTATTAGCAATCAACCTACAGCAAAAGCATTTCATAATCGCATTATCAACTTATGATTCCTCACTTTTAGAATAGGTGCACTTGAAATGACAAAAAAATTGGACGCTAAATTTGGCAAGAAACTACGAGGTGTTAACTTAGGTGGCTGGCTCGTACTTGAAAAATGGATGACACCTAGTCTTTTTGAGGGACTTCAAGCAACCGATGAGACGTCCTATTGCGTTGAGCTTGGTAAGAGCGCTGAGGAACCTTTAAAAAATCATTGGAATACGTTTATTACTTCCGAGGATTTTGCTTGGCTGGCTCAAACAGGCATCAATGCCGTTCGGATTCCGGTGGGGCATTGGATATTCGGCCCAGACTACCCCTATCATCCGGCTTATGGCACCGACACCCATCCCTTTGTTGAAGGTGGCATCGACATTCTTGATCGTGCCTTTGATTGGGCTGAGCGCTATGGTTTATCTGTTGTACTAGATTTACATGCCGCTCCTGGCTGCCAGAATGGTTTTGATAATGGTGGGATACTGAATATTTGTGAATGGCACACAAAAGAAGAATACATTAATTATGCAGTGTTCCTATTGGAGAGATTGGCGAAACGTTACCATAACCGACCTTC
This sequence comes from Crenothrix polyspora, assembly GCA_945877505.1. GTDB lineage: Bacteria > Pseudomonadota > Gammaproteobacteria > Methylococcales > Methylomonadaceae > Methylobacter_C > Methylobacter_C polyspora_A. The sequence continues at coordinate 29,046 of CAMDWT010000017.1, forward strand.
TTTACATGCCATTGAGGTATTAAATGAACCTCGCTGGGATATTGACACTAGCCTGTTAAAAAAATATACCACAGATGCCTACCAACACATTCGAAACTACTGTCGCGCCGAAGACGTTGCCGTCATCTTTCATGATGGCTTTAGGCCATTTCGGGAATACAGTGATTTCTTATCGGAACCAACGTTTCATAATGTAATAATGGACATACATCGTTACCAGTGCTTTGTTCAGACTGATATTGACCTTGATATTTATGGCCATATCCGTAATGCCGTTGTCGAATGGAAAAATGAAGCTGATGACATTATTGAAAACGGCCATTCAACTTATTTAGGGGAATGGAGCCTAGGCCTACATTTAAAGTTTGTCGAACAATGGACTGAAGATCCCTCACAAAGGACTTTAGGTGTTATGGATAACTTCCAAAAATCACTCGCCTACCGAGCCTATGCTGCCGGACAATTGATGACCTTTGAAAAGTATTCAGGCTGGTTCTTCTGGAGTTATAAAACAGAATCCGCACCCGAATGGTGTTTTCGTGAATGTGTTAATCGAGGTTGGTTACCTGATAAGTTTGACAATGATAATATCGATATATTTTCGTAAATCAACACGCAAAAATTAGCTAACTTTTACTAAAGATTAAATCCCAAACACCGTGACCTAGCCTTATTCCTCGTTGCTCAAATTTTGTTAGCGGTCGATAAGCTGGGCATTGGCAATAGTCATTATCAGGACTGGTATTTTTTAAACTCGGTTCTTCCGATAAAACCTCCAACATAGCCTGAGCATAATTCTCCCAATCAGTTGCCGCATGAAAATACCCCCCCGATTTTAATTTTTTGAGTAATAACGCTACAAAACTTGGCCTTACAATTCGTCTTTTGTGATGTTTCTTTTTATGCCACGGGTCAGGGAAGAATAAATGAACACCCGCCAAACTATGATCGGGTATTTTATTTTCCAAAATCTCAATGGCATCATGGCAATAAATCCTGACATTGTTAATACCTTGCTCATTCAAAAGCATCAGCAAATGTCCAACTCCGGGCGTGTGAACTTCAATACCTATATAATCTTTATCTGGATTGGCGGCCGCCATTTTGGCTAAACTGTCACCATTACCAAAGCCTATTTCTATAAATAATGGGGCATGACGCCCAAATACCAGAGTAAAATCATAATCCATATTAGGATCAAGACAAAAAGTATTCCAGTGATTATCCAGCGCCAATTGCTGACCAGGCGTCAGGCGACCTTGTCTGCGAATAAAACTACGAATTCTTTGTGGTAGAGATTGCTCAGAAACGGTCATAATTAAAAATTGAAGGGGCGGTTGCCCACAAAAAAACCAAACACAAGGGTCGTCCAATAAGCTAAGTTGTTAAATGGCAACCTAGATATAGCAAAACGACTCATCACCTGTATATTTTTTATGGATAAATTACTTTTACAAAAATAAACCATCAATGGGAGAGGATGCCGAAGCAAATCGTTTTCTAGCCATACGACCAGCCAAATAGGCTTCTCTGCCTGCTTCAATGCCTTTACGCATTGCTGATGCCATGAGTATCGGATTTTTTGCTTCAGCAATAGCCGTGTTCATTAATACGCCAGCGCAACCCAACTCCATTGCAATAGCCGCATCGGAAGCTGTACCAACACCCGCATCGACTAAAATGGGCACATTAGCATTTTCGATGATTGTTAAAATATTGTAAGGATTTCTAATACCTAATCCTGAGCCAATAGGCGCCGCCAAAGGCATAACGGCTATACAGCCAATATCTTCAAGTCTTTTAGCTGCGATAGGGTCATCATTGGTATAGACCATAACATCAAAGCCATCTCTAACCAATAATTCAGCGGCGATATACGTTTCCGCAACATCAGGAAATAATGTTCGTTGATCCGCTAAAACTTCTAACTTAACTAGCTTATGACCGCCCAGTAATTCTCGGCCTAATCGGCAGGTTCTAACCGCATCTTCCGCCGTGTAACAACCGGCTGTGTTAGGTAGAATGGTATATTTGTCAGGCGAAATAACATCGAGTAAATTCGGCTCGCCCTGATTTTGACCAATGTTAGTCCGTCTAATAGCGACAGTGACAATTTGAGCGCCACTCGCTTCAATCGCTAAACGAGTTTCTTCCAAATCTTTGTATTTACCCGTACCCACTAACAATCTTGAATGATACGTCACGCCCGCTAACTGAAATGAATCTTCCTGACCGCCACCAATAGCATGCACTATTTCCAGTCGATCTTCAGATGCTAAAACCTGAACATTGTATTGCTGGAAAGGCAGAATTTCTTTATTTAATTCAATGGCTATTTTTTTTCCCGTTAAGCCCATACTTGATATGACATCAACAACATGAGTATTTTCGGGATATTCACGTGTTTCACCATTAACATAAACCTTCATGAATTCAAGTCCCCTTTAATCGGTACATTTCTTCGGCTTTGAACGGCTGAGGCCAAGCTTCTCAAAAGAGGAACCGTATCTTCCCAAGACAAACAGCCATCTGTAATACTTTGTCCATAAGTAAGCGCCTGCCCCTCAGTAACCTCTTGAGTACCTGCCACAAGATGACTTTCTAACATCACACCCATCACTCGATAGTCACCATTAGCTATCTGCCCACACACATCGTGTCCGACAATCAATTGGCGCTGACATTGCTTTAAACTGTTGGCGTGACTGAAATCAATCATGATATTGGGTTTTAAATCGGCGCTAACCAAGCCTTCTGCTACTTGCTCGACACTGACAGCATCATAATTAGGTCTGCCATTGCCGCCTCTTAAAATGATATGTACATCTTCGTTACCCGTGGTTGAAAAGATGGCCGAATGACCTGCTTTAGTCAGCGATAAAAAATGATGTGGGCTCATGGCGGCCCTGATCGCATCGATGGCAATTTTAATCGTACCATCTGTCGAATTTTTAAATCCGATTGGACACGACACACCCGAAGCTAATTCTCGATGACCTTGGCTTTCGGTTGTTCTAGCACCAATGGCGCCCCAAGCAATCAAGTCAGAAACGTATTGTGGTGTAATTAAATCCAGATATTCAGTGGCTGCCGGCACACCCAAGGTGTTCACATCCAATAATAACTGCCTAGCAACACGCAAGCCTTTATTGATGTTAAAACTAGAATCAAGATCAGGGTCATTAATCAAACCTTTCCAGCCCACTGTCGTGCGTGGTTTCTCAAAATAAACCCTCATGACAATAACCAAATCGTCTTTTAATTCATCTTTAAGCGTTTTCAATAATCCAGCGTATTCCATGGCTGCTTTAGGGTCATGAATAGAACAAGGTCCTACCACAACTAGCAACCTATCATCTTGTCCCGCTAAGAGCTTATGAATCTCATTTCTTGCCTGGAGAGTCGTTTGCGCGGCTCTTTCACTAATCGGCATTTCATCGTGAACTTGAGCGGGAGGAATAACTTCTTTAATCCCACAAATTCTCAAGTCATCAGTATTATATTTAGTTTGCATGCTAGCTACCAAGCTGTTGCTTTCACAAATGATCGTTAAATTTGCCTATTTTAACTGTTTTCATAAGCTTCTTGTGAGTTTTTGCTAAAGAGACGCTTTAATGATCTTTTCAAGCGTTAAAAAACTATACGTAAAAGATACCTGAGGATCATCCTTAATGTCCTCTCTAGAGACCTCAAGCCATTCATTAAAATCGATTTCCGGAAACAAGGTATCACCCTGAAAATCTCTATTTATCAGCGTGATATGAAGCGTGTCAGCCATGGGCATTATGGCTTTATAAAGATCAGAGCCACCCACAATAAAAACCTCACCAGCACTTTCACTTATCGTTTTCAGTGCCGTGGTAAGATCATTAAAAACTAAACACCCTTCCTGGCTATAACTTAAATTTCGACTGATAATAATGTTTGTTCGACCAGGCAGAGGCTTACCAATGGATTCGTAAGTTTTTCTGCCCATCAAAATAGGCGAGCCCATGGTAATGTGTTTAAATCTTTTAAGATCCGCTGATAAATGCCAAGGCATTTTATTGTTCAGACCAATAACTCGATTACTTGCCATAGCGACAATAAGTGATATTTTCATTTTCTTGGATACAGTGCTTTGATATTCTTTACCGATTAATAAATTTGATTATCATACTATGAAAAATATTCTGGTTGTATTTACTGGTGGGACTATTGGCTCCACGACGAACGAGGGCACCATTAATACGGCCAACTCAGTTCCATTTAGATTAATTGAGCTTTTTCAAAAACAAGACAAAAATAATCAACCCGTTAATTTTACTACCCTCCAGCCCTTGCAGATTTTAAGCGAAAACCTAGCGCCCTGCGTCTGGCAAACCCTCATAAAAGCCATTGAAGATCAGAATATTGATGACTATGATGGCATCATTATAACGCACGGCACTGATACCCTAGCCTATACGTCGGCGGCCCTAAGCTTTTATTTTAACGCACTTAAAATACCCATGCTTTTAGTTGCTAGCGATTATCCTTTAGAAAATGAAAAGGCAAATGGGCTGATTAATTTTAATTGTGCGGTTGAATTTATACGGGAACATATCCAGGCAGGTGTTTTTATACCTTACCGCAATCCTCAACAGAACGTTCAAATACACCGCGGCTCTCGCTTAACCTGTTCGTTACAGTTAAGTGGAGATTTTTTTAGCGTCCAACACCATAATTTTGCTCACTATGATGGTGTAACCTTTGTACGCTTACATTTATCTACACACTTAAGTTCTCATGCTGGTAGCACCAGCAACACAAAGTACTCGAACCTAAAGGCTCAATTTTCGAATAAAATTTTAATGATAAAACCTTACCCAGGTCTTAATTATGATCATTTTAATCTCAATGATATTGATGCCGTTTTACATGATTTATATCACTCTGGCACTGCCTGTGCGTCCTCTCAATGGGGAGAAAACCACTCTTTACTCAACTTTATAAATCGCTGTGCGCAAAAAAATATTAAGGTTTATCTGGCACCCTCGATTAAATCAACGAATGCTTATCAAAGCACCCGCGCTTTAATCGAACAAGGCGCTCAAATGATCTGGAATATGTCAATTGAAGCCGCCTATGTAAAATTAATGCTTGGCTATGGTAATTTCCTAGATGAATCGGAAATCAGCGCCTTTATTGCGGCAGATATTGCCGGAGAGCATATTTAAATTACTATGTCATTCAATCGATTAACCGATAACGCATAACATGAGACACCCAAATAAGCTACCTTTAAGGTGCGACAATCTGACGCGTGACGATTTGCCACATTTCTTTTACTAAAATTTAAAACTAAAATAGCTGCAACTCTTGAGATGCAAACTTCCTTCTCGGAAATTCAGAGCGTTATATCCTTCTTTTAATGTGGCCCTCATAAGCCACATTTTTTTTGCCTAAAATTTTCCTAAAATAAAAATCCCGTCATCCCTGTTTTTTTAAGACTAAGATTAACGCCTGCGCCTGCTTTATTTAGCGAATTTTTTAGGCTAGTTATCATTTATGAATAGAAGAATTCAACAGACCTTGCCATAATGATCTTTTTTATACGTTTTCGGTTATGACTATTAACAAACATATTTTATTAGGTGTTAGTGGCGGCATTGCAGCTTATAAATCCGCCGAACTCGTTAGGCTCTTTAGAAAACAGGGCGCCGAAGTACGTGTTGTCATGACAAAATCAGCTACGCAGTTTATTAGCGCATTAACCTTTCAGGCACTTTCTGGACATCCAGTACATACTGAATTGCTTGATGTTGAAACAGAAAATGCCATGAGCCATATCAGTTTGGCACGCTGGGCTGATTGCCTAATCATTGCCCCTGCAACAGCCAATATTATTGCTAAATTAAGCCATGGTTTAGCTGACGACTTATTATCAACCCTTTATTTAGCCGCAACTTGTCCCGTTTATCTGGCGCCAGCAATGAACCAAGCCATGTGGAACAAAGCCGTTACTTTCGAAAATATTGAACGACTCAAGAAACATGGCGTTAAAATTATTGGCCCTGAGCAAGGCGATCAAGCTTGTGGTGAAACCGGCTTTGGCCGCATGTCAGAACCTGTTGATATTTACAACCATTTAACCGATACAATAGAGCCTCAAACGCCCTGCCTACAAGGCATAAAGGTTTTAATCAGCGCAGGACCAACACGCGAACCCTTAGATCCAGTTCGTTACCTCACGAATCGAAGCTCTGGAAAAATGGGCTATGCCTTAGCAAAGGCAGCATTAAAAGCCGGCGCAGAAGTGACCTTAGTCAGCGGCCCCGTCGCATTAATATCGCCAGAAAATGCTCACTTAATTAAAGTGGAAACGGCTGAACAAATGTATAAAGCGGTTCTATCTGAAGCAGTGAACCATGCTATTTATATTGGCGCAGCAGCAGTCGCTGATTATAGCCCTATCGTCATAAACTCCGAAAAAATAAAAAAACAAGGAGAACAGACAACCATCCTCATGCAAAAATCCAAGGATATACTGGCAGAAGTTTCAGCACTCACCCCCCCGCCTTTCACCGTTGGTTTTGCTGCCGAAACACAAGATCTCGAGGCTTATGCCAGAGAAAAGTTAACACGAAAAAAATTAGATATGATTGCCGCAAACTGGGTAGGTAAAGAGCAAGGTGGCTTTGATAGCGAAGAAAATGCCTTACATGTTTATTGGGCAAAAGGAGACAAAACTTTGGCAATGACAGATAAAACAAAATTAGCAGAACAACTCATCCGTTTAATTGCCGAACGCTTCAACAACGAGTAAATTTAAAATTATTATTTTCTAGCTTCAATTAATTTAATAATATCTCCACTACGTTCATCAACACGCACCGAAGAAAAACCGCAGGCTTTAATATTTTTAATCGTATTTCTATTGATATTGGCACCCACTAAACCAACAAAGACAGGGTTAACAAAATTCATTATTTTTGCAACCATTGGTTTAGAACTCACGACATGCTCAAGCAATAAAACTTGGCCACCCGGCTTGCAAACTCGGTAAAGTTCTTTTAAACCTTTAAGGGGTAATGGTACAGAACAAAAAACAAAAGAACCTATAACGCTATCAAAACTATTATCAGCATACTGTAAAGATTGGACATCCATCAGACTAAGCTCGACAGCAATCGCTTTCCTCTCTTTTTTAAAACCCGCTTGTTTAAGCATAGCTGCACTAAAATCAACAGCCGTCATACGGACGTCTATAGGATAAAAATCGAAGTTTTTTCCTGTCCCAACACCAATCTCAAGCACATGATATCCTTCAAGTTTAGCCCATAATTTTTTGCGCCAATGTTTAAAAAAAAGGCCTTCCATTATGGCTTCTAGTGCTTCAAAATAAGGTGCAATTCGATCATACTTTTTTTTAATTGCTAAGCTATCTGATTTCATAATTTTTTAACATCACTTTAAGTTTTTAAATATTACCGCTTCAACTGAAGCTTCATCAACATTATTATTGCCTGTCGTGTAAAATAGACATGATCATAGCCTCTTAATCAACCGGATTAAGGTGATCGGTCAAACACCGCTTATCTTTCCGCCATAGATCGGAAACCGTATTTTGGATTTGTTATAGACGTGAAAGCACAATTAGAAGATCTCGTACAGACAAGACTCCCGACAAAAAACGGCGAGTTCATTCTGCATTATTATAGCAATACCCTTGATGATAAAGAGCATATGGCTCTGGTTAAGGGTGATATTACCCATAGAGAAAATGTTCCCGTACGCATTCATTCCGAATGTTTTACCGGTGATGTTTTAGGCTCTAGACGTTGTGATTGTGGCGAACAATTGACCATGGCCATGCAACTTATTAATGAATTAGGTTACGGGGTTTTAATTTATTTACGTCAAGAAGGACGGGGAATAGGCTTGTTAAAAAAACTACAAGCCTATAATTTACAAGATAACGGTATGGATACCGTTGATGCTAATATTCACCTTGGACACCTAGCTGATGAGCGCGAATACAATATTGCCGGATTAATACTAGATAATCTGCAAGTCAAATCAATAAAGCTAATGACCAACAACCCCGAAAAAATAGATGCTTTAAAAAAGCTGGGCATTAACGTCACTGGTCGCATCCCTATTGAGTCGGTGGCCCATGACGATAATGTCGGTTATTTAAAAACTAAAGCAAAAAAGATGGCTCATATGCTCTTCGAACCTAAAAAATAGGTCTACTTTTATCGCTTTTATATCAGCATCAACTCGACCAGTGCGACCCAATAAGCCGCTCCAACTGGCAATATCTCATCGTTAAAATCATAATGCGGATTATGAAGTAAACAACTATTTTCAGAAGAGCCGTTACCTATCCAAATATAGCAACCTGGCTTTTCATGTAGCATAAAAGAAAAATCTTCTGCACCCATACTAGGTGTTGGCTGCTCATTAACACAAAGCTTTCCAGCCACTATCTGTGCGGCTTTTAAGGCCATAGCTGTTTCCACTTCGGTATTAAAAGTAACGGGATAACCCTCACTTTCCGGATTAAATTGGATATCAACAGCCACATCAAATGCCGCGCAAATATTATTCACCAACTGAACTATTTTATCCGCAATCAGTGTCTTAACCTGCTTATCAAACGACCTAAATGTACCCCTTAATACCACGGATTCGGGTATAGCATTCCATGTATTGCCTGCATGAATTTGAGTAATACTTACAACGGCACAATCAGCGGGATCGACGGTTCTACTGACAATCGTTTGAAGCGCATTAATCACTTGAGCAGTAACCACAATCGCATCATTACCCAAATGAGGTATCGCAGCATGGGTTGCTTTTCCAGTAATTGTGATTTCAAAACAATCAGATGAAGCCATCATGGCGCCTGGTTTAACCGCAAAATGACCCACCGGAACATCTGGGAAATTGTGCATACCAAATACAAAATCTGCCGGGAACATTTCAAATAATCCGTCATCTATCATTCGCTTAGCTCCCGCCTGTCCTTCTTCAGCGGGCTGAAAAATAAAATAAACGGTACCGTTAAAAGATCTATTTTCTGATAGGTATTTAGCCGCACCCAACAACATTGCCGAGTGCCCATCATGCCCACAGGCATGCATTCTGCCATCGTGGCATGATTTATAAGAGAACGTGTTTTGTTCTTGTATCAACAAAGCATCCATATCGGCACGCAACGCTATTTTTTTGCTGCCATCACCAACAGATAGGGTCGCAACCACACCCGTTTCGCCAAGTCCCTGATGAACTTGCAAACCAAAACTTGCCAGTTTATCAGCTATAAATTTGGCTGTTAGAACCTCTTCAAACGCCGTTTCGGGAAACTGATGGAGATGTTGCCGCCACTGACGCATATCGGCGTGTAACTGCTTAATATTATGTGCTAAGGTCATATAGGCGACATCGGTTTTGAGTTGGAAAAATGACTATGCTATCTCTCTTTTAGGATCTCGACAAGAAACGACTATAACTTGAGTAAAACCACCACCCAATGTACGAAAATTAGTCGTTTGTCCCTGATATAAACGAGCGCTAATTAATTGTGTTTCACCTTTATAGACATAATGACGCATATCAAGTTTAAAACGAACACGTTCAGCTTCCACATCCAGTTGTCGCTCACTCGGTTGAACGAGTGTTTGCGCGACATAATCACCTTGTAAAATCTCTGCAAACACCTTCTTGGTCAGCTTATCGCCTCGATAGGTTGCTTTACTGCCATAACCTTTAGCTGGTTTAAAAAACAACTTTTTACGCGATGCCCATAACGTATCAGCCTCACTCGAATTAACAAGTAAGGTATGCGCAATACCGTTCATCAATATCGCTCTGATTCCAGCATCAACTCCCCACTCAATTAAGGTGGCTTCATCCGTCAATAGTGCCAAGTTTCTTTTATCAGCATAAAGAGCATGAGCTCGAGGATTTGGCGTAACAACAACCCTCTTTTCATAGTAAGCCTCTAATAAGGGCTTATATAGCCCAGCTTCCAGAGAGAAATCCGTCAACCTGTTGTAAACAAGATCAATACGCTGATTTTCATACCATAGCGCTTGATCACGATACCTAAGCTCAGAAGGGTCACAAATAACTGTTTGAATATTTCTTTTTTCAAATAGTCTTTTAAAGAGCAGAAATTCTGGCAACATATATTGAGCTTGTGGATTTTCATCAACAATAGCAATCGATTCTAAAGGGGCTTGGCCTCGCTCCGCTTGCCACTCTTCCAAAAACATTTGGATAAAAGTCTCTTCTGGGCAATGAATAGGCGCAAGGTCGCTTATATCTTCTACTAATGATGCCCCTGATAGATCAACACCTATTTTTTGTATACGAAAAACCATCGCATTAAGTAATGCACCACCCGCATTAGTATTTATTTCAATTAATTTAGGCCCTTCTGGCGTTTGATGAAAGTCATAGCCAAAAAAGACGCTGTGCGCCTGAGGTATAAACTTAGCACTATCAGGCGCATAAGCAAGAACACGTTGTTGATAAGCCGGTATTTTTATAACACTTTCTATTGCTGAAATAATCTCACGTTGTGTGGCAATGGAGGCTTCTGTAACATAAATAACCGCATTAGAAAAAAGAGTCACCCGCTCAGCAAAAATCATTTTATATACATCAAAATTACCTTCCTCAATCCATAAATCAGGACAGCTGACGACTTGATTAATGGGTAAATATTGAGAATGGCTATTAAGTAAATTTACCTTTTGTTCACATAAATTGAATGATCTTTGTTGCACAGATAATGTCATTTTGGTTAATTAATTACTATTAAGACGGGCGAAAAATCTGATTTAGAGACTAAAACTATAAAACTCTACCGTAACTTTATCGCTTGCATATTCAAATAAATGGGTTAACAACAGCGCATGTTGTCAGTCTATTGTCGTAAGATATTTAATTTGCTAGTATTGTAAACCCGTTAAATACTGTACTAACCAAATGACTGAGACTAAAAAAGTGTGTAATCTTTGCGGGCTGCCTCTTAAGAACGTTAGTTTTTCATTAAAAACCAACGAAGCTGACAAAATATTTTGTTGCGAGGGATGTAAAAGTATTTATCAGCTTTTAAATGAAGACGATAAC
>CAMDWT010000018.1 GCA_945877505.1 Crenothrix polyspora
TTCATTTGTTCAAAGCTTTTGCCTTCGCTTTCTATCGCGCCCCAATAGGGATTGAGCCAAACAATGAAAGTGGTTTCCTGGGTAAATTGTGTCGCGAGTTGTGCGAAGCCGTTCAAGGTATCCGTTAACGCTTGGCTGCCTGTTATCACCGTATGTATCACGAGTTCATGCCCCAGTTCCTGTAACAGTGAGGGCACCTGGTTTGTCCCCAAATTATTAGCGATAAAAAATACTGATAACAAGGTCTTCGCAGAAATGGGGTTTCTTGAGGTTGAGTTTCCGGGGCCATGTGTTGTCATAGCGCAAGGAGACAAAAACAGTTTAGTCGCGACTGTATTGATTAAGGTAGAAGATAACAAAATCAAGCGTATTGATATGTGTGCAGTACCTTCACCTCATTCAGCTAAAAGAACTGGAATTTATCCTGGCTAATTTAAGGAAATAAGATGTATGAACCTTTTATTAATATGAAAACGGTCCATTTTTAGATCATGGCCTGAGTCAACTCAAAATAACAAAAAATTTGTTTTGAATGAAAGAAAATTTACTATTTCTTAATACTGCATACTTTTTAAGTGATAAGGTAAACAAATAGTAATTATTTTTAGGTTGAAAAGGTTTTTCAACCTTTTTTACAATCCATTTTTTCAATATTATTAATGGAGGTTTTTATGAGTTGGCTTATTGATAGACTATTTGGCACTAAGACACAATCTGAAATTCACGTTTTCATCATTCGTTGAATGGTAGAAAGGGATACCTTTAATTCTGTCGCAGTTTTACGCCAGGATAGGCCGCCGGTAATAAGGTCTTTGGCTTTGGTTTTTAATTCATCATTGTCTACTTTTACAGGTCATCCCAATTTAATCCCGTAATGTTTGAGTTGATCTAGCTTTGACTTGGTGCGTTCAGAAATAATTTGGCGTTCAAATTCAGAAATGGCTGCCAGCTTATTTAAAGTAAGATTAGATTGCGCTGAATTATCGAGAGTGCCAAGACCTAGCACAACTAATTTGATACCGCGTCCTATTTGTGGGTCGGGTAAATTTGGTCTTATTTGGAAACATGTTTCTTATTGAGATCAAGGTCGGGTAATACCGACTTTTTTTATGGCTGAATTATCAGCAACAGTTCTGTTTATTGTGATGATTTATATTCAATTGCAACGTGAGTGCAACGTAGAGGATTTTATGACTTTTTTCACCACAATAAAAAATGGCCTAGAGAATTATTAAAACTCTCTAAGCCATTGGTTTCTTTGCACAACTCGGAAACCCATGTTTGGTACCGAGGGCCGGAATCGAACCGGCACGAAGTCACCCTCACCGGATTTTGAATCCGGCGCGTCTACCAGTTCCGCCACCCCGGCAAAGAAGAGCTATTATAAGAACACTGGGTAATAAAAGCTAGTTTATTTTTAAGGTGTATTAAATGTCTTAACCTGATAATATCGCTGGTTATGAAAAAAAGTGATTTTAATTATTTATTGCCTACGGCATTGATTGCACAAAAGCCTCTAGAAACGCGTGATGCTAGTCGCTTATTATGTGTGGATAGGCAAACGGGTGAGCTATGTGATCGGCAATTTACGGACTTTATTGATTTAATCAATGAGCGTGATCTTTTGGTTTTTAATGATACCAAGGTGATACCTGCTCGATTGTTTGGTAACAAGCAAAGCGGGGGTAAAGTTGAGATTTTAATAGAGCGTATTATTGATCAGCATCATGCTATCGCGCATGTTAAAGCCAGTAAATCACCAAAGCCAGGGACGGTGATTGAATTGGCTGAAGGTCATCATTGTGAAGTGCAGGGTAGGGTTGATGATTTATTTGAATTGGAATTTGCTGACAATAATTTACTGCCGTTGTTAGATGCTATTGGTCATATTCCTTTGCCGCCTTATATTACTCGTGCAGATGATGCTTCGGATTTAACACGCTATCAAACCGTATTTGCCAAAGAATTAGGGGCCGTAGCTGCACCAACAGCGGGTTTACATTTTGATCTGGCGATGATGGATAAAATCAAAGCCAAAGGTGCAAATACAAGCTTTGTTACGTTACATGTAGGTAGTGGGACTTTTCAACCTGTTCGAACAGAATTATTGTCAGAGCACGTGATGCATAAAGAATATTATGTCGTCCCTCAAACCACGGTTGATGCTGTAGCGCTGACGAGAGAAAAGGGTGGGCGCGTTATTGCTATTGGTACGACAGCGGTCAGAGCCTTAGAGTCGGCGTCTAAAAGCGGACAGTTGACCGCTGGCTTTGGTGATACCGATTTATTTATTACGCCTGGATATACGTTTCACTCGGTTGATGCTCTGTTGACTAATTTTCATCTGCCTGAGTCGACCTTACTGATGCTGGTTTCTGCTTTTGCAGGCTATGAATCTACGATGAAGGCTTATAGTCATGCCATTGATCAAAACTATCGCTTCTTTAGTTATGGTGATGCCATGTTTTTAAGTTAAGTCTGTGCCAACTGCATTCAAGCGTCTATGACCCATAATCTTAACCTTCTTTTAAAATAGCGACTAAATGCCTGAGACACTTATTTTTTCACCGATTGTTCCTCAATCAAAAAATGAAGCAATTATTTGGGCAGGTTTGGGTGGATGTGCTGATGCCTTAGCCTTAGCGTCAGCCATTGCTAATGAAAATCGGCTATTTGTTATAATCACCCCCGATAATCAAACGGCTTTACGTTTAGAACATGAACTGGCCTTTTTTTTACAGGGTGAATATCCCCTATTGCATTTTCCCGATTGGGAAACATTACCCTATGATGTTTTTTCACCGTTACCCGAAATTATTTCCGAACGGTTAAAAACATTGGCGTTACTGCCTCAGGTAAAACGAGGTGCTTTAGTGGTTTCAGTGACTACTTTAATGCACCGATTAGCGCCCCGAGAACATGTCTTAGCGAATAGTTTTGCGATTAAAGTCGGTGAGGATTTTAATCTTGAACTAAATAGACTTAAGCTGGAAAGTGTGGGTTACCAATGTGTATCGCAGGTTTATCAACATGCGGAATTTGCGGTTAGAGGCGCCATTGTTGATATATTTCCGATGGGAAGTCATGTGCCGTTCCGTATTGAATTATTTGATGAGGAAATTGAATCAATTCGGACCTTTGATCCAGAGACACAACGTTCATTAGAAAAAATCAATCAAATTCAGTTGTTTCCAGCACGTGAATTTCCCTTTACAGATGAGTCCATCAAGTATTTTCGGCAGGCTTTTAGAGCTAGCTTTCCGGAAACTTCACCTAAAAATTCTTTGTATCTTGATGTCAGTAAAGGCATAACGCCAAATGGTATCGAATATTATTTACCGTTGTTTGTTGAACAAACGGCCACCTTATTTGATTATTTACCGCCTTCAGCTATTTTAGTGACCTCAGATAGTTTTATGGCGACTGCGCAGGAGTTTTATGCAGAAGCTGATGAACGTTTTCAGCAACGTAAATATGATATCGACAGGCCATTACTTAAGCCGGAGTTGTTATTTTTAAATGCTGAGGCATTGTCCGCCAGAGCTGAGTCGTTTGCACGAATTACTCTGCAAGATCAAGCTCATGATGATGGTATCACGTTTACCTGTCATCAGTTACCTTCGGTTATATTGGATGGTAAATCAGCGCATCCTGCGCAGGCATTAAGTCAGTTTATCGATTCTTTTGCCGGAAAAATACTGTTTGTCTCAGAGTCTGCAGGGCGACGAGAAGCGCTTCTTGATAAGCTAAGAACATACAAGATTTCCGTTAAGCTCGTTGATAGTTGGCAGGCATTTTTACAGTCGGAGGTTTCACCTTGTCTGTTAGTTGCGCCTATGGAGCATGGTTTATGGCTAGATAATCCTGCCATTGCCATTATTACCGAAAGCTTGCTATCAGGTGAAAAAGTGATGCAACGTCGCCGTAGGCGTCAATCTGCAGCGCGTGAGCTAGAAAATATTGTCAATAATCTTAATGAGTTGACGATAGGATCACCGGTGGTTCATCGAGATCATGGGGTTGGGCGATATTTGGGTTTGCAAACCTTGCAAGTCGGTGGCATTACTTCAGAATTTTTGATGTTGGAATATGCCAATAACGATAAGTTATATGTGCCGGTTTCTACGTTATATGTCATTGGTCGATATACGGGTATGAGTCCAGAAAATGCGCCTTTGCATAAGTTGGGCGGGGACCAATGGACTAAGTTAAAGCAAAAGGCAATTACCCGTATTCGAGACGTAGCGGCTGAGTTATTAGAGATTCATGCTAAGCGAGCGGTTAAACAGGGGCATGCTTTTATTGTTGAGGATGCCGATTATCAAAATTTTGCCGAAGCTTTTCCCTTTGAAGAAACCCCTGATCAATTATCGGCCATTGAAGCGATATTGGAAGATATGGCCAGCCCTCAGCCGATGGATAGGGTTATCTGTGGCGATGTAGGCTTTGGTAAAACAGA
Organism: Crenothrix polyspora; assembly: GCA_945877505.1. Taxonomy (GTDB): domain Bacteria; phylum Pseudomonadota; class Gammaproteobacteria; order Methylococcales; family Methylomonadaceae; genus Methylobacter_C; species Methylobacter_C polyspora_A. Next base: position 4,460 of record CAMDWT010000018.1, read on the forward strand.
AGTGTCTATGCGCGCGGCTTTTATTGCCGTACAAAGTGGCAAACAAGTGGCGGTATTAGTGCCCACGACTTTATTGGCTCAGCAGCATTATCAGAATTTTAGAGATCGATTTGCTGATTGGCCTTTTCGGGTTGAGGTGTTGTCGCGCTTTGTAACGCCTAAGCAGCAGAAACAGATTGCCGAGGAATTGGCAGAGGGGAAAGTTGATATTGTTATCGGTACGCATACTTTATTATCTAAGGAATTAAAGTTTAAAGCGTTAGGCTTGGTGGTGATAGACGAAGAGCATCGTTTTGGTGTCCGCCAAAAAGAACATTTTAAGAAAATGCGCACAGAGTTAGATATTTTGACCTTAACTGCCACACCTATTCCAAGAACGCTGAATATGGCTATGGCAGGGTTAAGAGATATTTCGATTATCGCCAGTCCTCCGCCTAATCGTCACGCGATTAAAACATTTATTACCGAATGGATAGACTCACAAGTCAGAGAAGCTTGTTTACGTGAAATTAAGCGCGGTGGGCAAGTATTTTTTCTGCATAACGAAGTTAAAAGCATGGATAAGATGGCGAGAGAGTTGTCTGAGCTTATCCCTGAGGCGCGCATAGAAATTGCCCATGGACAACTCCCAGAGCGTGAACTTGAACGCATCATGTTAGATTTTTATCACCAGCGCTTTAATTTATTACTGTGCTCTACGATTATTGAAAGTGGTATCGATATTCCTACGGCGAACACTATTATCATCGATCGAGCTGATAAATTAGGATTAGCGCAATTGCATCAATTACGTGGTCGTGTAGGACGTTCACATCAACGGGCGTATGCTTATTTTATAGTGCCTCCAAAATCATTGCTAAGTAAAGACGCGATGAAGCGGCTAGAGGCGGTTGAAGCTTCAGGTGACTTGGGGGCAGGCTTTATGTTGTCGTCCCATGATATGGAAATTCGTGGTGCGGGGGAGTTGTTGGGTGATGATCAAAGTGGTCAAATTCAGGAAATTGGATTTACTTTATATACTGAATTGTTGGATCGAGCGGTTAGTGCCTTAAAATCGGGCAAACAACCTGAACTTGATACGCCTATGGATAGTGGCGCAGAAGTTGATTTGCAAGCATCTGCCCTTATACCCGAGGACTACTTGCCGGATATTCATGCGCGCTTAGTCTTATATAAGCGTTTATCCAGTACGGAAACGCAGGCTGAATTACATGAGTTACAGGTCGAAATGATTGATCGTTTTGGTTTATTGCCAGAGCCAGTCAAAACATTGTTCAGTGTCACTGAATTAAAACATCAGGCAGAACGCTTAGGCATTAAGAAAATTGAAGCTAATGCCGGAGGCGGGCGAATTATTTTTACTTCAACGCCGAATATTAGTGCGGAAAACTTGATTAATTTAATACAAACGCAGGCGCAGTGTTATAAGTTTGATGGCGCTGACAAATTGAAGTTTATAAAACCATTTACAAGCACTGAGCAGAAGATAGACTTCATTAGTACGCTATTAAAAACCATCAGTATTGAGGTTGTCTAAGTGCTCACTTTAGTGGCTCAAGTCAAAAGCAAGGGTTGTTTAAGATGTTTTCTTATTACCTATAATGAATTTAAAGAGAAATTATGTTGCCACACGTTTTAAAGTCGAACGACGCTGATGAATATTATTTTGATGAAGGTTGCTTTATTCTGGAGTTGTCTAACTCTCCTGCAGATCCTGATGTATCGATTGCTAGAGCGAGAGTTGAACCGGGGGTAACAACTAAGGTGCACCGATTAAAAGGCGTCGTTGAAAGATATGTAATTTTAGCAGGGGTTGCGAAGGTTCAAATAGGCCTGCAAGAGCCACAACACTTAGTCGTTGGTGATGTGGTGATTATCCCAGCACTGTGCCCACAAAGTATTAGCAATATTGGCACAGAAGATCTGGTTTTTTTAGCAATATGCTCGCCAAGATTTACGGTAGAGGCTTATGAATCGCTAGAATAAAGTGTTTAACTTCAAGTTTTTTTAGGTTGAGCATTCTATTTTAATTTATTTTTCCAACTCATAAACATGAATGCTATTACGACCTGAGTTTTTAGATTTATAGAGCGCATCGTCAGCATTTTGATATAAAGTATCTTCGTCATTACCGTGTTCAGGGTAAAGGGCTATACCAATACTTCCGCTGATATTAATATTATAACCTTCTATGTCCATTGGTTTGTGTAGGGCCACTTTAATTTTTTCAGCAATTAATAGGGCACTTTTATGGTTTTGAATTTCTGGCAATATAATTACAAATTCATCACCACCAATACGCGCGATGGTGTCACTGTCTCTTATAAGGTTATTTTTAATCCTTAGGCCAACTTCTTTTAAAACAGCATCGCCAATAGAATGACCAAAACGATCATTAACCGGTTTAAAATGATCTAAGTCTAAAATAATAAGAGCAAAAGGAATTTTGCTGCGTGTGGAATGGGTGATTGCTTGTTGAATACGATCACTTAATAGGCGTCGGTTGGGTAGTCCTGTTAAGGGATCATGGAGGGCGAGTTGACTTAATTGCTGTTCTTTGTTTTTAGTCAAGGTAATGTCTTGCACAACAATCCAGACGACTTTTCGAGCATCATTAAGGTTCTGATTTAGCGCAAACCCCTGAATCATGATTGGGAATTGAGTGCCATCTTTACGGGTGAATTCTTTTTCATTGGGGCCGAAATGACCATAGGTATTGAGATCATACATTTGTTGAATTTCTTGAAATTCGTATTCTTTTGGTGTGATGTCCCAAATGGTCAGGCTTAAAAATTCCTCTTTACTATAGCCGGTATAGATAAATAAAGACTGATTAGCTTCTAAAAATTCACCTGTTAGATGGTCGATCATTGCAATACCGACAGGGCTTGATTTAAAAAATTCTTGAAAGCGTTCTTCAGGGTGATGAAGTTTAATTTTGCTCGTTAAATCAAAGGCGTAACTGAGGTCATTTTCGAAGCTATCACGAAGTTTCAGCGCACCCAACAAATTGCCGATAAAGGCATCAATACAAACAGGGTCAAAGTGCAGGCCTTTATTGGATTCAAGGTGATGTATCACCTGATTAATATTCCACGTTGGCTTAAAAGTACGTAGGGATAATAAAGAGTCGAAAACGTCAGCAACCGCAACAATGCGAGAACTTAGCGGTATTTCTTCGCCAGCTAGGCCGTTAGGATAGCCGGTGCCATCAAATTTTTCATGATGGGTTAGGGCGATGATAGCCGCTTCTTTTAAGAGTGGTAGCCGGCTATCATTCAAAATATCATGGCCAATAGTCGTATGGGTCTTTACGAGATCATACTCTTCAGCGGTTAGTGAGCCTTGTTTAAAGAGAATATAATCAGGGATACCGATCTTGCCGATGTCGTGACAAGAGCAAGCCATCATAAGTTTTTCTTGTTCGTTTACAGACCAACCTAAACCACTAGCAATCAATCGAGCATACTTGGACACTCTTAAATTGTGCGCGCTGGTGGCTTGGTCTCGGTAAGTCGTTACTTTTGCTAAGCGTAAAATAATTTCTATCTCAATTTCGTATTCATTGATGGGTTCAAATGAAATAGGTGTTCCATGTAATAACTCGATCATAGGCTTATTAATTTGGTAATCAGTTATATCAATGGCAGATTTATAGTCAGTCATAAGCTGTATAGAGGGTTGTTGTTATTAATCTGTCTGGTGCAACTGAATAAAGAGAATAGAGCTAATAAGTTTATAAATAAACAAATATTCTTCTTCGATTAACGTTTTAGTCTTTCGATTATAGTATCGTTAATTAACTTGTCAATTTGAATGAATAATGTAATATGAATATAACTGATAATTACAGATTAATTTGTTTCTTTTATGGTTGATGATTTAAATACACCTATTATTTTACTTATTGATGATACCCCTGATAGTCTCGATGTTACGAGGAATTTACTTAAAAGTTTATACAGAGTAAAAGTGGCAACAAGTGGTGTGCGTGGGTTAAAAATTCTTGAAGAGGAAGTGGTACTTCCTGATCTGGTTTTGCTTGATGTTATGATGCCTGAAATGGATGGTTATCAGGTTTGTAAAATCATTAAAGCCAATCCAAAGACCAAAGATATCCCTATTATTTTTCTGACTTCAAAAACTGACAGCATTGATGAGGAGTTAGGGTTAACCTTGGGTGCGGCTGATTATATTTCTAAGCCTATTAATCCCAGTATCGCACTGGCGCGAGTTAAAGCGCAATTGGATACTAAACGTTTGGCTAATTTTTTGAAAGATAAAAACTCTTATCTCGAAGTTGAAATTGCCCGGCGTATGGATGAGGTCACTAAAATTCAAGATGTGACTATTATGGCTATGGCTTGCCTTGCAGAAACACGTGACAATGAAACCGGCCAGCATATTCTTCGCACCCAAAATTATGTGAAGGTTTTGGCTGTGGAATTAAGTAAGAATCCAAAATTTGCAACGTATCTTACGAATGAACAAATTGAAATTTTATTTAAGTCAGCACCGTTGCATGATATTGGTAAAGTAGGTATTTCGGACAATATTTTATTAAAGCCTGGAAAATTGGATCCAGAAGAGTTTGAAATCATGAAAACGCATACCACAATTGGCCGAGATGCCATTGTAACGGCGGAAAAAATATTGGATACGCCGCATTCGTTTCTGCAATGTGCGAGGGAAATTGCTTATTCACATCAAGAAAAATGGGATGGCACAGGTTATCCATTGGGGCTTAAAGGCGATGATATTCCAATCTCTGCCAGACTAATGGCTTTGGCTGATGTCTATGACGCACTGATTTCTAAGCGTGTTTATAAGCCCGCAATGAGTCATGAGGACGCTGTGGCTATTATTGTAAAAGGTCGGGATACACATTTTGATCCGGATATGGTGGACGCTTTTGTAGAAGTGGCGCCTATTTTTGAATCGATAGCCTTCAGGCACTCTGATTAATAGCGCCAAAAAACACTTAACCGACTGTTTGTATAGACTTTTTTATTAAGGTCTTGAATGTTTTTTAAATACATTAAACTGGAATAACAATGATTCAGGTAAATAGAACCTTAAGTAAATTCGTTTTTACTGAAAATGATGCTCAGTATGTCCGTGAAGCAGGTGAGTTGCTTAAGGATTATATCCCTGTATTTATCAATTCATTTTATGAGTGGCTGGCAGGTCAGGAGGAGTATCAATTATTCTTTGCAGATAATCCCGCTAGCATGGCCCGTGTAAAAGACATGCAGTCGAGTCATTGGCATAAGTTTTTTAAGGCTAACGTTGATCAAGAATATTTTAGTTCACGTCGCCATGTTGGCGCAGTCCATGCGCGGATAAATTTGGGTAATGATATTTACTGCGCGGGAATGTCTATTTCAGGTAATTTGCTGATTAAACAACTCCGCAGTATCAAAACGGCGCCCGCTCATTTGGATGCCATAATAGATGCCGTTAATAAATTAATCGCTATCGATACCTATTTAGCGTTAGATGAAATAGCTAATGTTAAAAATAAAGAGCTGGCTAGTTATACTCAAACGCTAATGGCGATGTCTACACCGGTTATTCCAATTTGGGAGGATATTCTTTTATTACCTATTTTAGGGATAGTTGATTCAAGTCGCTCTCAAGATATCATGAATAAAACGCTAGCAAAGATTGCAGAAACCAGTGCAAAAGTTTTTATTATGGATATTAGCGGGGTAGCTGCTATGGATACAGCCGTGGCTAATCAGTTAATAAAAATCACTAAAGCGACCCAGTTAATGGGCTGTATTTCGATTATTTCAGGCATTTCACCCGAGGTGGCTTATACCTTGGTCGAGTTGGGTGTGCAAGTGGGCGATGTTAAAACCACGGGCTCGTTGCGAGATGCCGCAGCGATTGGCTTGGAATTAATTGGTGCAAAAATCATTAATGATCAGTCTATTTAAAAGTAGCGTGCTGATTTATTCATGGTTGGCATGTGGTTTTTTAAAGAACTCGTGATAAAAATTAATCATTTAAATGGACAGTCATTAAAATGAGTTCTCTAGGCTTTAGTTATGGCTTGACCAGCGTTAAGGGTTCATTGATGCTGACGTTGCCTAGCTCTATTTCGGATGAATTTATAGAACAAATTAAGATCCTAGTGGCGAATGAAGCCAAGAAGACGCGTTCCCGGGCTGTGATTTTTGACTTTTCGGCGACTAAAATAATGGATTGTTCGGAATTCATAGACTTGAAAAATATGGCTAACTCCTTGCAATTGTTAGGCGTAGTTCCTTTGTTTGTGGGTTTAAGTCCCGGTATTGTGGTGCACTTGATCAACAATGATGTTTATTTTTCTGGCATTAGTGCGTTAATAAATATTGAAGCGGCTTACGATTACTTAGATAAATTATATGGAAAGTGAGTTAAATGGAAATATAACTTTCAAGATATCAAGCAAAGTTAATATATTTAGTATGATTGATAAAATCCCTAAATTGGGGGTTTTAAAAGAGAGTACAGCCGTTAACAGGATGATTATAACGACCATTGTTTCCGAGTTGGCGTGGAATATTCTTAAATACGCGCAACAGGGTGAAATTCGCTTATGTCGCAGTGTATTAGGCTCCAAAGTTAATATTGATATTTGGGCTCAAGATAAAGGTCCTGGTATCGTCAATGTAGATGTTGCGTTACAAGAAAATTATAGTTCTGGGGGAACGCTGGGTTTGGGTTTGCCGGCGGTTAAACGAATGTCTGATCTCTTTTGGATAAAATCAGATGTTGGTCAGGGGACTTTGGTGCTTGCGCGAAAGTGCATCAAAGAATTAAAACCAAATTTTAAGCTGGGATTTTCTTCATTTTTGCCGGTGGATACTAACGACCTAGTGTGTAATACCTATAAAGACTATGAGATAAGCGCCACGATTAAACCGTTCGATCATAATGATGTGGGTGGAGATGCTGCCGTTATAATTGAATGTGAAGGTGGTTTTTTGTTGTCCATCATTGATGTTTCAGGTCATGGTGATGAGGCTCATGTGCTCGCCCAACATATTGTTGCTTTTATTAAGGATAACGCCAGTTCTGATTTGGTTAAATTGATGAAGAAATTGAACGCATTTTTAATGCTCACGCGAGGCGCTGCGGTGAGTTTGGTTTATATCAATACCCGTCGTCATCGCCTACATTATCTTGGCGTGGGCAGCACGAATGCCGCTTTAGTAGGGGATAATAAGTGGCGAGGTGTTTCTCGAGAAGGTGTTTTAGGTGGTAGAATTCCATCAATGTTAGTGGAAGATGTAGTTGAGCTAACGAAGGGTGATGCCGTTTTGTTATGGACAGATGGCTTACCTAGCCAAGAAGTTATCACATTATTTCGTTCAATTACATGGAAATCAGCAACACAAATTTCTCAACAACTTATTACTGATCTAAGAAAGCATTATGATGATGCAGGATGTTTGGTTTTTAAATGGCTGAAATAATTGAGTTGGGTAGCCTTTCGCTAAGCGACAACAATGCGTTGCTTAATGTGCGTGAGAAAGCCTATGACTTAGTTGTAGTCCTGACTAATGAGGTCAGTTTTGCCTCAAAATTTGCGGCAGAAATATCGGATTTATATCGTTGGTTATTGCGATATGCCGAGTCCCCCAGTTTAGTTGTCAAGGTGAGTGTTGACTCATTCGATTATCAGTTGGTTTTCGATTTTTTCACCAAAAATCGTTTAGATTTGACGGCTAGTCTACCTTGTAATCCCGTGCATTTTGTTAATGTTACCCCTTCAAGTGACGGGATTAAGGCGACTATTCGTCATGCTATTAACGCGCCTTTATTTACTCGCGATCAAGTACCCAGTCTTCGTGCATCTCTAGCAACACAATCTGTTGAGGCTTTACTGGAAGATCTCCGCTGTAAAAATGAACAGTATGCTGCTGCGATAGCGATTGCAGAGCAAGCATTATTAGCGAAGTCAAATTTTGTGGCTAATGTAAGCCATGAAATTAGAACGCCTATGAACGCCGTCATTGGTATGAGTCATTTGGCGCTTAATACTGAATTAACAATTAAGCAGCGTGATTTTATAGAAAAAATCCTGAGTTCTGCGCATCATTTACTGGGTATTATCAATGATATCTTGGATTATTCAAGAATAGAAGCCGGTAAAATGAGCTTGGAATCAACGAATATGAATCTAAATTATATTCTTGATAATGTCACTAACTTATTGGCAACGAAATGTTCATCCAAAAATATTGAACTAATTTACAATGTTGAGAGTGATGTTCCGCTTGAATTAATAGGTGATCCGCTTCGACTTTCTCAAGTGATGATTAACTTTGTAACGAATGCGATTAAATTTACTGAGAAAGGTGAAGTTAATATTAGCATTAAAAAAGTTAACCAACTGATAGGTAAAGTACTCTTGCACATTTCAGTCATTGACACAGGTATTGGTGTAGAGGCTTCACAGCTAGGTAAGCTTTTTCAGAGCTTTCAGCAGGCTGATGACTCTATTACAAGAAAGTATGGCGGAACGGGACTTGGTTTGGCTATTTCAAAGTACCTTGTAGAGCTTATGCAGGGTGAAATTGGTGTAGACAGTATTTATGGCCAGGGATCTACTTTTTGGTTTACAGCTTGGTTTAATTGTCCTGAGCAGATAAACCAACCACGATTGCCAGAAAGCGCTCTCAACGATCGAATACTCGTCATTGATGGCAGTCAAGCGGTTAGAACAGCACTCAGTCACTTATTAATCAGGATGAGATTACGGGTCGATGTGGTTGATTCAGGCGAGTTAGCAATTGATTTGATTAAGCAGGCTGAACTAGAAGGGGATTTTTATCATATCGTTTTTATCGATTTTAAGGTGAACAGCAGGACCCCGCTTCAAGTTATTAAAAACATAAAGATACTGGCGCTTGGGGTACAGCCCAAAATAGTCTTGATGAATAGTTTTGAGACGGATGATTTGTCTTTTAATGATCAAGCCTTAGTAGACGGCATTTTGGTAAAACCGATAACCCCTTCTGATATGTTGGATCAAGTCATGATTCAAATTGGGCGTCCTACTAAAAATAAACAGGCCCATTTACTGCATAAAGGTTCTCGAGAATCATTGCAATTGATTTCAGGTGCAAGAGTATTAGTGGTTGAAGATAATGAATTAAATCGAGAAGTTGCCTCTTTATTGTTGATGGAAGCAGGGTTTAAAGTTGATTTTGCAGAAAATGGAGTAATCGCAATCGATAAGGTTTTACAGCTTAAATACGATATCGTTTTGATGGATATGCAAATGCCGATAATGGATGGCATAACAGCAACCCTTGAAATTCGCAAACTGGAGCAGTTTGCAAAGCTGCCTATTGTGGCGATGACGGCAAATGGTATGTTGTCTGATATTAATAACTGCCTTTCGGCGGGCATGAATGATCATCTGCTCAAGCCAGTGGAGCCACAAGATCTTTGGGATAAGCTCATAAAATGGATTCAGCCTCGAGAAGGTTTAGGTGAGAAACCTAAAAAGAAAACGAAGACCTTTGATGTTGAAGAACAATTGCTTCCTTCTGAGATAGAGGGCTTGAATATAGAAGATGGATTACGACGAGTGTTGGGTAATAAAGCGCTGTATTTATCAATGCTGCAGAAATTCATCAAGGGTCAGCGTGGGTTTTGTGACGACCTTGCTACGCCTCTGGAAGCCAATGACTGGGCTACCGCAGAGCGTGTGGCGCACACCTTAAAGGGGGTTTCTGCGAGTATAGGCGCGGTTAATTTGTCTGAAAAAGCAAAGATATTGGAAAAGTTGTTACATGATTGTGCTGAACGGAGTGAAGTTGATGACGCTTGCATTCAAGTCAAGTTAATCTTGGATAAGATAATTGAAGAACTTGAAGCAAAAATGCCGTTAAAAAAAGAAGATATTAGTTTGTTGGCTATTGTCGATAAAGACTTACTAAGCCAGGTTGTTACTCATCTCAGACAGTTGCTTATCGATTCAGACGGTGATGTTGTTGATTTTTTCAAAAAAAATCAGGCTATCATGAAAGCGGCATTTCCGGCTTATTTTTTGCGTTTAGAGCAATCTGCTGAGAATTATGATTTTGATGAGATGCTGATTTGCTTGAATGAAGCGACTAAGAATTAAATGATTAAAGCAGTAGATGTATCTAATTGATCGGATGTTGATTTGGATCAATCTTGTATTGGCTTATTAATGCAAGAATAACTCACCCCAATAAGGGTCAGACAAAGTCTGCTTTCAGCCTAGTCGTTAGGTTAGAAGTGGTTAGAAATCAAATCAACAAAAGAGAAAAATTAGATGAAAATTATTAGCCAATTATTATTGTTAGTTATCGCTGTAGCTTCACTTACTGCTTGTGATTCAACTAAAGGTCCTAGTAAGCCAGCAGAAACAACGTCTTTACACGCTGCTTTATAAAAAGCAGATATCTATACGGTTGAGGGTCTTTAATGTCTCTCAGTGCGTTTAGTTTGCACCGGGTAACTTATCTTAAGTTACCCGGGCACTCTGTTCATCCAGCCTCTACTCTCTTTGATAGGCATAGTTTAGTGCGTATCGTTAGAAAGTGCTGTTTGGCAGGGTTCAATAATGGCTTTTAATAAGTCAAGGTCGAGAATTTTAATGGCACGGTGGTTGACCGTGATAATATTTTCTTTGATTAATACGCTCAGTTGACGACTAATAGTTTCATGGCTAACACCTAGGTAGTTGCCGATATCTTGACGACGCATACTTAAGTTAAAAGCGTTGCTTGAATAGCCCAGCGCACTGTAACGCTTGGATAGCATCAACAAAAAAGTCGCCATTTTTATTTTTGCTGAGTTTTGCCCCAGTAAGATCATCTGTTCGTGATTAGCTGAAATTTCCTTGCTTAAAATACGCGTCAACTGGTATTGAAGATTAGGTATTTCTGTACAGAGTTCATTAAGCCTCGTTAAGGGGAGTTCACAAACCGAACTGGTTTCTAAGGCATCAACAGAACTGCTAAAACGTCCCTCAAACAAAGCATCCAGCCCCATTAATTCACCAGGTAAATAAAAGCCAAGCGTTTGCTCAATACCTTCTGAATTCATAATAAAGCTTCGAAAAGAACCGGATTTTACCGCATATAAACTCTTACATAATTCATCTTTTGAATACAGTAATTCGTCTATTTGTAAGGGTCTTTTTATTTTTATGATAATTTCAAGCGTTTCAACTTCATTAATTTGCAAGCCATAAGGCAGGCATAAATCAGATAATTTACACGATAAACAGGAGGTTTTTGGGGGATTAGGTGTCATTGCCTTAGGCCTGTGTGGTCAAGCTGATTTTAAACAAAAGATAGCGGCATTTTCTCGCGCAATTTTAAAAATCGTTGGTAGCGAGTTGATGAGATTTCACCGTTATCGACAGCGAGTTTTACGGCACAGCCTTTGTCTTTTAAGTGCCGGCAATCATTAAATTGGCATTGATCAATCAGGGGTTGAAACTCTCTGTAGCCATAGGCTAATTGCTGTTCAGACAGTCCAGCCAAGCCAAAAATAGCAACGCCGGGACTGTCAATTAAATCACCACCCTCAGGCAAATGATAGAGCGTTGCAGCGGTGGTCGTATGTCGACCGTGTTTGGTGGTTGCTGAAACGGTATTCGTTTTTAGATCTTTATCGGGAATAATGGCATTGGTTAATGACGATTTACCCACTCCCGACTGCCCTGCCAACATACTGACTTGATCTTTTAAGACGCTTTTTAATTCATCCATTCCAGAAGTTGCCCAAGCACTTACTCGATAGAGTGGGTAGCCTAATTTTGCATAATCCAGCAGTTCTTTTTCTATGACCTCTGTTTGGGGAAGATCGGTTTTATTAAGCACTAAAGCGGCATTAATCGTGTGATTTTCACAAACCGCTAGATACTGATCGATAAGTAAAAAATCACAATGAGGTTCTACCGCAAAAACAACAAATACGGTGTCAATGTTAGCGGCTACAGGCCTTGTTTTGCCATTTCTGGATGGCCTTGTTAAGCACGAACGTCTGGGTAGTATTTCTTCTATTCGGCCTTGATCTGGTGAGGATAGAGACCATAAAACACGATCGCCAACGGCGACTGTTTCCAGTCGCCTTAACGTTTGGCAAAGGATGATTTTATCGTTATATTCAACGGCAATACCTTGACCTAAATGTGCAATAACCTGACCTTCCTGTAAGTCAGTCATTAGACTTTTGATTCTAAATGCGCAATACGAATAGCTGCAGGTGGATGACTGTAATGAAAGGCTGAATAGAGAGGATCAGGTGTTAACGTATTGGCATTTTCTTCATACAACTTAACCAGTCCGCTGATCAATTTAGTGGCTTGCGCATTGTTTGCTGCAAAATCATCGGCTTCAAATTCAAATTTACGTTGAAAATAAGCGCTGATTGGCTGCATGAAAAAAGTAAAAGTGGACGAGACTAACAGGAATAAAAGTAGTGCAGTTGCATGAGATTTTTGGGCTATATCAACACCTAAACCGGTATAAAACCAATCTTGATCAATTAGCCAACCTAAAACACCTAGACTGATTAAGCTCATGATTGATGTTGCTATCAGCATTTTAATGACGTGTTTACATTTAAAATGTCCAAGCTCATGCGCCAGCACAGCTTCAAGTTCTTCATCATCCAGTGAGTTAACTAAGTTATCAAAAAACACGATGCGTTTATTGTTGCCCAAGCCAGTAAAGTAAGCGTTACCATGACCTGAACGTTTAGAACCATCCATAATAAAGATGCCCTGGCTATTGAAGCCACAGCGAGCTAGTAACCCTTGAATGCGGTCTTTTAAAGAACCTTCGTCCATGGGCGTGAACTTATTAAATAAGGGAGCGATGACGGTTGGGTAAAGCCAGCTCATTAATAAAGAAAAGCCCATGATAATGCCCCACGCCCATAGCCACCAAGTGGAGCCAACGTTGTCCATAATCCACAGAATTAAAGCCAAGAAAGGTAGACCTATCGCAGCGCCTAAGGCTAAATGCAGTAGTTGGTCTTTGACAAATTGAGCTATAGAGCTCTTGTTAAAGCCAAACTTTTCTTCGATCACAAACGTTTGATAAAGACTGCTAGGAATTTCTACGAGTGTTAAGAGGAAAAAAACCGTGGCTGTTGCCGCAACGCCCGCAAATAAGGGGGTCGTTATGACAGTGGAATAGCCTTCGAAAATGGCATTAATGACGCCACCCAAGGTCATTAATAAGAGTAAGACGATGCTAATCACCCCATCTATACCGCCAAGCTTAACTTTGGCTAAGGTGTAATCAGCAGCTTTTTGGTGTGCATCTGAGGTCACCTTGGTTTTAAAGGCATCAGGAACGGCGCTACGATGTTTGGCTACATAATTAGCTTGTCTTTTAGATAGCCAAAACTGAACCGTAGAGGAAATAATGAGGGCGATTAAGAAGATAATAGTAAAAGTATTCATAGGTCGGGCACATTGAGTTTAAGAGTTAGACGTACAGTTTTGCCAATGCTACACTAACCGCTACCCACAACACAATGGAATCAATCAATGGGACAAGATTCACAGCATCTTATCTGGATAGATCTTGAAATGACGGGACTCGATCCTGATAGTGATTTAATTATAGAAATTGCTACGATTATTACCGATAAAGAGTTAAATATTCTCGCACAAGGGCCGGTTCTAGCTATTCATCAAGACGATGCTGCCTTGGCGGCGATGGATGAGTGGAATCAAAAGCATCATGGTCAATCAGGCTTAATTGATCGAGTTAAGGCATCAACGATTAACGCGGCGGAAGCCGAACGATTAACAATCAAATTTTTGCAAGCTTGGGTGCCTGAGAATACCTCACCCATTTGCGGTAATAGTATTGGGCAAGATAGACGTTTTTTATATCGCTATATGCCTAAGCTTGAGGCCTATTTTCATTATCGTAATATTGATGTGTCAACGCTTAAAGAGTTGGCCGCTAGATGGGCGCCCGCCATAAAAGACGGTTTTAATAAAGAATCTAAGCATCAGGCGCTTGATGACATTGTTGAATCTATTGAAGAGTTACGTTACTACCGAGAACACTTTATCAAGTACTAATCATGAATCAATTGATAGCTATTGCCCTGGGGGGCGGTTTTGGTGCAGTAGTCAGGTTTTTAATTTCTTCGGGGCTTTATCAATGGTTGGGTCGAGGCTTGCCTTATGGCACTTTGGCCGTTAATGTTATTGGCTCTTTTTTAATTGGCTTGCTGACCGAAGCACTTATATTAGAACGGATCACCTTTAGTCTTGAGTACCGTGCCGCTATCTTGGTGGGCTTTATTGGTGCTTTTACTACGTTCTCAACTTTTTCTTTAGAAACTATCTATCTAATTGAGCAAGGCAGTTTATCTAAAGCGGCTCTTAATGTAGTGGTTAGCGTCTTGGGTTGTTTAGTCGCTGTTTGGATAGGGCTGCTGTGCGGTAGAGCGTTATTTTTGTACTCGGATGGGTTGTGGCATTGGAACGGTTTTGTTATTCCGTATGGCTTACTGATCGTCAATGCCATAGGGGCTTTTTTAATCGGCATAATAACGACGATTTTGTTGCAAAAAGTAGCGTTACCCATGGAATATCGCGTGACTATCATGGTCGTGATGCTGGGTGTCTATTTAACCTTGTCAGGGTTATATTTAATGTTATTTTTAATTGAGCAAGGTTACTCTTTTGAGGCACATAGCCGCATTATGTTGACCACTTTTTTGGTTAATAGTTTGAGCTGTTTAACCGTTATTTGGGCCGGATTTTTGATAGGTAAGCAAATATGAAGAGTCAATCAGTGACCATTATTAGAATGTATACTTTAAACATATTATGTAGAGGTCGCGATGGGTTATATCGACCATAAACACTAAATTCAAGCTTCTTAGCGTTATGATGCGCAAATCGTTAAGGCTGTGTTTTTATAACTTACGCTAACCTTATTAGGTTTGATGTTTTTGCCTTAACGCACCAGTGTTACAATAAATCCTATCAACTATTTCATTAAGTAGACTATCAGTGGATTCAAACTTCCCCCCCTTGTTCTCCGATGCGGCGCCGGTCCGGTTACGTGAAATTCCTTATAACTACACCTCTTTTTCCGATCGTGAAATTGTCATCCGCTTATTGGGCGAGGAAAGCTGGCAGATTTTAGAAAAATTGCGCGGTGAACGGGTTACTGGTCGTTCTGCAAGAATGCTTTTTGAGGTGCTCGGAGATATTTGGGCGGTGCAGCGTAACCCGTATCTTGAGGATGATTTGCTGGATAATCGTAAACGTCGAAAAGCGTTGTTAGAGGCGTTGCGGCATCGACTTAAGCAGATGAATAAGCGCGATATCGAGGATGAAAGCGAGCATCCGGAAAGAACGAAGCGGGTGGCGCTATTGATAGACGCCGCGCATCAAGCGGTCGATGCCTTTGAAGCCCACTTTGAGCGGACTCGCGAAATGCGTCGAAAAGCGTTGGCTTTATTAGTCAAACATACGCGTAAAGATAATATTTGCTTTGATGGTTTTGCACGTGTGTCTCATGTGACCGATGCGACTGATTGGCGGGTTGAATATCCGTTTGTGGTTTTGTATCCCTCGACTGAAGAAGAAGTGGGGCATTTGGTACGCGATTGCATTAAGTTAGGCCTCACGATTATTCCTCGTGGCGGCGGTACTGGTTATACCGGGGGTGCCGTTCCCTTAAGCATTTATTCGGCGGTCATTAATACCGAAAAGTTGATTGATATTGGACCCGTGAACCCTGCGGCATCGTTGCCGGGTGTTGAGCAAACTTACGCTACCATTAATACCGGTGCTGGGGTGGTGACTCGGCGGGTGATGGATACGGCAGAAAATGTGGGTTTGGTTTTTGCGTGTGATCCTACCTCTGCCGATGCTTCCTGCATAGGCGGTAATGTTGCTATGAATGCCGGCGGCAAGAAAGCAGTACTGTGGGGAACTGCATTGGATAATTTGCTATCTTGGCGGATGGTAACGCCTGACGGAAACTGGTTGGAAGTTGAGCGTATTAATCATAACTTAGGCAAAATCCATGAGCAGGATAAGGTCAGTTTTACGCTTAAACGCTATGATGCAAATGGGAGCAAGTTGCTGTCTGAAGAAGCGCTGGTTATTCCCGGTTCGCAGTTTCGTAAAGGTGATTTGGGCAAGGATGTAACCGATAAATTTCTGGGCGGTTTGCCAGGTATTCAAAAAGAAGGTTGCGACGGCATTATTACGTCTGCGCGTTGGATATTACATAAGATGCCCGCCTTTACCCGCACGTTCTGTTTGGAATTCTACGGACAAGTTCGTGAGGCCGTGCCAGCCATTGTCGAAATTCGTGATTATCTGGCAGCCTTGCCTAAAAAAGGTGAAACACGCGTCATGTTGGCAGGTCTTGAGCATCTTGATGAGCGCTATGTTAAAGCGGTAGGTTACGCAAGCAAAGCCAAAAATCATGGCCGCCCCAAAATGGTGTTGGTTGGCGATATAGTTGGCGACGACGAAAAACAAGTTGCTTTAGCGGCTTCTGAAGTTATCCGTCTTTGCAATGCCCGTAATGCAGAGGGCTTTATCGCGGTCAGTCCGGAGACTCGTAAGACTTTTTGGTTGGATCGTGCCCGCACGGCGGCTATTGCAAAGCACACCAATGCTTTTAAGATTAATGAAGATGTCGTAATTCCGTTACCCCGTATGGGCGACTATTGCGATGGTATTGAACGGATTAACATTGAGCTCTCATTGCGCAATAAGTTAAGGCTTTGCCATGCGTTAAGGCTTTCTTTGCTGGGTGATTTACCGTTACGATCTTATGAAAATAATGTTGATGCCATCGCGTTAATTGGCGATAGACGTGAACGATCCATAGCGCTTATTGAGCAAGTCCAAAAACGGTGGCAGTGGCTTTATGATAATTTAGATATGCCCCTGCAACAGGCAGAATCTAATTTTACTGAACAGGGTGTTACGGTTAGTGAATTAACTAATCGGGCGGATCAACCGACACTTTTTCATCGCTTACAAGATCACTCGTTAACCGTCTCGTGGAAACGAGAACTCTTGCCTTTATTACAAGATATTTTTGAGGGTGATAATTTTAGGCCGGTTATTGAACGCATAGATGCAGTGCATAAAGAAGTGTTGCGTGGTCGGGTCTTTGTTGCCTTACACATGCATGCAGGTGATGGTAACGTACATACAAATTTACCCGTCAATTCTGACCATTATGAAATGCTACAAGAAGCTAATAAAGCGGTTGAACGCATTATGGCTTTGGCGCGTTCTTTAGATGGCGTAATATCCGGAGAACATGGGATTGGTATTACTAAATACGAGTTTTTAAAGGCTGAAGAGTTGGCCAGTTTCCATGCATACAAACACGCAATTGATCCAGAAGGTCATTTTAATCGTGGTAAATTAATGCCCGGTGCGGGCATGGAAGCCGCTTATACGACGTCGTTTAGTTTGATGGGTTATGAGTCACTCATCATGCAACAAAGTGATATTGGTGCTATCTCAGATTCTATCAAGGATTGTTTACGTTGTGGAAAATGTAAGCCGGTGTGCGCCACACACGTGCCTCGTGCTAATCTCTTGTACTCACCAAGAAACAAAATTTTGGCAACCTCTTTATTGATTGAGGCCTTTCTTTACGAAGAGCAAACCCGAAGAGGTATTTCAATCACGCATTGGAAAGAGTTTGAGGATGTAGCTGATCATTGTACGGTGTGTCATAAATGCTTTAATCCTTGTCCAGTTGACATTGATTTTGGTGACGTGTCGATGAATATGCGCAATTTACTGCGGAAGATGGGTAAACAAAGCTTTAATCCCGTTAAATCAGCGGCGATTGCTTTTTTATCAACGGGGCGACCGAATAGCATTAAATTCATGCGTAAGTTTTTAATTGAATGGTCTTATAAAGCACAACGTATTGGCAACTTTTTATTAAGACCTTGGGGCAAGGCGCAACTTGCTCAGCCACCTTCATCAACAGGTAAGCCGGCGTTACGCGAGTTTGTGATTCATTTTACCAACCGGAAAATGCCAGATAACGTCCCGTCTAAAACCGCTAGAGCACTGCTGGATGTAGAGAGTGATCAGGTTGTGCCGATTATCCGTGACCGTCATAAAACGCAGGCGGATTCAGAGGCTGTTTTTTATTTTCCAGGCTGTGGTTCAGAGCGATTATTTTCTCAAGTAGGCTTAGCGACTCAAGCAATGCTCTATGAAATTGGTGTGCAGACCGTATTGCCCCCAGGCTATTTATGTTGCGGTTACCCGCAGCGAGCTGCTGGGCAGTTTGATAAGGCACAAAAAATAACCACAGATAACCGTGTACTCTTTCATCGGGTCGCTAATACCTTAAATTATTTGGATATAAAAACGGTCGTTGTCAGTTGTGGTACGTGTTTTGACCAGTTACTGGACTATGAGTTTGAAAAGATTTTCCCGGGGTGTCGCATGTTGGATATTCACGAATATCTTCTTGAGAAAGGCGTAAAGTTAGAAGGCCTGAATGGTAGTCGTTATTTGTATCACGATCCTTGTCACAGTCCTATGAAGCAACAAGATCCTATGAAAACCGTAAATGCTTTGATGGGTGAGACGGTGCTTAAATCCGAACGTTGTTGTGGAGAGTCGGGAACTTTAGCGGTTGCTCGACCTGATATTTCAACCCAAGTGCGTTTAAGTAAAGCGACTGAACTGTTGAATAATTCTAGCCAACTTCGAGTAGATGGTTTTGATGGTCCGATTAAAATGCTGACGTCTTGCCCATCGTGTGTGCAAGGCTTGCAACGATTTGAAGAGGGCGAAGAACAACTAGACGTGGATTACATTGTCGTAGAAATTGCACGGCATGTGTTAGGTAAAGACTGGATGAAAAACTATATCAAACACGCAAGTAATGGTGGTATAGAAAGGGTTTTATTATAAGGTGTTATGTCGCTAGTACTCAATGCGTCACCAACAAGCTAAGTACGGATAGGGTCTATTTAGGCCCTTTTCACTGTTTAGAGGTCGCTTAGCCTTGCGCATTAAGATCGAGATTAACTGTTAGCTAAGAGGGCTTTTTTTGATGACTACCGCACAGCATTCCTCTACTCTCGATAATGGTATTGCCGTCATACATTCCAATAAATTAGAATCTTTGTTGGAGGTGGTCGCGCATTGGCTTGAAGTGCATCCTTTAGCGCCGCTTGAGAACGAGGTTTTCCTTGTTAATAACAATGGTATGGGGCAATGGCTTAAGCAAAATTTGGCGCAAAATAGTGCGTTGGGAATTGCCGCAGGCTTTACTGTTAAATTACCGGCAACTTTTATTTGGCAAGTTTATCGCTGGGTGTTGGGTGACAAAATCCCAAAAGAACAACTGCTTGCAAAGCCCGCTTTAATTTGGCGCTTATACCGTTTACTGCCTAATTTAGTAAAGAAAACCGGTTTTGAGGTGCTAGGACAATTTCTAAAAGAGGACACTCAAAGTCGCAAACGCTATCAACTGGCCGAGCAGTTAGCGGATTTATACGATCAATATCAAGTGTATCGTTCGGATTGGTTATCAGATTGGGCCTTAGGTCATGATCAATTGCGAGATGCCAAAGGTGAGGTGCAGATATTGCCGGAGTCTCAACGTTGGCAAGCCTTACTGTGGCGTGAGCTTTTACAGGATTTAGGCGCAGAAAATAGCACCTTTGCCAGTCGCGCATCAGTCCATGCCGAGTTTATGGCAAAGATAGATCAAAGTCAGCCTAAGCTACCTAAGCGATTGATTGTATTTGGCTTATCAACTTTGCCCCAACAATCACTAGAAGTGTTGGCAAAAATCTCTCAATTTTGCCAAGTCGTGTTGTTTGTACATAATCCATGTCAGCATTATTGGGCTGATATTATTGAAGATAAGGATTTATTAAAAGCTGAACGTCATCGCCAGTCTTATAAAGACGGCATGTCGGCGGAATTAAGTCTTGAAGCCTTGCATCAATTTGCAAATCCTTTGTTGGCGGCTTGGGGTAAACAAGGTCGTGATTATCTGCGATTGTTGGATTTATTTGATGATCAAAGTGCCTATCAAGGGTGGAACTGGCCACAGTATAAAATTGATTTATTTGAAGACTATGGTCAAGCAGATGCCCGTAGTTTATTACAACATGTCCAGCAATCCATTTTAGATTTAGAGCCAATAGCCTCGCCCCCCGTTAGATTATCAGCCGTTGATGGCTCCCTCGCTTTTCATAATGCACACAGTCGACAACGTGAAGTTGAAATTTTGCATGATCAATTATTAGCGCGTTTTAATGCCGATTATTCGTTGCAACCGCGTGATGTGATTGTCATGGTCCCTGATATTAATAGCTATGCGCCACATATTCGTGCCGTGTTTGGACAAACTGATCGTGACGATAAACGTTATATTCCATTTAGTTTGGTTGACCAACAACAGCGTGGGCAAAATCCACTATTAAATGCGCTGGAAGTGTTGTTGCGTTTACCTGAGTCACGCTTTGAAGTGAGTGAGTTTTTAGGCTTATTGGAAGTCCCTGCACTGAGAAAAAAGTTTGCGATTGATGAGGTCGCTATCCCAAAAATACAACAATGGCTTAATGAATCGGGTATTCGTTGGGGCTTGGATAGCCAACAACGCCAAGATTCGGTAGCTATGCCGGAAAATTTAACCGCTAACACCTGGCATTTTGGTTTGCAGCGCTTATTGTTGGGCTATGCCGTGGGAGCAGGGCAACAATTTAACACGATTGAGCCGTATGGAAATATTGGTGGTTTAGAGGCGCAGTATTTAGGTAGTTTAGCGTCCTTACAAGCCTTATTGGCGGTGTATGTTGTAAAGTTGCGTCAAGATTATGGTGTCGTTGCGTGGTCAACAGTATTAAGTGAAATGTTGGACGATTTTTTTGAACCCACGCATGAACTTGAGCGTAAAACCCTAGCGACCTTACAGCAGACTTTACAGCAATGGCGAAAAAATTGTGAGCTAGCAAAGCTTGATCTAGCTGATTTATTACCCATTAATATTGTTCGAGAAGCTTGGTTGTCGGCGGTCGATGAGCCCACTTTACAACAACGCTTTTTGAGTGGTCGGGTTAATTTTTGTACGCTAATGCCAATGCGGGCTATTCCGTTTAAAGTAGTGTGCTTATTGGGCATTAATGATGGCGATTTTCCACGAACGCAACAAGTACAAAGTTTCGATTTAATGGGGCAACGCGGGCATTATCGGCCGGGTGATCGCTCGCGTCGGCAAGATGATCATTATTTGTTTTTAGAAGCCGTAATGTCTGCTCGAACCCAACTCTATATCAGTTGGGTGGGGCGGAGTATTCGAGATAATACAGAGATCCCGCCTTCGGTTTTTGTTAGTCAGTTACTTGATTTTTTAGCGCACAATTTTAGTCTTGATAGTTTGGTTGCAGAGCCAGTAAAACCAGAGAAATGGCTGACAGCGATCACCGTAGAGCATCCGTTACAGCCGTTTAGTCCTCAGTACATTAAAGGTGATGCGGATACGCAATTGTTTACTTATAGCCACGAATGGTTTGAAAACGAAGGTAATAAAGAACACGCGGGTAGCCCAGCGTCAGCGATAACCTTTGAAGCGCCCAAAGCGGTAACTATTGAGTCACTAGGACGGTTTCTAAAAGCGCCGGTTAAAACATTTTGTAAGGAAACGTTAAAGTTTAGTTTTGACGATGCTATTTTTAGCAATGAGGATAATGAACCCTTTGGTTTTGATTCTTTACAAACCTACCAGCAATCTGAAGACTTGTTGACCAGCCTGAAGGCTAATCCAACTGAAACACTTGAAAGTGTTTTTAGCCAAAGTTTTCAAACGATGCAAGCGCGCGGTAATTTACCTTTAGCGGGTTTTTCTAAAATGACCTTTGAGGCGTTAACAGCGCCTGTGACGGGCGCTTGGACGCAGCATCAAGCCTTACTTGAAACGTGGTCGACAGAGGTCGCACCAGAATCGCTGAGTGTGGAGGTGATTTTAGTTGATAAGAGTGGGGTGCAAGTCACGGGTCATCTAACAGAAATACATCAGAATCAAGCGGGTGACTTAGCCTTAATTAGGCTGACCGCACGGGTTTTAATGAAAGGTAAGCTTCTAAAGTATCACAGCTTACTGGATTATTGGTTAACACAGGTCGTTGCTTGTGCCTCAGGTTTGGGAATACGAACGTTCATAGTCGGTGCCGATATCATGGTTGAAATACAGCCGATTGATCAACACGAGGCGCAGCAAATGTTGGTGAAACTGCTTACGGCATGGCATCAAGGCTTGCAGCGACCGTTGCCAGTGGCTGTTAAATCGGCGTTTGCGTGGCTATCTAAACAAGATTTGTCGGTTGCTAAAGCAGCCTATGAGGGCGATAGTTGGAATAAGGGAGAGGTGGATTATGATGCTTATTTACGCCGTTTTTATCCAACGTTTGAAACTTTAGCACTGGGCTTTTCAGAGTGGGCGGCACTTTTATATACGGATGCTTTTACGGGTCTCCAATTAGTAAAAGGAGCAGAGTAATGACCGCGATTAATAAATTAGAGGTCATTAAATTTCCTTTATACGATACCCGCTTAATTGAAGCCAGTGCCGGCACCGGTAAAACCTTTACGATTGCCGCTTTGTATGTGCGCTTAATCTTAAACCATCAGTTAGGCACGGCTTTTCAAAATAGACCGTTGTTACCGCCCGATATTTTGGTGGTTACTTTTACAGAAGCAGCGACTAAAGAGTTACGCGATAGAATTCGTGCGCGCTTAAGTGCTGCCGCACGTTTTTTTCGTGGGCACAACGAAGAGGCCGATCCATTTTTGACCGAATTGTGTCTAGATTACCCAGAAGAATCGCAGCGTTTACAGTGTGCACAGCGCTTAGAGTTAGCGGCAAACTGGATGGATGAAGCGGCGGTGTATACCATTCATGGTTGGTGTAATCGTATGCTAAAACAGCATGCTTTTGATAGCGGCAGTCTGTTTCGCTTAGAGCTTAAGCCCGATGAAACGGAGTTATTAAATCAAGTTGTTCGCGATTATTGGCGTACTTTTTACTATGCGTTATCGACAGAAAACAAGTTTCTGCCAGAAATATTTGCCGAGTTTAAAACCCCAGAGACCTTGTTAAAGGTCGTTAAAGATTTTTTGATTAAAGACGATCCGATTACAACGGATGTGCTACTCGCTAAAGATATTAATGGCCTGTGTGAGTCGTTTTATAGCAAACGTAATGCTGATTTGCTGGCTTTAAAAGCGCCTTGGACGCTGTGGGCAGGGGAGATGCGACTGTTAATTGAAAAGGCCGTTGCTGATAAAGTGTTGCCAGGGAAAAATTATCAAGCTAGGTATGTAGAGACGTGGTTTAGTAAAATTCAAGACTGGGTTGATACCCCTAGCCTAATTAAACTCGAGTTATCAGACACCGCCTTTGGTAATTTATCAGCCCAAGGTTTAGATAAGTTAACGCTGTCGGGTGAACCGCCAAAACATCCGGGTTTTGATGTGATAGGCATTCTGCCGGCACAAGTAGAGGCCTTACCTACGTTAAAAACGACATTAATGGGACATGCGGTGCAGTGGATGCGGGGCCGAGCGAGCTCAGAAAAAAATCGTTTAGCCCAAATGTCCTATAACGACATGCTAACCGGTTTAGATTTTGCATTGCAGGGTCAAAATGGTGCGCAGTTTGCTCAGGTGATTCGTCAGCAGTTTCCTATTGCCTTAATTGACGAGTTTCAGGATACCGACCCAGTGCAATATCGGATTTTTGAGACACTCTATCCCCCGTCGGAAACCGGTGCTTTAGGTTGTTTTATGATTGGCGATCCTAAGCAGGCAATCTATTCGTTTAGGGGCGCGGATATTTTTACTTATCTAAAAGCCTACGAAGCCACTAAAGGAAAACACTACACCTTAGACAAAAATTATCGCTCAACTCACGCTTTGGTTGAGGGCGTTAATCAACTATTTGAGTTTGCGGAGGCGCAACAGGAAACACGGGGCGCCTTTTTGTTTAAAAAGGCTAAAGATAATAATCCCTTGCCATTTTTGGCCGTTGAAGCGCAAGGACGTAAAGATGCGTGGGTGATTAAAAATAAAAAGGCTACCGCGTTAACGTGTTGGTATTGGGAGAGCACGAGTGCGGTTTCTCAGGATGAGTATCGTGCCAAAATGGCAGACGTCACGGCCAGTGAGATTGTCCGCTTGCTTAATGCCTCTGACGATAATAAAACGGGCTTTGCTGGTCAATCAGCCTGTAAACCTTTACAGCCAAATGATATTGCAATTTTAGTGCGTACCGGTAAAGAAGCTTCACTGATGCGAAGAGCGTTGGCAAAGCGACGGTTGCCGAGTGTTTATTTGTCAGAGCGGGATTCTATTTTTGCCCGTGCTGAAGCGACTGATGTATTGATTTGGTTAAAAGCCTTAGCTGATCCGCGAAATGAATCTAAAGTAAGGGCGGCATTAAGTACGGCGACCTTAGGCTTTACTTTTCAAGCCTTACAAGCGTTCGTCGTTGATGAAATCAGCTGGGAGACTCAATTAGAGCGTTTTAGTCAGTATCACACTAGTTGGTTGCAAGACGGTATTTTACCGGCCTTACGACGGTTAATAAATGATTACAATATACAGCGTGTGGGCGTAGAAGTAGGTGAGGGCGAGCGTACACTGACCAATCTATTGCATCTTGCTGAGTTGTTACAAACCGCCAGTGCCCAATTAGAAGGTGAACCTGCCTTAATTCGATATTTAGCAGAAGCGATTGCCGATGAAGGCAGTCAGACTAATGATGAGAATGTCTTAAGGCTAGAGAGCGATGCTGATTTAATTAAGATTGTGACCATTCATAAGTCCAAGGGTTTGGAATATCCCTTGGTATTTTTACCCTTTATCTGTGCTTTTAGAGAGCCGAGTCATCGGGATAGTTATTTTAAATATCATGATGAAAATAACACCTTGTGTGTTGATTTAAATAAAACAAATGCCAGTAAAGTACTCACTGATAAAGAGCGCTTACAAGAAGATTTACGCTTAATGTACGTCGCCATAACACGCGCGCAATATGGTTGTTGGTTGGGCATTGCCCCTATTAAAAAAGGCAAAACATCGGCGTGTCAGTTAGAGAAAAGCGCATTGGGGTATTTATTGGCGTGGTCAACTGAGGACGTTGCCAGTGACTTATCTGCTCGTTTAAACCAGATGAAAGGTAAATGTGAGTCGATAGCGGTCACGGTGTTGCCAGAAATTACCCTGGATAACTATGTCGCAAATGCGAAAGCGCCAACTATGGGAGTTGCCCGTAGCGCAGACATAAAGATCAGCGATAATTGGTGGATTGCCAGTTACAGTGCATTAAAGCACAGCAGCCAAGTGGGTCAGAAAAACTTACCCGATGAGCCGGAAACAGCGCAAGACGCCACAGAAGGCGATGAAGCCGAGAATGACGAGCTTATTAGCGCTGTAAACGGAGTAACTATTTATGATTTACCCAAAGGCGCAGGGCCGGGGCTTTTAATCCATAGCTTATTAGAGCAGTGTGGGCGCGTTGGTTTTAAAGCCAGTTTAGAAAATGAAGACAAGCGTCGATTGCTCATTCAAAGTCTTTTTACTCAAGCGTCATGGAAAGACAAAACCACGATTATTGAAACGGCCTTACCGCAGTGGTTGTCTATGCCCTTGCTGGATAATGAGGTCGTGACATTAGCGACTTTAGATAGCGGCCACTATCAAGTTGAAATGGAATTTTTAATGGGTGCTGACAAGGTTGATTTGTTAGTCGTTGATAAGTTACTGAGTCAGTATTTTTACCCAGACCAAGCGCGACCTAAATTAAACTTCAAATGGGTAAATGGCTTGATGAAAGGTTTTATCGATTTAGTGTTTATGCATAATAATCAATATTATATTGCCGATTATAAATTTAACAGTTTAGGGGCCAATGCAACAGCCTATTCAAACGCCTCTTTAGACCTTGCCATGCTCGAGAAACGGTATGATTTACAATTGGTCATTTATGTCTTGGCCTTACATCGCTTACTAAAGTATCGGATCGCTGAGTATGATTATGATAAGCATATCGGTGGTGGTGTCTATTTGTTCTTAAGAGGTTTTCAAAGTGCATCAGGTGGCCGTGTGGTGACTAAACCCGCAAAAATATTGATTGAAACCTTAGATGATTTGTTTGGTAAAAGGCCTAAAGGAGACAATGCATGATTATGCAAGCAATCCAACAATGGCAGAAGTATTCTTGGTTAAGCTACATTGATGGCGCTTTTGTAAATTTTATTGCAGAACAAGAACCTAACGCGACCGATAGTTTACTCTGGGCGAGCGCCTTGGTCAGTCAGCAACTAAGTTTAGGCGAAGTGTATGTCGATTTAGCCAAGCTGTCTCAAAACGTGGAAGCGGTATTAGGCATCACTTGTGCTGATGAAGCGCAAAGCGCAGATTCGAGTTTAGCAAAAATTAAAAGCTATACCTTAACGGATTGGCAAACAGGTTTAGCGAACACCTTGGTGGTCGGCACAGGCGAGGGAAATTCGCCGTTGGTGCTGACTGGCTCGCGTTTATATTTAAGGCGTTATTGGCAATGCCAACAAACGGTTGATCAGGGTATTCAGCAGCGCTTGCTGCCTTGTAGAGACAGTCTGCCGGCGCCATTAAAAGAGCAAATTACGCAATTATTCTCAGCGCAATTGCAACAACCGGATTGGCAGAAAATTGCCTGCGTTTTAGCACTTCGAGCTCGTTTTAGTATTATCACTGGCGGACCGGGTACGGGTAAAACAACAACACTCACGAAATTATTAGCCATATTAGTTCAGTTATTACAAGGCGAGGCTAAGGAGCAACATCGTCTAAATATTTTATTAGCCGCACCGACGGGTAAAGCCGCCGCGCGAGTCAGTGAGTCTATCAATAAAGCCATTAGCGCGTTGGAGGTAGCGGATGCCATCAAAGCACTGATGCCCACTAAGGCGACCACCTTGCATCGCTTATTAGGCACACAAGCCATGACGCGACAGTTTAAGCATCATCGTAATAATCCATTCGTAGCCGATATTGTGATTGTGGATGAAGCCTCAATGATTGATTTAGAAATGATGGCCGCATTACTCGATGCCTTGCCCGAAACAGCGACCTTAATTTTATTAGGCGATAAAGATCAATTAGCTTCTGTAGAGGCTGGTGCCGTATTGGGCGATTTGTGTCAGGGCGCGGTTGAGGTGGCTTATGATGCGAATACCCAAGCATGGCTTAAAACTTACGCAAAAGAAGACGTAGCGGTGGGTAAGGTGTTAACAGCCAATCAAGCCCTTAATCAACAAACGGTAATCTTGAAACATAGTTATCGTTTTGGCGAACATAGCGGTATTGGCCAGTTGGCGACGGTTGTTAATGCGGGTGATTTTGAAAAAGCCCAAGCCATTTTAGAGTCGCCACACTTTGCAGATTTGCATCCCAAATTGGCTAGCACGAAGCAGACGGCAAAGAATACCTCCAGTGCGGCGAGCGCAGATGGGCTTTTAAAAGCCTTAGTGTGCGCTAACTGGGGTGAAACAAACGCTGGTATTCCAGAGGCTTGCCAGGGTTATGGTTATTACCGAGCCCTTATTAAAAAACGCCCCAAAGACAACACCCCCACAGCTATTAATACATGGGCCAAACAAGTACTAAAGGCGTTTGATACCTTTCAGGTTTTATGTGCCTTACGAAAAGGCCAGTGGGGTGTGGAAGGTTTAAATGAACGGATTGAACACTGGTTGGTAACCGATAAAAAAGCGCAGATGTGGTACGAAGGTCGACCGATTATGATTACCAGTAATGATTACAGCTTAGACTTAATGAATGGTGATATTGGACTAGCGCTAATAGATCATACTGAGCAATTACGCGTGGTGTTTATCGCTAATGAGAAAGACCATGCCGATGGTTTACATTGGGTATCACCCTTACGCTTACCGCATGTTGAAACGGCTTATGCGATGACCGTACATAAGTCACAAGGGTCTGAATTTAATCACGTGGCGATGGTGCTGCCGGATGTTGCAAGTCGAGTGCTTACCCGAGAATTGATTTATACCGGAATTACCCGCGCTAAAGAAAATTTTAGCTTAATTGAACCAAGCGCTGGTGTGTTTAGCCTAGCCATTAAAGCAAGTTGTGTTGGGTAATGTACTGCTTTTGCTGGTAAATAGAGCGGAAAGTCGTGTGCAGGTAGTTCCCATGCACGGTTTGTTGTGGGAGGGTTGGCGTAAGCTAGATCGTTAATCTACTCGTTTGTTTATCATCAAAACTAGTTATACATACTTAATTCATAACCATCAGAAATCAACAAGTCAGGAGCCTTTATCTCCGTACCAACTCTTACCCATTTTATTAATATTTTTCCACAAACATTAAGCGCTTTGCTTAACAATTGTTCATATTGTGCTCCTTAGTGCAGTGCTATATTAATCTTGGTTTCAAAAAAAAACTGGGCTATAAAACTGGATAGGGTTAGGCCAGGCTGAGAGCCAGTTTTATTCGGGCATGCTTATTGGGTTATTTGTAAGCTAAAATAACAATTACTTGGAATAGGGTATGAAGAAAATAGGTTTTTTATTACTACTAATTGGTTTTACTAATGTTTATGGAGAAAGTTGTTTTGATGTCGCTGATTGTCAGGTGAAAGCCGATCAAGGTAATGCTGATGCACAATTCAGTTTAGGGTTGATGTATGCCTTAGATGAAATTCACCAAGATTTTAAAGAAGCAGCCAAATGGTATAGAAGGTCGGCCGAGCAAGGTAATGCAGGCGCCCAATACAATTTGGGTTTGATGTATATAAACGGACACGGGGTTGCTAAGGATTACAAAGAAGCCGTCAAGTGGATTAGAAAGTCCGCAGGCCAAGGTATCACAGATGCACTCTTCAATTTAGGGGGGATGTATGCCAAGGGTCAAGGTGTTCCTCAGGATTATGTGATGGCCTACATGTATTGGGATGTTTCGGCCACTCGTAATGTTGAAGCTTTGCCTGCTAGGGATGAAGTGGCTAAAGCAATGACTCTTGCTCAAATAGAAAAGGCACAGACATTGTCCCAAACTTGTTTAGCATCAAAATACAAAAACTGTATTTATGATTCTGTCACAGAAATAACGAATACGCACTCTAAAAGCATTCACTAACAAGTAGTCACTAACAGAGATCCACTTAATATAAAAAACTAGTCTGGATTGGTATTAAAACCCTACAGAAACAAAAGGGTCGACGCCTTTTTTTGTAGCGTGAGTTTGTTTGATGGCTCAACATGAAAGTGGTTTGAAATAATGCGGGAAGACAATGAGTTTTAATTTGCCACTTATATTTTTTACTAGTGTATTTTTTGCGAATTTTGTTGATGTGATTGGTGATCAGGTGTGCGTTATTAAAACTAAGCGGGACGGGGTTTGCAACCCCGTTCTTAACGTTTAAGGTTTCGAAAGTTATTGAGGCATCTAAACGTTTCGGTCGGGGTTGTAAACCCCGACCGGCTGAGTTATTTATAAAAATTTATTAAAGGGTTGACGTTGCAGTTAGTAGGTCTAGGGCTAGTTTTTGCGGACTCTACAGTGGTTTTTAGAGCAATAAAAACGATAAATTTAAGCTATTCATACGATCGTAGGATTTCGAAATACTGAATAACTGTTTATAGTTAATTTAAAGTCTTGTTAATTTTAATAAGGATGACAGGTAGCGCTCCTCCAGTTATTGGGGTGTTTATTGATGCCCATAAAGGACGTCTAATACGCCAAGTTCTATGCGACGGCTAAATAATTAAGCGTAATAACCCCCCCGCTCCTTTTAGTGGTGTCAGAAAAATTAGAATAAGCCAGACTAAATATCTGATGTTAAGTAGCCTCAATTATTTAGGAGAAAAAAATATGTACTGTAGTGAATGCGGTAAAAAAAATGGCTCTGATGCAGAGTTTTGTATTGAGTGTGGCTCATTCATTTTTTTTGAAACCCAAAATACCAAAAAAGATCAGATGGATACTCAAAGTGCCCATGGAATGAGTTTTATAAAGTCCCTTTCATCCTGTTTCTTAAACTACGCAAACTTTGATGGTAGAGCTTCTCGCTCTGAATATTGGTGGTTTATGTTGTTTTATTTATTACTCGATGGGTGTGGCGTTATTGTAGAAGCCGCTATGCCAAGCTTTAACGTAGTTTCAGAGCTACACATAGTGACAAACTTAATTGCTCTGATCTTATTACTCCCTTCGATAGCGGTAACCTCAAGAAGGCTTCATGACACGGGCAGAAGTGGATGGAAGCAATTATGGGTGCTTACTATTATTGGAATAATCCCTGTCATTATCTGGCTAGCCTCCCAAAGTAACCCGTATAAAAATAAGTACGGGGTTATTCGTTAATAGACATAAAAAAAGGCGAAATTAAGCAACTAGACCCTTAGTTTCGCCCTGTTAGTTCAAATTTAAGTAACTAAGATACGGTAAGACCTTGAAAAAGAAAATGCTAAAACTAAAGGGTAGGGTTTTAAGAATTGGAATACGAATGCTCTATTTTTATCAGTTTAGACGGTTCTATAAAAAAATAGCGTTAAGCAAATTTGGTAACGTCTTAAATAAAGTGACTCCTGATGTAAAAAAGCGTATTGAACAAAAGTTTACCCGAGCTTATTTAGCCACTTTTATATCATTAGAACAAAGAATTATCTTTAATAGCAGTCATTACCATTATATTGATGAACATCTCACTGATTCCTTTTTTCGTCAGATCAATAAAGGGATAGTTTTATGGGGTATGGATTGTGACACAGATGCGCATCAGATTGTCTTGACCATTCCTCACGGAACCAGTGCAGAGGGGGACTTGTTATTAGAATATCGATTTAATAATAAGGTATTACATCAACTGACCTTTTCATTTATTGAGGGACAGTTAATGGGAATGGAACAGAAGCAACTTGTATTTATTGGTGGCTCTCAAGGTCGACTAGGTAAGTCAGAGTCAATAAGAATTGCATCAAAGCAAAACAGAGAAATAAGCCCATCTACCGCATTGGTCATTGCATTAAAAGCAATAAGCAAAACCCTTGCTATAGAAAACATAACGGGGGTAAAAGCAGAGCATCATATTTCTATGCAAGGTGACCCATGCTTAAAAGGACAGCATTCTTATAATCAGCTTTGGCTTAAAAACTATGGGATTGAAACCGCGTTATTTTATGTAATGCCAACTCATGCAAGCCCTTCTGAATCAGAGCCGGTAGCAGGAAGCCACGCATCTCGAACAAGAAGAAAAAGAAAAAATAGGCAGAATTTATTGACTGTCATTGAACTAGGCTTTGCTAACTACGTTTCTAGCCAAGTCCGGTCTAGTCACTATTGTGATGACTCAGCAAGAAGTGAATATGAAAGAGGACTAACCCTCACGTTATGAAAAAAGAGGTCTGCCCCCTTTTACCCGGTCGGGGATGTAAACCCCGATCGGCTCATAAGTAACACATTGTTGCAATTATTCTTTTGCCTTCAGGTTATTTAAAATCACATCAAACCCATTGTAATAATATCTGCATCGATCTTCGATCATTTTTGACTCATAGGTATTATTTGGTTGTTCGTTCTTCTTAAATTCATTTTTTAGCTTGAGGGAACGATAGTATCTCTCATCCATATAAAGGTCAGAAGGCTCATGAATTCCATCTTTAAGTGCCTGACGTGCCACCCCCTCGATTTCTATGATTTGAGCAAACGGAATTCCTAGACTGTTCAGTGACACATGGTTTTTCGTTTCTGAAATGTGGAGTAAGTTATCATTGTCGCCTTGTGCGATGACGGCGTAGACCTTCAACCCCAAGCACTCCTGATAGATACCACTCAATTCTTTTGCCAAGTTTATAAAAACCTCAGGCTCGTAATCATATTTCAATTCACTCTGGTGGTGCCCAACTGCCCAGTTACTTTTTAATAAAAGACTATCAGCAAAAGAGATAAATGATATATTCAAATGATTCTTGGCAAGTTGATCAATTTTATCCCTTAATTTAATTAGCTTTTCTCGATATAGAATGAAAACATAAAGCTTGAAGACTTTAAAAACCTTCTTCTTTCCTGACTCGCCACCCTAGAAAACTAACTCCATGCCTAATAGCGAAATACTTATATACCAAAATCCTGATGGCAAGATAAAAATTGATGTGCGCCTAGAGGAAGAGTCGGTTTGGTTAACACAGGCTCAATTGTGTGAACTCTTTCAAAAATCAAAAGCCACCATCAGCGAGCATATTAAAAATATATTTGAAGAGGGTGAATTAGAAGAAAGTTCAGTTGTTCGGAATTTCCGAACAACTGCTATAGATGGTAAAAACTATGATACTAAATACTATAACCTCGATGTCATCATCTCAGTGGGCTATCGAGTAAAATCTCCTCAAGGTACACAGTTTAGAATTTGGGCGACCCAGCGCCTTAAAGAATACATTATTAAAGGCTTTGCTTTAAATGACGACCGCTTTAAATCGGGTACCTCGATGAACTACTTTAATGAACTGCAAGAGCGTATTCGTGACATCCGCTTGTCTGAACGCTTCTTCTATCAAAAAATTAAAGACATCTACACGACTAGCATTGATTACAATCCCAAGGATGAAAAAACGGTCGCGTTTTTTAAAGTAGTGCAAAACAAATTACTGTGGGCAATTAGTCAACAAACTGCCGCTGAATTAGTGTATCGCAGAGTCGATGCCAGTTTGCCATTAGTGGGTATGCAAGCGTTTGATAAGAGCAATACAGTCTCGATTAAAAAGTCTGATGTCAGTATTGCTAAAAATTATCTTAATGAAGATGAGCTAAAACTATTGGGCTTATTGGTGGAGTAATATTTAGCCTTTGCAGAAACCATGGCACTCCAGCAAACGCCCATGTATATGAATGATTGGATTAAGCGTTTAGATGCTATTTTGCAACTTAACGGTAGAGACTTATTAAACCATGCCGGTAAAATCAGTCATGCGATGGCGCAGGAGAAATCTGAAGCCGAATTAGAGCAGTATCGAATAAGCCAAAAAGCCCTTGAAAAAGCGCAATCTCTAAATGAACTCGAAGCAGATATTAAAAAGTTAGGTTCAGAGCTAGTACAGTTAATAAATGCGGACTTCTAGGTTTTTACCTAACGAAAGCGCGTACTTTTTAAGTGTCGATAACTTTATATCTTCAGCATGGTTTTCTATCCGTGAAATGGCTGATTTTTTAGTCTGTAAGCGGGTGGCTAATTCTTCTTGAGTAACCCCTTCCGCTTCACGTATTTCTTTTAACATAACGCCGATTTTAAATAGCTGATAATCTTCATCAAAGTTATTAGAGAAGTCTTCATCTCGTGATTTTCGGCTTAGAATATATTTTTGTAGGTCGCTCATTTATTCTTCCTCATTAGATAATCTTTTTTTCTTTGTTCTGAGAGTAAAATTTCTGCTTTAGGTGTTTTCTGAGTTTTCTTTTGAAAGCCATTAGTTAAAACCACAAAATTTACAGCATCAAAAAATCCAAGTAGCCGGAAAATATTATTACCTTGTTGAATTCTTATTTCCCATAAATCATCTGTATTGGTCAGTTTTTTAAAATAAGTCGCAGGAACGAGTTCTAATTCTTCAACAAGTTGCAAAACCCAAGTTACTTTTTGAGCTTGTTTGCTGTTTAAACCGTCTAGAAATTGTTCGATGGGGCATTCATTCGTATGTGTTCGATAAAATATAATTTCTCTCATAATGAGTCATGTTAACTTATAGGTGAACATTAGGGCAAGCGCAAACAACGGATCATTAGATTATTAACGTTATGGGATATACTAAAATATTAAGCCGATATTAAAAAGCCAAGGTAGCCTAACAATGAAATTTACGGAAGAAAAACTAGAGCAGGCTTTTATTGAGCTATTGGGAAATGAAAATTACCCACATCATACTGGTAATACTATTTCAAGAGCCTTCGAAGAAGTCCTAATCGAAGACGATTTGCGCCAATATTTACTCAGTAAATATGCCTGCAAGCAACTCATGGTCACTGAAGCTAATTCAATTATTCTACAACTTAAAACCCTACCTGCTAGCGATTTATACGAGAGCAATAAAACCATTATGCGTTGGCTGAGTGATGGTTTTATTTTAAAACGTGAAGACCGCAACCAAAAAGATATTCATATAGAGCTGATAGATTGCACAGGGCTAGAAACTCAACTGGCTAATGTTGATTTTGATATGGTTGTTGCTGAACCTAGTTTGAAATATTTGCCTGATCACAATATATATAAATTTGTCAATCAGTTAGAAATAACAGGGACTGAAAAGCGCATTCCTGATGGCATTATTTATATCAACGGTTTGCCTTTAGTGGTGTTTGAATTTAAAAGCGCGATCCGAGAAGAAGCTACCGTTTTTGATGCCTTTAATCAATTAACCGTGCGTTACCGTCGTGATATTCCTGAGCTGTTTAAATACAATGCCTTTTGTGTGCTGAGTGATGGAGTTAATAATAAAGCCGGTTCCTTCTTTGCACCTTACGAGTTTTATTATTCCTGGCGGCGTGTGGCAGGTTTAGCAAAAGATGTAGAGGGTATCGATAGCCTGTTTACTTTGGTACAAGGCATGCTGAATCAAAACCGCTTACGAGATATTATTAGTAACTTTATTTACTTACCCGATACTTCAAAGAAGCACGAAAAAATAGTCTGTCGTTATCCGCAATACTATGCGGCAAAGCGCTTGTTTGAGCATATTAAACTCGCTCAAAAGCCAGAGGGTGATGGTAAGGGCGGCACTTATTTTGGGGCTACCGGTTGTGGTAAAAGTTTTACCATGCTTTATCTCGCCAGACTGCTGATGAAAAGTGCCCATTTTGCCAGCC
This sequence comes from Crenothrix polyspora, assembly GCA_945877505.1. Classification (GTDB taxonomy): domain Bacteria; phylum Pseudomonadota; class Gammaproteobacteria; order Methylococcales; family Methylomonadaceae; genus Methylobacter_C; species Methylobacter_C polyspora_A. Next base: position 39,357 of record CAMDWT010000018.1, read on the forward strand.
CCACTATCATCATGATTACTGATCGCACCGATTTAGACGACCAGTTAGCGGGGCAATTTACCAATGCTAAAAAGTTTATCGGTGACAATACCGTTGTCAGTGTTGAAAGCCGTTCC
>CAMDWT010000019.1 GCA_945877505.1 Crenothrix polyspora
GCGCAACTCGCCGAAGTTTTAAGTGACCATCGCCACGCCAGCGTAGCACACACCTTTAAAGACCCCAGCCTAAGCCAAGAGATCATGCAATACAAATGGCGCTTAAACTATTTTTTACACAAATGGCTAGAGCATTGCTTAAAAAAACACTATCAGTTTAAAGCTGTCGTTTATCATGAAACTCTAACTTGAGTTAAAACCTCAGCATTTTGCGATATGTTAACTAACCTTTGGGGGGCACTTAGGCATATCACCCAACGAGACATTTTTATCATTAGGTTTTAATAACCGTTGCACTGAAGAACTAGGCAAACTAAGCCCACTAAAATCTCTAAAATAGTGGCAATCATTAGCGTTCTCTGTTGCTGTAACGACTAAAAAATCTTGGCACGAAAATGATTGATTTATACCTTCCAAACCCACCACAACGTCATTTATATTCAAACGCTGTGCAGAATATAACCTAGCCGTAGCTGACTCTAAAACAGTATCACTGGCAATATCTTCGGCGAAACAAACTTTTTTATTATGAAAACTTCCGCTGCCAGTCGCGCTGGTTTCTACCAAACCTATTTTACCGTACCACCCACCTGATACTGCGCTAAAAAGAGTGGGAATAGAGGTAGTCGTTGAACAATTATCCCCACCATTACTACAATCCCCCCCAAAATAACAAATATAATCGGATTTGCCCGTAGTTAAAGGAAATACACAATAGGCTAAATCAGAAGCTAACACCGAATAATCAACTAATGGCAATAATGAAACAGCAGGGGTCTTGCCTTCATCAATTATGCCTTTATAGATTTGTCCTTTAATCGTGTGACTAATGCCCCCCTTAAACTTCACTAAAGCTTTACCTGTAGAGTCTAGTAAATAAAGATGACCTTTCTTATCATCATATTTGATAAGGTGGCTACCGTCATTCAAATCAGTTTCACCTGTAATTTGGCTAAGGGTAAATTGTGTAGTATCAACGTTAGAAGAATTATTATTGGCGCCTTGGATTTTACCAGACAGCCCTCCACTTCCCGTGGCGTAATAGAGCGCTTTTCCTGGATCTTCCCAAGCAAGTTCACTCACTAGGTTGACTGTCTCGTCAACATCACCGTTTCCCCACGTTACTTTTACATTAATATTTTTCCTGTTGGGATTTATAGCATCTGAAACCACCCATGTTCTAGAAAAAACAGTATGACTACCTCTAATAAGGTCATTAACTATGCTAGATTCAATAGCGTCATAATCAGCCTTACTCATATTATTTCTCAACGCTTCCTGCTTAGCTTCAGCTATTATAATAGCTTCTGTTCGCGCCTTGGTTTCACGACTACTGGCCATCAACCCAACTTGAAACGAGGCCAATGACATCAAGCCTGCACCTACTACGACAGCAGCAATAAGCACCTCGATTAAGAAAATACCCTGCTGTAGTTTTGTTTTATCTCCGTCAAAAACCATATCAATCAACCGTTCAGACAAAATAACTACCAATCACGCCACGAACCACTAATAGCCGTTGTTGTGCCAACAATTGGATTCGATAACCTGTCCAAAGCATAAGGTGAATAAATCAAAGTTAAGTCACCACTGCCCACTACAGAGGCCTCTCCACTCGGAACTAGGTGAGTATCACCTTCGACCACAAGAGCGCCCAACACAGCAACAGCACCCACTGCATCAAGCTGACCTCTTACATAAAGTAACCCTGTAAAATTGGACACACCCTTGAGGGTCAAATTACCGTTGATTATCATAATGGTAGGATTATCTATGGCACCATAGGTACGATTATTTATAGTGACGTCTCCTTCAATCCAGATAACACCAGAATTAGCGTTTGCAGAACTATAATCGGTAGCGGCATAAACTTGATTAACGCTTTGAACTAAGCTTTTTATGGCCAATCTATCACCATAAAAAAAATTACTAAAAAAGGCATCACCCGTTAAACTGGCCAAACCTAAATCAGCAGACATAATATCCACACCAGTACCCTTCGATGGCCCTGAAATTGACTGTGAGGTCGCGGTAGCTAGACTACTTTGTTCCAATTGGCTTCGGCTATAAGCTTTTTCTAAGCTTCCCACCGATCTCAAGTAAGTACCAGCCGTTGGAGAATTACCTAAAGCAACCCCACCACCAGACCAAATATTAGCGCTATCAAACCTATTAATTAGTGAATAATTACCCGTCAAACTCACAGCCCCTCTGGATATCATCGAATATTTAGGCGTATTAGTGCCAAAAATATTAAAGGCACCCACACATTGACTAAGCATACGCTGTGCCAAGCCATCGTCACTAAAACCAACAGCGGTAATCAGTCCCGCTTTCATGTTGGCTGTCACACCGTTGCTCACACAACGTGTGCCGGCATCATTATCAAACGTGACCGTGGCTGTAGTCATCAATTTCCCATCAACTGATTGATAAGTTAGGGTGTGCGGCAATGTAGCGGGACAGTTTTTAATTTGATGACTAACAGACTCAAAATAACTCAAAGGATTAGACAGAAAATCAGGGCACTTATCGTCATCATGATCAAACCCAGCCTTAACCATTTTGCCGGTAGTAAAAAGTCCATTAGCTATGGTAGTCGTTCCGTTAAAGTAACCTATACCAAAAGCTAACCCAGCATTAGCGGAGGCTACTGCCTGAGCCATTCGATGGTTATCAGCGGCAATTTGGACTTGTACTCCTACGGTTTTTGAACACAGAAATATGACTAAGGTAATGCAAATTAACAAAACCAGCGCTGTTAATAAAATAACAGCACCTTTTTGTTTTTTATAATGTCTTCTATATCTCATGATGAAAATTTTATTAAGAGATTGCTAAGGTTTAGTATAGAAAGGGTTGTTTCTAATTTTTACTTGACCCACAAGCTTTTTGATAATCACAGCATCAATTTTAACGTGACCTTCTAAGGCAATAACTATGGCACGCGACTCTATTAAATTATCACCCGAGATAAGATTACCAAACGTTGCATCCGCCATTGCGCAACTGCTTTCATAACTAACATCAACAAAACCAACCCGTTGCCTTAGACATTTATAGGATGTTGTAAATGTTAATAAAGTCACTACAACTTGTTCATTGCCTTCACTTACATTAAGGGTTTGCCAATCATCGGCACTCGCATTACAGTCATCCATAGCTCCGCCACTTAATCGCACTTGTATGTTGGTCCCCTTTAATTTAAACCCATAATATTCTTTAGCATCAACGCTTCCATTAGCATCAGCATCGTAGGCATATAAAATACAACTTACTGAAGGCACTTTTAGTTGCGTGAATGAATTATTTGGACTATTGAGGTCAGATTTTGCTCCAGCCCAATAGCCTGAGCGCTTAATATCACTGACCATTAACGCTAAAGCAGAATTTAAATCATAATTTATGCGAGCAGACTTGATTAGGTCTGAACTTGTAATAATAGTGTTGATATAAAGCGTCATGATTACCGATAAAATGATTAACCCTAGTGTTAAAGCAACCATTAGTTCAATTAAAGTAAACCCTTTTTTCTCTTTCATCATCATGGTTCCCTTTGCTTACTAGCTTAGATAAACCTTCACCTTGTGGCATAAAACAGAAGCACTTCCATTATTTGTTAGTCGCGCCATTAACTAGCCAATAAACTCAGCCCGCTTATGCCCCACATTATTTAACAGCTAAGTTGCTCTTGTAATGCCGTTTTACCGGTTGGCAATGGAATAGGCGTGCAAAGTCTTACTCGACCTAGATCGCTAAAGACCACGCGCGCGACATAGTTAGAGGTGCTGAAAGTAACACCTCCCGCATTGATGGTGCCTCGTCTTGAATCAAAACTGTTACTCTGAGTATAGGCCAACTCTAAAGTAGTTTTCTTATATAGATCGCCTGTAATTCGCTTTAGATCGCAATAACTACTTGACGATAAATCTGTAATATTACAATCACAATTACTTTTACTACTCGTTTTAATGGCCAAACCATAACACCAAGCGCCTAAGTTTCCAGCGCTTCGTGATAGGACAATATTTTTATTCTGCTTAATAGTTTCTGTACGAGCCCATTGCATATCCGCTTTTAAACCTTCAAGCACCTGCTTTAAATAATGTCGCTCAATCATATTTTGATACGAAGGAACCGCGATGCCGGCTATAACACTCGTTATCGACATCATTATCATTATCTCAACCAAAGTAAATCCAGTTTGTGTTTGCTTATGCATGATCCTCCCCCGTCAACAATTATTTAAAGTATAGATAACTTTTTAAATTTATCGCCCAATCAAAAATGATTTAACTACTAAACTAATTACTAACTGAGTATTCGCTAATCTATTAACCGTCTTAATAAATGCTATGCACTTTCAGAAAAAAAACTATAGCTCTCTCTATAAAAGTTCAATCGGCTTTACGTTATTAGAATTGATGCTTGTCGTGGTTATTATTGGGATTTTAGCGTCAATTGCCTACCCGTCTTATCGAGACTTTGTGCTACGAGCAAAGCGATCGGAGGGTAAAGCAGCATTGCTGAAGGTGCAATTGGCACAGGAAAAATATAGAGCCAATCATATAAATTATGGTTCCTTAGCCCAACTAGGATTGTCAACTTCATCACCGACTGGTTATTACAACATTACAGTTAACCTCTCTCTAACCGAAAACGCCTACACTGCCAGTGCAAATCCCAATTTTATGGATACCAACTGCGGCACACTTAGCATTACTCAGATTGACACAAAAATGGTAACGGGGAATGACACAGCCATAAATTGCTGGGGGAAATAGCTTAATCTACTACGGGGAAGGAGGTATTGATTTTATCTTAAGCCATTATCACTAGAATTTGTTTATAAAAAAATCTTAACTATTCAAGTTAGAATATTAATAGAAAATGGCTCTATGAGGAATAGAGTGGATAATCGAATTTTCTTGAATCGGTCAACTCAACTGTTCAATATTCCTTACAATGAACTCGACCAAGAATAAAAAACAGACAAAGTAAGTCCTTATCAATGACAATAAGTAACCCTAAATACATCTTAACGATTTAACTTAGCCATTACTTTCGAACTTAACTATGACGATTTTCTAGCGTGCACAAAAAAAATCGTACTATATTTAGAGGGGTAACTCTCAGAAGCCTTAAGTAACCATAAACACGCCAGCATTTCTTAAAAAATATTAAAAGATCAAAACCACTGTTACCAGCATAGCGTCTTACTCCCAGAAGTACCTGTGTAACCTTTAGCCCCAGTAGAGGTTAAGGTTAAGGTTCCACATATATCGGTGGCTTGAGCGTCTATCGGGGTTGCATTAATTGTATAGGTACTTGCCGTTGCTGCCGGACTAGTACTAATGGCGATAGTGTAATAAGTGGTGCCAGCATTGGTTGGTGGGGCCACTATCGTTGGTACAGCCAGATAAGTACTATATACGGTAAAATACTGTTCCATTGAATTAGCATAAGCTAAAAGCGCCCCTTGTGCATCAGCACGCCGAGATTTCATAACACTATCCCTATAACTAGGATAGGCAATACCCGCTAAAATCCCAATAATGGCAACGGTAACCATTAATTCAATTAAAGTAAATGCTCTTTGTTTTTTCATTATTTATATGAGTTGATTGATTTTCTATCAATAAAAATTAAATACAAGGTAAATAGTCAGAAACCTCTGAGCTTAAAACTCAGAGGTTACTGACTAGCGTTTATTGGAAAATTTCCCACCAAGATTGTCGCCCCGTAGAATTAATAGATTTAACTTCTTCAGCACCTTTAATAATACTTGAACTACTCGCTGTAGTGGCACCACCTGTGGTTTGTGATGTTACAGTTCCATCGAGTTGTTTTATGGTAAGAGTCATTGTGCCATCACCATTATTGGTTGCTGTTACCACAGTAGTCTGTCCATTAACAAAAGTGGTTGTCGTGATTGTGGAACCTCCACTTACCGTACTACCACCATTCGTATTGGTTACCAGTGGTACCCCACTAACCGCCAAACCAGACACAAAAATACCATCCATTGGATCTGCCGACCCAACAGCTTTTGTTTTTGCAGTTGCGTCAGAAATTGTATCTTCCGGGGCATCTTGTATCCAGCCTGACTTGCCATAGCATTTACCATTAGGATGATGCCAATAAATAGTGTATTCAGCTAGTACATAATCATTAAAGTTAGCTGCTTTAACTCGCCAACCATATTTAGCACGATCTCCGGTTGTCATGGTGCCGCTACCGGTCGTACCATCACCATTTTTAATAACCCCCGTGTTACTGAAATTAAGCTCAAGCGAGTCTGAAGGTGTATTTGATTTGATAATTTGAATAGCCAAAGCCCCATCGAAACGCTCCCCATTAGGGCCTATTAAGCCCTGATTATTTGAGTTTTTCATTGTACCGTTGGTATTAACATAGGTGACACAACTGTATACGGTTGGTATAAGTCCAGCACGTTCATCGCCATCACCCCACCAATCTTTAGATTTAAACGTATCAAATGGCAAATTCAAGATCAATGTATTTACACTGCCTCGTGTATAAGGAGTCAAACCCGATAGCAAAGTAGAAGCATCAGTCTCACTGGCTAGATTTTTATAGGTTTTGACGCTTTCATAGGTCGCACCACCCACGGATATATTTGCGGCTGGATTGAGATATTGATTCATCACCAATACTTTAAATTCTGTAGTAGTACTCGATATTGCATTTGCAAGATTTAATCTAACATCACTTGCATTAAGCATATTGACCCCAGTAACATCATAAATATCATCATATTCATGCACATGGAGTTGGCCTTGCTTATTACTAGAAAAAGGTCCTAGGTAGTCACCCAAAATTTGTCTAGTATTCTGTTCGACCCTATTGCAAGTGATATCGAAACGTTGTTTGGTGTTCGACTTGTTTTTGCAATTATTATCACTCCCTTTAGGTGCGTAAGCTGTCATCCAGGTATAGTTATTAGTCGTACAATAAGTGGGTGAGAGACCATTTAACTCAAGAATAACATCAGATTCTTTAGCACAAATACCGGTGCGAACTTGGGAGGTACTTGAAGGTTCCGAAACGGTAACAGAAGTACTGTTACCATAATAATAATTATCAAAATCAAAATGTCCTCCAGAGACTCCAGGATCATAAACTGCGGTACCGGAATTGGAAAATGTATCTGGATGATAGGTGTATAGCGTAGTATTGTAACCAGAAGCTTCCACGAATATAGGTTGCGAAGAAACACCACCCACCTCTCCAAGAGGTCCTAGTACAGGTTTGGCGATGGGGATGCAGCGAATAACGCCTGCTACTGTGCAGTTATTAGCTAAATCATTGTTATTAAATGCTCCATCTTCATTTAAATCAAAAAGAATGTAGCTTGGTGAGCCGCCTGTGATCATATCCAACTCATACGTCCAGTTACTGCCATTGGGTAGGGTTGTATTAACGATAGCAGGGTTAGCAGTAAGGAAGTAGAATCGACCATTTTTTTCAAACGGCAATTCACCTGTTACACGTTCACCTATTGGCAAGGCAACTTTCCACCCATAATGATTACTGTTGCCAGCGCTCCAGTTAGGCGCATTGGCAGTAACGGTACGGATATCGCCACCGTTAAAAGTATTGGTAGTAAGCGTTTGTGTAAGTAAACTACTATTATTAACATAATTGATAGGCCTATCCCAAATACCATAGGCATAATTTACAGTACTCGCATCACTGGTGTCACCTGTAGATAGCATTCTCCCCGTTGCAAATGCTATCATTTGGCCGCCTGAAGGATGAGATATAACCGCTGGCGCGCTTGTAATTGGTAAAACAGGATTGGTAGTAAAAAGCGAAGCGGATGAGTAATTACTTGAATCGTTGCCAGTTAGGTCGAATTTTAAAAGATGTCCATCTAGATCGCCAGCGTAAGCATAATCAACCAAACCATCACTATTGCTATCATAAAGCGTCGGTGTAGAAAGACCATCGGGACTACTAGTTGAGCCGAAACCAGTATCTATCTCTTTAATTAATGCGCCTGTAGCGACGTTGATAATATACAAAGTCGCGTGGCCATTACCATTATTCATGTAGCCATTACCAACAATGGCAACGGCAGTTCCAGTATTTAAGCGCGCAATGCGAGAGGTGCCATAAGTATATCCTAAGTTAAGATAACCACCTGTATTAGAAGATATTTCCCATTTAATTTTTTGAGCAGCGGCAGCTTCATCAACTGCAGAAGGTGTGGTTACGTCCAGGCCATAAAGCCCTTTACCACCAGCGCCAAGCCCCCCCACTAGGTAGGTTGTGACAGTGCCTGAGTTATTGACATTAGCAATGCTAATTCCACCATCAACAAAATATTGGTGTATATAAGGGGCAATAGTTAGAAGATTTAAATTGGGGATTAGCATGGATGGAATATATGCAAATACCTCTGAGCCGTCAGTTGCATCAACAACGTGAAGCATCCCATCATTTGTACCGAAATACAGTCGCTTGGTGTTCGCATTATGATAGCGATATAAGAGTGTAGAATGAAGAATATCACCTAGTACACTCGTGCGTGTACGGTAACTACCTGTTCCGTTTGGTGGCGCTTCATCTGTTTGACTGCCCCGCACATAATCGAGTATTTTGGGTTGCGCAGTGCTACTACTACTTAGACTCGACGTCATGTTGGCAGTTAAATTAGCAATTCTGAATGGTATTCCTACACCGCCACTAAATGTTATAATTTTTCTATCTGTAGGCAGCATTGAATTTATTCGAGAAGCAACAGTATATAGCCCCCAAGGGCCAGCACTTCCTGTTACAGCAGCATTACTTATGTTTTTGGCAAAAACGTCACCACTCCAATTATCTTTGTCATAATTTAATAAATAAATAAATTCACTATTTGATAATAAGCTCAAATTTGACAATGCGGGTGGAGATATCCAGCCAGTAGGTTGAGAGTTTGGTGTAAAAATACTTGCGGCGAAACTGTTAGCACAGAATATTATGTTACACAGTAATAGGATTACTAGATTTTTCATAATTACCATCCTTCTTGTCTTGGCATATAGATTTTATAGTTAAAGTGAGCCAACTGTTAAAGTACTACAGAATCAGAACCACTATAATCAATTTTATGAACGGTTTGGAGCTTAACTACGGTATTGGGATTAACACCCCACGCGATGACCGTTATACGAAAAGTCACTATCGTGCTTCCACTCAGCGCTGGGGCAATCATTTCAATGACATAACGGGGCTTTTGTGCTGTAGGTATATTTGAGAGCGCGCCACCATAAGTAAAAGTTTTATCACTTAGCCAATTAAAAGTGCTGGAATAAAACTCAGGTTTGACTGTAGTACTATAGGGACACAAACCAAGTAAACATATACATGTAGTTGAACATGTTATTGTTTTATTAGTTAGGTTTAATATAGCAACTGGCACGGCAACACAATGATCAGGAGCTAATGGCAGAGGACATAATGTTGTTACCGCCTCACGTAATGCCGATTCTGCGGCTTGAAAGGCAATATTTCTATCATACAAGTTGCTTGCCATCCTTTCTTCTAGGGTAGTTGTTTGTGACCCAGAAATGCTTATCATTGCCATCAATAACAACATGATTAAACTTATTGGGAGTATAAATCCCCGTTGCTGAATTGGTGGGACGCTCATTGTATGACAATGACTACGAAAGTTATTTTTTATAATGTTATCTGAGGTGACACGATAGATAAATGTCTGCTTATTCATTAGTATTTCACTATTAGGGTAACCGATTCCGCACAGCAATCGTCGACGTAAAAGCATGCCTAATCCTACGATCACCATTTGCCGTGACTGTAGCCAAGTTATCATCCATCGTGCGCACCCATATCGTAATACGTAAGCTTACAACTTGCGCCAAGTTAAGGCCGGTTGTACCTGCAGGGACATAATAGTTAGGCGTATAATCAGGGGTAACATCTGTATCAGCGCCGAATAAAATCTGAATATTTTCAACACCTTCGACTACTTCATTGGTAGTGGTCGTAGTAGTTGTACCATTAGTTACTAAGGTTTTAAATAAAGAGGGCTGCCCACTAGTGCCAGTTTGTATGCTATAGGTAATAGTCGATAAAAGAGCAGTAACACTGCAAATACCCGTAGACCATTGCATAATCAAGGTGTCTGATGAATTCAGTCCTAAATTATTAGTACCGCTGATGGACGACGCTAAAACAGGTGCCGTATAACACTCCCGATAACCTGCTGTTCGAGCATCTCTACTTATCATTTGCAGAGCAAATCGTCCATTTTCTTGAAGTCTGGATAGATTTTCCTGCATTCTATAAGTTTGTTTACTGCTTATAAAAACTTGTAAAACACCACCTAACAAAAATGCACCTATTAAGGTAGCAATCAATAACTCAATTAGAAATAGACCTGCTTGATTCAGTTTATTTTTCATTGTAATTGGAAGCTGGTTGAAAAGCTTGGATCATTATTATCAATAATAAAATCTCGATTATCATCCCATTTAATTGTAATAGTATAAATACTTACATTTGGGGTTGTAGTGGTAGTAACGACTGTTATGGTACCTACGACCATAGGCAAGCCAGCCGTCAGGAGATTGCTATTCCATTCAAAAAGGTCATTTAAAGCCATGTTTTGTGGCGTACAGCCGGTAGTAGTTATGCAAGTAGGCTGAGTGATCGCTGTTGAAGCGCTATTGGAGGTATAGGTAGACGCACCAATCACATTAGCACGCATTCTATCCGCCATATCATAAGCAAGCTGAGTAGCTTGGCTACGGTAATAAGCATTTTGGTTATTTTTAAGTCCGGTAACTTGCAAACCAGCCAACCCAAGTAAACCAACTGACAAGACTAGCACAGCGACAAGGAGTTCAATTAAAGTAAATCCTGTGCTTTTATTCATTAATTTAAAAAGGCGATGTGATACAAGAGGTAATTTCAGTGCCATTCTCTTTTTCCGGTATGCCATCTTTGTCACTATCATTACCAATATGTACCCTACCTGCTAAATTAACAGTAAGCAGTTTGGCGGTATTTGCTTCAGGTATATTATTACCATCACGATTATCGCAAAGAACAAAGCCACCTACATTTAAATTATTACTGCTACCATCAGACTTATAACGAATAAAATCAGTGAAGTTACTGTCTCCTCTTAACGTATAAAAGGTAGATTGAAGACTCGAGTAAGTCCTAATGAGTACCTCACTACTATCAAATACCCCGTCGCTATTACTATCGGCAAACACATTCCAACCATTTTCCCAATTTGAACCTAATTTTCTTACCGTTACCGAAACACCACGCTTAATTGCTTCACTACGTGCAAGATTTAAGGCTGTCACAAAATCATTAGTATAAGTTGTCAAACGAGTACTTCTTATAATTGAAGTAAAACTAGGGATAGCAATGCCTAAAAGAATACTCGCGATGGCTATTACTACTATCAATTCGAGCAAAGTAAAGCCTAAGCGACTATTTGGCAGTTTGTACATGATGTTAGTGATATCCAAGTGCCTTTTGTTTGATTATTATGCCAACTCGTAGCATGATCATTTAATTTGTTCTTTGTCCTAAATATACTTATTGACAGCTCTTTAAGTATTTTTTTCAAAATTATAATACTTATCACTTTAAATACAATAGTCACTTACTTTGCGTATAGCAAGACAAAAAACAATCGATTAACCTTTAGTCTTCTTCCTCATCATTCTGATAAGGCTGGGCTTGTACATTTTCGGGTATTTTTCCAGTATTTGCCGACCTAAGCAGTAACAAAGCCGCGCCTAACACAAACAAAAAAGCCACTATCAATACGATTATCCACATTTTATATGCCTTTATTTACCCATCAGTATCCGGGTTACGTTAAAATAAACCTTACATAAAACCTTAATATTATTTTCAATGAAAAAAGTCGAACTCCTTTCTCCCGCAGGAACCCTTAAAAACATGCGCTATGCCTTTGCCTATGGCGCTGATGCGGTCTATGCGGGGCAACCTCGGTATAGTCTTAGGGTTCGTAATAATGATTTTCAGGCAGAAAATCTGGCTAAAGGGATAGACGAAGCGCATCAACTCGGTAAAAAGTTTTTTTTAGCCACGAATGTTATCCCGCATAATGCCAAAGTTAAAACCTTTATGGCGGATATTACACCGATTATCGCCCTAAAGCCGGATGCTTTGATTATGGCAGATCCGGGGCTGATTATGATGACCCGTGAAGCCTGGCCGGATATGCCGATACATTTATCTGTGCAAGCCAATACTGTTAATTATGCGACCGTTAAATTTTGGCAAAACATGGGCGTAAGTCGCGTAATTTTGTCACGAGAATTGTCATTGGATGAAATTGAAGGCATTCGTCAACGCTGCCCTGATATGGAGCTTGAGGTTTTTGTGCATGGCGCCTTATGTATCGCTTATTCTGGCCGTTGTTTATTATCCGGTTATTTTAACCATCGCGATCCTAATCAAGGAACCTGTACTAATTCTTGTCGTTGGAAATACGACACACTACCCGCTGAAGAAAATGCCGAGGGTGATTATGTCCCCGAAGCCGTGGTGTTATCAATGACCGATATTAGTTCTGCAAGTTGTGGCGGGGCTGATAGACATCCTTTAGCGGATAAGGTTTATTTTCTGGAGGAAGAAGGTCGTAAAGGAGAATTGTTGCCCATTATGGAAGATGAAAATGGCACTTATATTATGAATTCTAAAGATTTACGCGCCATTGAACATGTGCAACGCTTAGTGGCTATTGGCATAGACAGTCTTAAAATTGAAGGCCGCACAAAATCACATTATTACGTTGCCAGAACAGCACAAACCTATCGACAAGCGATTGATGATGCCTTAAATGGTCGTGACTTTAAACCTGAACTGATCGGGGTTTTAGAAAATCTTGCTAATCGGGGTTATACCGATGGTTTTTATCAACGTCACCATACGCATGAACAACAAAATTACATCAGTGGCTATTCTAAAAGCCATCAACAGCAGTTTTGTGGTGAAATAAGAAGCTATGATACCGCCACCGGCATGGCGACGATTGATGTTAAAAATAAATTCTCAATCGGTGATAAACTGGAGTTGATTTTGCCACAAGGTAATCAAGACATTACCCTTGAGCATATGGAAGACTTGCATGGCCATCCTATGCAAGAAGCCTCTGGCGGTGGTTATGAGGTTAAAATCCCACTGCCTGAGGGTGATAATGCTAAGGGTTTGTTGGCACGTTATTTTTAAAACACGGGGTGATACTGCCCTCTTTGCTAGGGAATATACTAATGACGTTCACCACCGCTAGTCTTTGTGATCATTATTCTGGCTCGCATTATCTCCAGATTGCGGAACCTCTGTTAGCCTGTTATGGAGCAAATGCCACTTTTTCCGGTATAATTACCACTATAAAAACGTTTGAAGATAACGTGCTAGTTAGGGCTACGTTAGCCGAGTCGGTGCAAAACAGGGTATTAGTGATTGATGGCGGCGGCTCGCACCGTTGCGCTTTAATCGATCATGAACTGGCAACACTTGCCGTTAACAACGGTTGGCAAGGTATTCTTGTTTATGGCTGTATTCGACAGTCAGCACTGCTTGCTAATTTGCCAATTGGCATACGCGCGCTGCATACACACCCTTTACAAAGCCACCAGAAAGGCACGGGTGACCGCGATTTATTGGTCAGCTTTGCCGGTGTCAATTTTAAAAAAGATAACTTTTTGTATGCTGATATGGATGGAATTATCGTATCAGATACAATGTTGAGTTAAAATAAACACACATTAACCTAGTATAGAAGTCAAGATATGCAAATTGTACTCGCTAACCCCCGTGGATTCTGTGCCGGCGTAGACCGCGCCATTGAAATTGTTGACCAAGCTATTGAAGCCTTTGGCGCTCCCATCTATGTTCGTCATGAAGTGGTTCATAATCGTACGGTTGTTGATGGGCTTAAAGAAAAAGGCGCTATTTTCATTGAAGAATTAACCGATGTCCCCGTTGGTTCTTACTTGATCTTCAGTGCGCATGGTGTTTCAAAACAAGTCCAGCAAGAAGCAAAAGACCGAAAATTAACCGTTTTTGATGCTACCTGTCCTTTGGTAACTAAAGTTCACATTCAGGTTGCCAAACACGCTAAATCAGACCGTGAAGTTATTCTGATCGGTCACGCTGGACATCCTGAAGTTGAAGGCACCATGGGTCAATATGATAAATGCACCGAAAATGGCGGCATTTATTTAGTAGAAACGCCTGAAGATGTTGCTAAATTAGTCGTCAATAATCCAGACAACTTGGCGTATGTCACACAAACGACACTTTCTATGACCGACACTAAAATCATGGTCGATTCATTAAGAGCTCGTTTTAGTTCGATTCAAGAACAGAAAAAAGATGATATCTGTTATGCAACTCAAAATCGCCAAGATGCGGTTTATGAATTGGCTAAAACAGCTGAAACTATTCTAGTGGTCGGATCAATCAACAGTTCTAACTCGAATCGTTTAAGAGAAATTGCTGAACAATTAGGTAAAAAAGCCTATTTAATCGACACCGCTAATGACATGCAACAAAGCTGGTTTGAGGGTGTTAATATTGTCGGCGTAACCGCTGGCGCATCAGCTCCTGAAGTTTTAGTGCAAGAAGTCATTACTCAGCTTAAACAATGGGGCGGCAAATCAACCATTGAAATACAAGGTATCGAAGAAAAAGTAGTCTTTTCTTTACCTAAAGGCTTAAAGAAAGAAAAAGAGTTGAGTGCTCACTGAGCTAGAAACAATTCGGCTTGATAAATGGCTATGGACTGCGCGTTTTTTTAAAACGCGCAAGCTAGCGGCAGAGGCCGTTTCCGGTGGTAAAGTCCATATCAACAAGCAACGAACAAAACCCGGTAAAGAAATCAAAGTTGGCGCTTTAGTATCCATCACTAAAGACGGCTTACACTGGGAAATCACCATCACCGCCCTTTCCAATCAACGCAGACCCGCTAAAGAGGCCGCTTTACTCTATGAGGAAGCCGCTGACAGTTTCGAAAAACGCCAGCAACAACAACTAGAACTACGTGAACAGCGCAAACTTTTCGATTTTACGGGGCAAGATCACAAGCCAAATAAAAAAGAACGGCGCTTAATACATCGTTTTAAACAAGCCTAGTTTCACTCGCCCTATTTTCTAGGCAAAACATGCCCTACAAACAGGTAGGAGGCTTTGGCAAACCCGCTATTTTGCAGGCATATTTTAAGGGTCCCTCCGGAAACAGCTTATGTAAATAACGGCTATTACCTTTTTCTGTTCCTAATGCGTTGGCAAGCGCTTTACTAAAAACACGTGCATTAGGTAAGTGCTTATACTGCAGATAATAATTGCGAATAAATAAAATAATTTCCCAGTGTTCATCCGTTAACGTAAGATTATTTAAAACGGCTAAGTGTTGAGCAACGTCTTCATTCCAATCCGTGACCTGACACAAAAAGCCTTGATCATTGGTTTGAACGCTCAACGAGGTATTGCTTACGTCCATGATTGAATTACGGTATTTTTAATCGTCAAATCCACCCATTGCGCATACGAAATCACTTCAATGCCCGCCACTAAGTCAGTCGCATTAAGCCCTCTTACGAGGAGATCATCCGCCAACACAAAAAGACGATTTTTTGTAAGTTGTTGAGTTAAGGCGGCGCTAAATACACTGTTTTTCAACAAACGTAAAACGGCATTTTCAAGAAAAATAACCTCATCACCTACAGCAATTCGCTCTAACACGGCGCTGTCTAGGGGTGATTGAAAAATAAGGTGTAGCATTTTACTGACTATCCGTTAACTTAAGTCCAATAATGCCGGCAATCACTAAGCTAATCGATAATAAGCGCATCCAATCAACCGACTCTTTGAATAAAATAATGCCCAGTATTGCCACGCCAACTGCGCCAATCCCCGTCCAAACAGCATAGGCGGTTCCTATCGGCAAAGTTTTCAGTGCCCACATTAATAAGCCAAAGCTACCAATAGCCGATACAGCCGTAATGATACTCGGCCAAAGTTTGGTAAAACCTTCGTTATATTTAAGACTTAACGCAAAAATAATTTCTATAAATCCAGCTGAAAATAGTAGCAACCACGCCATGAACAATCCTCTTTCTTTGTGCACAAATGGGATGTATTTTACAATAGTCTGCTTATTAATCCTGCACTCAATCTCTATTAACGATAAATAATGTCCTCAACAGCCTCTCCACAGCGAAATATACTGTCTGTTAGCCAACTTAATCGGGCAACCAGTCAATTACTTGACGAGCATTTTATGAGTGTTTTAGTTGAAGGCGAGTTATCTAATTTAGCGCAACCGTCTTCTGGACATCTCTACTTTTCTCTTAAAGACAGCCACGCACAAGTCCGCTGTGCCTTGTTTAAAATAAATCAACGACGCATGGGATTTGTCCCAGAAAATGGTAAGCAAGTCATTGTTAAGGCGCGGGTTAGTTTGTATGAACCTAGAGGCGACTATCAACTGATTGTCGAACATCTTGAAGAAGCCGGTGACGGCGCTTTAAGAAGAGCTTTTGATAGCTTAAAGCTCAAACTAGAAAAGGAAGGTTTATTTGCTAGCGAAAACAAACGCCCCCTGCCCGTTCTAGCAAAAACCATCGGCGTGATTACCTCACCAACAGGCGCAGCAGTCAGGGATATACTTACGGTCTTAAAAAGGCGTTTTTCTGCGATTCCGATTATCATCTATCCGGTTGCGGTACAGGGACAGACTGCAAAACATGAGATTGCCAAGGCCATTGAAGTGGCTAATCAACTTAAACAGTGTGACGTGCTTATTTTAGCTCGGGGGGGCGGATCACTTGAAGATCTTTGGGCGTTTAATGAAGAAATTGTCGCGCGTGCTATCTTTGCTAGTGACATTCCGATTATTTCAGCCATTGGTCATGAAACAGATACGACCATTGCCGATTTTGTCGCTGATTTACGCGCTGCAACGCCTTCTGCAGCCGCAGAACATGCTAGCCCAGACCAACAGGAATGGTTGGCTAGATTTGTTTACTTAGAAAGTTTATTTCAGCATCACTTACAACGCAAGATAACGCATCTTAAACAATCCCTAGCTTGGCTGGATAAACGCTTACAACAGCAACATCCTGGCCAGAAGTTAATCAGAAATGCGCAACGCTTAGATGAGTTAGAGTTGCGCCTTAATCAAGCGATACACATAAAAATTCGCCACCAAAAGAGTGTGCTGGATGCAAAGCGCGCTATTTTCTGGCAACACTCGCCTATCATCGCTATTAACCGTTATAAACAACAACAAGTGTTTCTCTACAAGCGTCTAAATGCGGTCATTCATCAGACTTTAGACGGCCTTAACCAGCACTTACTAAAAGCCAGCCAAACCTTGCATGCCGTCAGCCCTTTAGCGACACTCAACCGAGGTTATGCACTGGTTATTAAGCAAGCAACAGGGGAAATCATTCAATCAACTGAACAGCTAAAACCAGGTGATAATGTGGAAACACGCTTAGCAAAAGGATGTTTTACCAGTCAAATCAAGTCGATAGATAACTAAATCTTGATACGTTAGTTAAACTAGACTCTAAAAAAGCTATTTTCTCCAAAATTCTGGTACAAATAAAATAACAATAGAAAATATTTGTACCCGACCTAACAGCATCGCGAAAGTACAGACTGCTTTTTGATAATCACTCAGGCTAGCGTAATTGGTCGCGGGTCCTACTTCGTTCAATCCAGGTCCGGCATTGTTAAAACAGGCAATAATCGCCGACAGTGAACTCATAAAATCCAAGCCGCTTAATAGCAAAGCAAAAACCAAAATAACGATACAAATAAAATACAAGAAAATAAAACCCGTTACCGAGGTGATAATATTATTGCTAACGATCGTGTCACCAATCTTCATCGGTCTAATCGCATAAGGATGAATGAATTTAAACATTTCCAAACGCGCTTGCTTCATTAAGATAATGGTACGGATCATACGAATACCGCCCCCTGTAGAACCAGAAGAAGCAGAAAGACAACTTAAAAACAACATCCACATGGGCACAAAAATAGGCCACTTATTAAAATCTTGATTAGCAAAACCGCAATCGGTCGCAACTGTCACCAGGTTAAATGTCGCATACCGGAGAGCTGTAAAAAAATCAGGGTATGTTCCGTTATCCCACAGTACAAAAGCGGCTAATACACAACTGCCTAACACTAAAAGCAAAAAAGCTCTTACTTCTCTGTCATAGGCATAAGGTTGAAATGAATGTTTTTTAAGCGCTACAAAATGAGTGGCAAAATTTATGGCGGCCAATAACTGAAAAACAGTTAAGACCACTTCAATAGACAAGGAATCAAAAAATCCAACGCTACTATCGTGGGTTGAAAACCCCCCTAGACTCATTGCAGAAAAAGCATGACAAATCGCGTCAAACCAATCCATTCCAGCTAAACGCAACGCAAAAACACAAACAATGGTAATGCCAGCATAAACCAGCCACAACGCTTTCGCCGTTTGTGCAATACGGGGCGGTAAATCAGATTCTTTAACGGTGCCTGGGGATTCCGCTTTATACAATTGCATGCCACCAATGCCTAAGATAGGCAAAATAGCCACCGCGAAAATAATAATACCCATGCCTGCAATCCAACAAAGCTCATGTCGCCAAAGATTGATTGAGATAGGTAAATTATCAAGCCCGGTCAATATAGTTGCGCCCGTTGTGGTTAGACCCGAAACCGTTTCAAAATAAGCATCATTAAAACTAAGTGCTGGCAAATAAATCATCAGCGGGATGGTACAAAAAACAGGAATTAATGACCACGTAATCGTTACCAACAAAAAGCCCGCTTGCCTTGATACTTTTTTGGGTGTGTTCAAGGTGGGGATAAACATTAATGCCCCCATCAAGAAGGTAATTAACGTCCCGTCTAAAAAAGCCGTCGTAGCGCCATCATTTGCTAATTTTGATGTGAGTAGGCAAGTACTCATCAGACCACTGAAGCCCATAGTGACTAGGCCAAAAATATGGACGATAGTTAACATAACATTCATAGACGTTTTTACAGTGTAGTCAGCATAAGAAATAAAATAACGTAGCCATCGTTTAGGTTTTCTTAACCTAAATAGCGGTCATTAAGCCAGCGGTTGAAAGAGGGCTTCAATATAACTCACCAGCTTTTTCTCCATCGCAAACATGATCACATGATCATTTTCTGCAAAGAGTGTGTCATGGTGTATAGGAATGACTTGTTGGTTGCGGATTAACGCGCCCATCACAATCCCGGGGGGGAAATTAATAGAATCTACGCGACGTCCTACCACCGATCCCTCATTATTATGGTTATCGTGGGCAATGGCTTCTATCGCCTCTGCGGTTCCACCACATAGGGAGGTTACCTGCTCTACATCACCACGACGTATATATTTTAAGATACTGCCCAAGGTTTCTTGATTAGGCAGCACCGTGACATCAATGCCCGTCCCCGGCAATAACTTAGTGTAAGATTTATGATTTAGCAGACAGATTGTTTTTCTAGCCCCTAAACTCTTTGCCAGTGAAGCAGAGATGATATTGACGCCATCATTCTCAGTAATGGCACAAAATAAGTCGGCGCTTTCAATAGACTCATCCAACAGGAGTGCTTCATCGGCACAATCCCCCAATAACACCACTGTGTGATGAAGATCATTAGCAATTTTATTGGCGCGAATGGGATCTTTTTCAATGATTTTTACTTGATAGTCATGCTCTAAGGCTAAAGCCAAACGTTTACCAATGTGACCTCCGCCAGCAATGATGATACGTTTGATCGGGGCTTCTAACTTGTCCAACTCTCTCAAGACACGTAAAACTTCGGTGCGTGGTGCGACAAAAAAGACTTCATCGTCTGTTTCTATACTGACTTCGCCACTCACACAGATTGGTTTACCTTGTCTAAAAATGGCAACCACCCGTGTTTTACCGTCAGATAAGCGCTCTTTAAGCGTTTTAATCTTTTTGCCGGTTAAAAATCCATTTTCGATGACTTTTACAGAAAATAATCTAACCAAACCGCCAGCAAAATCGGATATATGTAAAACACCTGGGAATTCTATTAAATTACGAATGGATTCCATCACGATTTGTTCTGGACTAATGACAATATCAACTGGAATGCCATTAGGACCAAACAACTTTGGGTTTTTTAAATAATCAATAGCACGTACTCGAGCTATTGTTTTAGGTCGATTATGTAAAGCATTAATAATGAGACACGCCAACATATTGGTTTCATCACTATCGGTGACCGCTATCACAATGTCTGTATTATCAATTCCCGCTTGTTGCAAAACACTTGGATGCGCTGCATTCCCAGTGACCGTAGCAATATCGAAGCGATCTTTTAAAGCATCCAGAAGTTCTTGCCTGAAATCAATAACGACAATATCGTTTTCTTCACTGGCAAAAGCCTCGGCAACAGAAGAGCCAGTGACACCTGCTCCAAGAATAAGAATTTTCATTAATAATATACCGAATTATACAACCGTAAATGTACTCAAAAGACGGACACGAAAAGGGGCTATTTTACCTGATTAACCCAGTTTTCAAACCTTTATGCGCTTGAAACTAGAAAAACAATAAGGTTTTTAATTTATGGTTTGATTTATAGCAAAAAAGAAAGGCTGAAAACTATCTAAAAAAGAGGTTATTTTGTAAAAAATCACTTTAAAAACAACTACCATAATCAAGCAACAACTCTTCACAGTTAAAAAAGAGTCGCGGGTAATCTATGCGAATCACTAACTTTAGAGCATATTCACATAAAACAGCGAACGTTAATAAGCGTGCGCCGCCTGCCCAAATTTTTAAATCTACCTGAGCAGAGCAACGCCAAACGGCGACTAGCCACCAAATAATGGGCAGTAAAAACATAAAATGGACATCATCCCAACTAGAAACGGTCAATAAACCACTTTTTGCTAGCGTATCAGCCACATACAAACCGCCATTTAAGACAATGAAAAAAGGCCAGAACACCCACTTTAACGTTGAAGTTCCTGTCCAAGCTGAAAAGAAATAGTGACCTTTATTATCTAATTGATATTTTTCTAAACGTTGTGGTGCGCTAATCACAAAAATAATCAAAAGCGCTAGTGAAATGATCAGTAATTCTAAAGGGCTTGCAAAACCAATAGAATTAAAAAATAACGGTAATGAATAAATAAACATAGTTAATAATCGTGTTATTCAAAATTGGCATGTAACGCTGCATAAGCGTCCAATGCGTTAATAATATCGTCCTTGCCCTGTTGGCTATCGCGTAAGTTTTGTAAGCGCAAGTGATAGTCAGCAAGCGTTATACCAGCACCCGCTTGTTGACCGGTGAGTCGCTCTTTACAAAACGCATCCCACTGAAGTTGCTCTGCTTCGGTCAGGGTATGTGGGTAATTTCTCGCTCTATATCTAAATAACATCTCGGATAATCGAGAATCTGTAAATTTAAAATCTGCTTGGGCTAGTTGCTCTGGCGATAAGGATCTTATTTTTGCCATTTTCTGCTTATCTAGGTCAGAAAAAAATCCACCGCTGTAAATAGCCAAATCTGGATCTAAAGGCTCATTTGAATAAGTCTGAGCGCTAAAAACAGCCGCTATTTTATCAGCAAGGCCAAGGGCGACCTTAAGCTTATCAAGATTGATAAAGCACGCTACTAAATCAAGACCTAAGCGTTGTGCGTCTTCTGGCCTTATAACCGACACAGGGGCTAAAACAGGACATTTATTAATATGCACTGTTTTTAAAGGAATTCTGTGGATACCTTCGGGTAAATCAGCGGTTGCGGTAAAAATTCGCTCACGAATTTGATCACTAGTTAACGTAAGTAAAGGTTCTGGATCAACTGACAAATCATAAACAATAACCCCATTATTATTAGTAGGGTGCTTACAAAGTGGTAAAACAATAGCAAGCGCATTTTGGGTTGCCGCATATTTGCCAGAAATATGAACCAGCGGTTTAAAGCTACCCAACTGTAGTAATTCAACGACTTGAGCCTTGAGGCGGTGCGTCAGCAAAAACTGATAAAGTTTGGGTTGTGCTCGTTTAACTAACTTTGCGATTTCAATCGTTGCCTGAACATCTGATAAGGCCTCATGAGCCGCCTCATGAGCAATACCATTGGCTAGGGTCAATTGATCAAGTTTTAAACTCGGCGTGCCGTCATCGGTAAGCGGCCAATGGATACCGTCAGGACGCAATGCTCTTGCGGCTCTAACGACATCAATCATATCCCAGCGGGAATTTCCATTTCGCCATTCCCGCTCATAAGGATCAAAAAAATTACGATACAGACTATTTCGGGTGACTTCATCATCAAAACGAAGATTGTTATACCCGACCGTACAGGTATTAGGCTGAAGAAGCTGCTGATTTATTTGCGTTATAAAGTCGGCTTCACAGACGCCTTTTTGTTCGGCCAATTGCGGGGTAATGCCGGTAATCACACAAGCATCGGGATGGGGAAGATAATCAGGTGTAGGCTTGCAATAAATAACGAGAGGATCTTCAAGGCTATTGAAATCCTCATCCGTTCGTAGGCCAGCAAATTGAACAGGCCGATCCCGTTGAGGATCAGTACCAAAGGTTTCGTAATCATGCCAATAGAAGGTTTGCATCATGATAACGATCTATTAATCAGGCTAAATAGCGACAAAAGCTCTTAAGACATCGACACGACTAATAACACCCACCAGGTGTCCGTCATGAAATACAGGAAAACTTCTTACGGAGGACTTTTGAAATTTTTCAGCCAGATCGACAATGGATGCTTGAGAATCAATATGTATCGTTTCTGTCGTCATATATTCCCCTACCATACCGCTTATCCCTTGATTATAAACGCTTTCTAAAAAGACTCTCATACCATCTTTTTCTGAAAACATGCCCACTAACTGACCTTTAGAATCAATAACGGGGGCGCAGGTTATTTTATGATCTAATAATTTTTTAATAGCATCAATCACTTTAGTTTCTTTAGTTAAAGTGATTAATCTTTTAGCCATATAATCGGCTACTGTAATTTTAGCTAACATGATATCGACCTCGTCAATTAATGAAAATAGACCGACTCCACACTTTAAGCCAGCCTTAATTTAATTGGGCATCTGCCTCAATTTTCTTTCTTTTATCACATTTTTCAATACAAACACATTCAGCTTTACTCATGCCACCACCACAAGATCCCTTGATGGCTCGCCTACCAAAAATAACACCTACAGCCATAATTGCAATAACAATTAACATAAGTACAAAAGTTACTAGAAAATAAGTCATATTTCTTCTCCTAAAAACCAGTATGAATCGACGTTACGTAACATCAGATCCCATAATAAAAAAAACGAGGAATTGACCTAGCCAAACCTCGTTTTTTTCTTTTCTGACCCTTTACATCCTAAGAATTCAAAGGGTCTTGTTCAAACGTTAGCCACCAAAGTCATCTAACATGATATTTTCTGGCTCTACGCCATTATCCAATAACATATTAATAACAGAGGTGTTCATGATTGGAGGTCCACACATATAGAACTCACAATCTTCTGGCGCAGGATGTTTTTTAATAAACTCTTCATAAAGAATATTATGAATAAAGCCTTTATAACCATCCCAATTATCATCTGCTAACGGATCTGATAAAGCAACATGCCATTCAAAATTTTCATTTTCTCTGGCAAGCATGTCAAAATCTTCAACATAGAACATTTCACGCTTACTACGTGCGCCATACCAGAAAGTGATTTTACGTTTAGATTTTAATCGACGTAAGAGGTCGAAAATATGTGAACGCATAGGGGCCATACCTGCACCACCGCCAACAAAGACCATTTCCGCTTCAGTATCTCTGGCATAAAACTCACCATAAGGACCTGAGATAATACATTTATCACCTGGTTTTAAGTCAAAGATATAAGAAGACATAATACCTGGTGGAACGCTATCTGGAGCACCCGGTGGAGGTGTCGCGATACGCACATTCAGCATAATTTCTTTTTCTTCGGGATAACTTGCCATTGAATAAGCACGTAAAGCCGGCTCTTTGACCTCAGAAACATAACGCCATAGATTGAACTTATCCCAATCATCACGGAATTTTTCTTCAACGGCGAAATCAGCATATTTAGCGATATGAGCAGGACATTCAATTTGAATATAGCCGCCCGCTCGGTAATTAATTTCTTCGCCTTTAGGTAATTGTAAAACCAGTTCTTTAATGAAAGTGGCCACGTTATTATTTGATTTAACGGTACATTCCCATTTCTTGACGCCGAATACATCATCTTCGACTTCAATACTCATATTATGTTTTACTGATACCTGACAAGCTAAGCGCTCACCGTGCGCCGCTTCACGTTTAGTAATATGCGTCAATTCAGTCGGTAAGATTTCTCCACCACCTGAATGCACTTTAACTTTACACTGTGCACAAGTACCGCCACCACCACAAGCTGATGAAACGAATAAACCATTATCAGCCAGCGCTGTTAATAGTTTTGAACCAACAGGCACATGAATTTTCTTTTCATCATTGATCAGGATCTCAACATCTCCTTCTGCGACCAATTTGCTTTTAGCACCGATAATGACAAATACCAATGCTATAACAAAAGCCGTGAAAATTATGATCCCTAATAGAATTTCCAGCATTACACTACCTTCTTAAAGTTGGATTCCAGAGAAAGCCATGAAGCCAAGCGACATCAGACCCGCAGTAATAAAAGTAATACCCAAACCTTGTAAGCCGGCAGGTATATCACTGTATTTAAGTTTTTCGCGCACACCCGCCATAACAGTAATGGCCAATGCCCAGCCTAAACCACTGCCTACACCGTAAGTGACACTTTCTCCGAAATTATAATCACGTTCAATCATAAATAAACTACCACCAAGAATCGCGCAGTTTACAGTGATTAATGGAAGAAACACGCCTAAAGCATGATACAAAGCAGGAAAAAATTTATCTAAAATCATTTCAAGAATTTGTACTAATGCGGCGATCATCCCGATACAACTTAATAGTGCTAAAAAGCTTAAATCAACACCTTTTATGCCTATCCAAGATAATGCATCTTCTTTTAACAAGGCATGGTAAACAATATTATTAGCCGGTACAGTAATCGCCTGCACCACCATGACTGCAATACCTAAACCCATTGCGGTAGAAATCTTTTTGGATACCGCAATAAAAGTACACATCCCTAAAAAGAAAGAGAGTGCAAGATTTTCAATAAAGACAGCCTTTACAAATAAACTGATATAAGCTTCCATTAGTGATGCCCTCCTTCACCATGAGCAATCGACATAATCTTAAACTCTACTTTTTCAGCTTGGCCAGGTTTCCATTGACGGACAGCCCAGATAATCAAACCAATAATAAAGAAAGCACTCGGTGGCAATAACATCAAGCCATTTGGATCATACCAACCACCGTCTTTAGTCAATTTGAAAACTTCAATGCCTAGTAACTTACCAGAACCTAACGTTTCTCTGAAAAAAGCAACAATAATCAAAATCAAGCTATAGCCTAAACCATTACCTATACCATCCATGAAGCTTTCTAAAGGCGGATTTTTCATCGCGTAGCCTTCAGCACGTCCCATTACGATACAGTTAGTGATAATCAATCCAACAAATACAGATAACTGTTTACTAACATCATAGGCAAACGCTTTAAGTATCTGATCAACCACAATAACTAATGAGGCAATAATGGTCATTTGCACAATAATCCGGATGCTGCTTGGAATATGGTTTCTAATCGCACTAATTGCAGCACTTGAAAAGGCCGTTACCAAGGTTAAAGCCAATGCCATAATTAACGAGGTCGACATTTGTGATGTGACCGCTAATGCAGAACAAATACCTAATACTTGTAAAGTAATAGGATTGTCATTAACTAATGGAGCTGTTAATACTTTTTTTGTTTCATCATTCAAAATTGCGCTCATGATTTAACTCCTTTAACCGTTCTTACTTTTTTCAAATACGGTGCAAAACCTTCGTTACTCATCCAATATCTAACCAGATTAGTGACGCCAGTACTGGTTAAGGTTGCCCCTGCAAGGCCATCAACTTGGTATTGAGCACTTGGCTTAGTATTATCGACCACGCCTTTTATTAAACTCAATGCAGGTTCGCCAATATCAGCTTCCGTAATCAAACCTTTCTCAAGTGAAGGTTGATCAGACTCCGCATAGACTTTCTTACCTTTCCACAGGGCACGCCAATTAGGATTAACAACTTCACCACCTAAGCCCGGTGTTTCAGCTTGATCATAAAAATTGATACTTTGTACCGTTTGACCATCTGCGTCTAAAGATAGAAAGCCATATAAGGTCGACCATAAACCATAACCGTGCATCGGTAAAATGATTGATTTAGTCACGCCCGCTTCTTTCACTAAAAAGACCTTTGCATATTTAGCTTTTACCCTAATATGAGCAATATCTTTTTCTTTAGGAATGGCAACGCTTTGCGCAGGATCTTTAGCCGCTTTACGTTGATCAAATTCATCGGCATTAATATTTTCTACATAATCGCCCGTTTCAAGATCAACAATTTTTGCTTCAATTTTTTCAGAAAATGCCGTATTAATATCAGCACCTTCTTCCAACAAACCCGCAACATCAAGAATATTCTTCTTCATGTCGGCTGCTTTGTTATCAATTTGTAGAGGCTTTAAAGCAACCGCTGCAAATGAAACCAAAACCGCACAAACCAAACAAAGTGCAACAGCAATAGCAATCGTTTTCTCTAAACTATCATTACCTAAAGCGAGTACTTTATCTTTATAGATTATAAATTTCTGATACTGCTCATTTTTTTCAAGAACAGCACACCATTTTTCCATGTGTTTACATGGCACTTTATTCTTAGGCATGACGTTTCATCCTTCTTCTAATATTGGCCTGAATGACAAAGTAATCAATCGTTGGCGCAAACATGTTTGAAAATAGAATTGCCAGCATAATACCTTCTGGAAACGCCGGATTAACGACTCTGATGAGTACGGTCATACCCCCAACTAAAGCTCCAAACACCCAACGACCGGTGTTAGTCATGGCCGCACTGACTGGATCAGTTGCCATATAAACCATACCAAAAGCAAAACCACCAACGGTCAAATGCCAATACCATGGAAAAGCAAACATAGGGTTGGTATCACTACCAATAAAATTAAACAGCGTTGCAATAACAACCATACCTGCAAATACACCGCCCATAATTCGATAAGAAGCCACACGGGTATACAACAAGAACGCGGCACCGATTAAGATAGCCAGCGTAGATGTCTCACCCAAACAACCTGGTTCAAAACCGAAGAATGTTTGCATCCAACTGTAATCAGCGGCATAAACGGCATCTAACCCACCATTTGCAGCTATACCTAAAGGCGTTGCTCTTGTGTAACCATCAACTGCAACCCATATTGAATCACCCGTCATAGACGCTGGATAAGCAAAATATAAAAATGCTCGTCCGGTTAGCGCTGGATTCAAAAAGTTTTTACCCGTTCCACCGAATACTTCTTTACCAATCACAATACCAAAAGAAATACCTAAGGCGACTTGCCATAAAGGCATGTCAGGTGGCATTATCAAGGCATATAACATGGAAGAAACCAAAAAGCCTTCATTCACTTCATGGCCACGCACGGTAGCAAACAAGACTTCCCAAATACCGCCAATCGCTAGCGTTGTAATGTATATAGGTAGGAAGTACAAAGCGCCGTGAGCCAGATTTGAAAATGGGTTCATGGTGCTGTACCCAAATATCGTCATCGGGATACTGCGCCAGTTAGCTATTTTCTCAAGCCCCATTGTTTCCATTGCTAAGTTAGCTTGATAACCTGTGTTATACATAGCCATCAACACACAAAACAGGGTTGCTATAACTACAAAAGTCATGGTTCGTTTCAGGTCATTACCATCGCGAACATGAGTAGTACCGCGCGTTACATCAGATGGCGTATAAATGAAAGTATCAACCATCTCATAGAGACCGTAATACTTTGCAAACCGACCACCTTTTGTAAAATGCGGCTCTATGCTATCTAAAATTTCTCTAGCCGACATTATCCTTCCTTCTCGATTTTAATTAAATTCGCTCTCAGCACAGGACCAAAGTCATGTTTACCTGGATCCACAAACGTAAATAAAGAGACATCTTCTTCATCAAGTTCTAAACAACCTAACAATTGAGCTTGATCTGAATCGCCAATAACCAATGCTTTTAGTAACGGGGTTGCTAAAATATCCATAGGCATTACTGTTTCATAAATACCCACAGGAACAATAGCTCTGTTACTGCCATTTTTATCCGTTGTTAATGGAAATAGACGGTTATCTTTACGATCGACACTCGAGGTATAAACATTGAGTGCAGAATACTTGTCTTTACCCGGTACAATCCAGCCAAACAATTCACGAGCACGTCCTTCTTGTAATACAGAAATCTGATTACTGTAACAACCTAAGTAGGCGGACCAATGACTCGCTGTGTGTCCGTGTAATACAGAACCTGAAATTACGCGACTTTCGACGTCATCTTGCAACTCACCCGCCACTAAATCATCAGTATTAGCACCAACACGGGTACGAATTAATCTTGGATTTATTACCGTAGGGCCCGCTAAAGATATGACTCTTTCAACATTTAATTTACCTGTTGTAAATAAGGCGCCTATCGCTAGCACAGCCTGATAATCCAAATACCAAGCAGACTTACTAATACTGACTGCATCAATAAAATGTATATGTGTACTAGGCAATCCTGCTGGATGTGGGCCTGAAAACTCGGCAACGGTAGCAACATCACTGGCTTTAATATCTGCATTAGCCGCTTTACAGACATAGGTTTTACCGTCTGTGAGCTTACTGATAACCGCCAAACCATTTGCAAAATCTTTAGCACGATCATTAATGATTACAACGGGATCCGCCGCTAAAGGTCTGGTATCCATAGCCGTCACAAAAATAGAACTAGGCTTACTTTCTACCGTTGGGGTTTTACCGTAAGGGCGTGTTCTTATCGTTGTCCACAAACCCGAAGCCAAAAGATTTTCTTTGACTTGTTCAGTCGTTAGATTCACCAACTCGTTTGCATTGTACTTTTCAAAAGTAATTTGCCCAGAGCCTTTTAATTCAATAACAACTGATTGTAATATTCGTTTAGCACCACGATTAATCGCTTTAACAACACCAGCACCGGGCGAAGTAAAAACACATCCTGGATTTTTCTTGTCAGTGAAAAGTACCTGACCTAATTTGACCGTATCCCCCTCATTAACCATCATGGTAGGCTTCATGCCTACATAATCCATCCCCAGAATCGCAACGGTTGTAACTTTATTGCCATCCTCAATAATTTGTCTAGGACCACCCGTTATAGGTAGGTCTAAACCGTTTTTAATAGTAAATCGCATAGTTAATAAGCCTACTCTCCAAACAAGTTGCGGCGAACTCATCCCCTTATAAACATAAGAGGCGCATTAAGACATAAAACGTTGGCATTACACCACAAAATCGATGTTTTCTCAATGCCGTTTTTAGTCGTCTAACAATATAATAGTGACGTTATTTAAATCTATTTACTCACCCCTATTTAAGTTGCCATACTTAAATAGGATGATTGGCTAACTTTACCCATACAAAATCAAATATTCCAGAGACGCTTCTAAGCATTTAGAGATTTTTTGGTAACTCGAAACAAATAGCTAAAGCCAAATATTTTATTAATTCTTCAGCGGCTTCCTGTAAATTACCACCAAAAGCAACAACGCCATCTTCATGCCCCAGCATTGTGAATAAGGCGATGTTATCTAAGTGACCTGTCTGAAATAAGTGCTCGACTGCTACGGCCATATCAACCGTTCCGTAGGGTATCTTGGCGGAAATATGAGGCACGTTAAGGGCCATAGTGTGCCGCCATATTTCTGGACTATGTACGTGAATAACAGACTGAACCTTACTGTTAAGTGTATAAATACTTGCGTGTGTTAACGACTCAGAAGACGGCTTAAAAAGCCCAGAAGATTTCAGGTAATTATCATGGGGTTCGGCTCGCTCTACTAGCGCATAATGCTCTGCCTGCAAATACTCAAGATGGCCTGTTTGAGTGCCGCTTATTATAAATTGCTGACTATGAGCATTAAGCCGCTGACTAATATTACCAAACCCTAAATTATCATAGCGATGTTCCACTTGCCCAATAAGGCCAAGACGGTAAATTATCGCCCTCCAAGCACTGAGTTCATTAAATCCAAAAGGAATATTAATCGACTTATGAACATGCTCTAACTGATACTTTATAACGCCTTCTTGGTCATGCATAGTTAAATTACCGTCGTTTTACGCTATATCTGCTAAATTTCCTTTAGTTTCCAACCAAATTTTTCTATCTGAAGAGCGTTTTTTAGCCAAAAGTAAATCAAGCTTTCCAGTCGTGTCGTCATCTTCTTCTATGGTTAGTTGCACCAGTCGTCGAGTATCTGGATTCATCGTCGTTTCTCGTAACTGACTTGGGTTCATTTCACCTAAGCCTTTAAACCGCTGGACATTGATTTGGCCTTTCAACTTTTCAGCTTTAATTCTATCTAAAACGCCTTGACGCTCTGCTTCATCAAGCGCATAAAAAACGCGTTTGCCTACATCAATACGATAAAGCGGCGGCATGGCTACAAACACATGCCCTTCCTTAACCAACGCATTGAAATGCTGATAAAATAAAGCACAGATTAACGTGGCAATATGATTTCCGTCTGAATCCGCATCGGCCAAAATACAAACTTTACCATAACGTAAATGCTGTAAATCGCTAGACCCTGGTTCAATGCCTAACGCCACAGCAATATCATGCACCTCTTGTGATGCCATCACTTGGCTAGACTCTACTTCCCAGGTATTAAGAATCTTACCCCGTAGTGGCATAATGGCCTGAAAATCACGCTCACGGGCTTGCTTAGCTGAACCACCCGCAGAATCACCTTCGACTAAAAACAATTCTGTTCTGGCTATATCTTGCGCCGAACAATCGGCCAACTTACCTGGCAATGCCGGTCCTGACGTGATTCTTTTACGAATAATTTTTTTACTAGAACGCAATCGCTTCTGTGCACTAGAAATAATAATTTCAGCAATTTTTTCGCCTTCTGCTGGATTTTGGTTCAACCAAAGACTGAAACCATCTTTCGCAACACCTGAAACAAAAGCAACGCATTCTCTTGAGCTTAATCTTTCTTTGGTTTGACCCGAAAACTGTGGATCTTCTAGCTTAACCGACAGCACAAAATGGCAATTTTCCCAAACGTCTTCAGGAGCCACTTTAATACCACGCGGCAAAATACTCCTAATATCACAAAACTCACGCATGGCTTCAGTTAAGCCCGCTCGCAACCCGTTAACATGCGTTCCACCTTGCGCGGTAGGTACCAAGTTGACATAACTTTCATTAAGTATTTCAGGTGGATTTTCTAATGCCCACACAATACCCCACTCTACGGCCTCATGATTTGCGGCCATATTGCCCATGAAGGGCTGTTCTGGAAAAAACTCAATATCGCCAATTCGATCCAATAAATACTCTTTAAGACCATCTTGATAACACCACAGATAGTCTTCGTTACTTTGCTCATCCTTTAAACTTATTTGTAACCCTGGACACAAGACCGCTTTTGCTCGTAGGACATGCTTAAGCTTAGTGATTGATATCTTGCTAGAATCAAAATATTTTTCATTAGGCCAAAACCTAACCGACGTTCCCGTGTTGTTTCGACCGACTGATCCCGTTTCGGTTAGTTCAGTTTGCTTTTCACCATCCGCATAACTCATGGCATAAATCTTACCATTACGCTTAACTTCAATATCTAGTTTGGCAGATAACGCATTAACAACTGAGACACCCACACCATGCAAACCGCCGGAAAATTGATAGTTTTTATTAGAAAACTTGCCTCCTGCATGTAACTGAGTAAGAATAACTTCGACCCCAGGAATGCCTTGCTCAGGGTGAATATCTACTGGCATACCACGACCATCGTCACTCACTAGAACTGAACCATCCTTGTAGATAACCACATCGATCGTCTTGGCAAACCCAGCCATAGCCTCATCGACACTATTATCAACAACCTCTTGAACAAGATGATTGGGTCGAGTGGTATCCGTGTACATACCAGGACGCTTTCTTACAGGCTCTAATCCGCTTAGTACTTCTATTGCGGCCGCATTATATTCATTACTCATTATTGCTAAACACTCATAAGCCCCTTTAAATTACTATCTTTATCTACTAAAGCCTTATACCCAAGTTACTTTAGTCGACGACTGTATTTTTTATTCTACCTTGAGGTAGGCATGCCTTTAAAATAGACTTTTGCCTCATGCCAAAAAGCATCCAATTCCATCAACTCACACTCTTTCAATTCTCGACCAGAAGCGGCAACTTGTTGTTCAATATAATTAAATCGCTTGGTGAACTTTTTAGTACTTTCTTTCAGTGCAATTTCTGGATTTACCTTTAAATGCCTAGCTAAGTTGACGGCAACCAACAATAAGTCACCAATTTCTTCTTGTATGTGTGCTTGATCACCTGATTCCCACGCTTCTTTTACTTCATCTAACTCTTCAAGTACTTTAGCAAAAACAGGGGGCAAATCTGGCCAATCAAAGCCATGCTGAGCCGCACGATCTTGAATTTTCTCACACTCCATTAGGGCGGGAAGATTACCAGCAACGCCTGATAAAACACTAGTTTGCGGGGATGCTTTACCTTTCTCTTGTCGCTCTATCGCCTTAGCTTGTTCCCATGCCTTATGCCGTTCTGCATCCGTATTGAAGACGGCATCTGAAAAAACATGCGGATGCCTACGCACCAATTTGTCACATATCCCTGCAGAGACCTCTTCAAAATTAAATAGTCCTCGTTCTTGAGCAATTTGAGAGTGAAAAACCACCTGCAGTAACAGATCACCTAACTCTGAACGTAAATCATCCAAATCATTACGCTCAATGGCATCAACAACTTCGTAAGCTTCTTCAATAAGATAAGGAATCAAACTTGTAAAATCTTGCTTGATATCCCACGCACAACCATCCTCAGGTCTACGTAAGCGAGACATGAGGTCTAATAATTGTTGAGTGTTTTTTAACATGTAAAGCTCAGAAGTTTAAAATGAAGTAGCAAAATTTTCATGATATCGCTGTTTAAAATCAGCCATATTTATAGAGTGATTCTGGGTACCGTTATGCTCTATTTTGATA
Organism: Crenothrix polyspora; assembly: GCA_945877505.1. Classification (GTDB taxonomy): domain Bacteria; phylum Pseudomonadota; class Gammaproteobacteria; order Methylococcales; family Methylomonadaceae; genus Methylobacter_C; species Methylobacter_C polyspora_A. The sequence goes on from CAMDWT010000019.1 coordinate 33,314, forward strand.
GCGCCCATTAAAGAAGCGATTCTTCCTGTCGTTTCCCAATCATATTCATTCATCAAACCATAAAGTAAGCCTGCTCGATAGGCATCACCACAACCGGTAGGATCAAGTAACACTTTAGGCTTTGCAACGGGAATGCTTATACACTGGCCTTTAGTATAGATAGTCGATCCTTGACCACCCAATGTCACAACTAAAGCTTCAACCCTTTCCGCTATTTGCTCTAAAGATAAACCTGTGCGCTCTTGCATTAACTCAGATTCATAATCATTTAAGGTGATCCATGTTGCTTGATCAATAAAAGTCAATAATTCTGCCCCATTGAACATGGGCATACCTTGACCTGGATCAAACACAAAAGGGATCCCTAATTCAACAAACTGCTCGGCATGTAATTGCATACCTTCTTTGCCATCGGGAGACACAATACCAATGCTAATATCCCTATCGGTTGGAATTGAATTTAAATGTGAAAAGCTCATGGCCCCAGGATGAAACGCAGTAATCTGATTACCGTCTTCGTCAGTCGTAATATAGGCTTGGCCCGTGTAATGATTATCTAATATCTGAATAAACTCACTGGAAATACTATTCTGATTTAGCCATTGACTATACGCTTCAAAATCATGACCGACGACCGCCATTGTCAAAGCTTCTTCACCTAACATATTCAAATTATAGGCAATATTTCCCGCACAACCCCCATACTCACGACGCATGACGGGAACTAGAAAGGATACATTCAAAATATGTACTTTTTCGGGCAATATATGATTTTTAAATTTATCATGAAAAACCATAATGGTGTCATAAGCCATTGATCCGCATATTAATGCACTCATCTTTTACCCTCTTTATAATAAAATTAATGCCCAGGTTACAGCAACCCAAGCTAAAGACATCATCACGGCTGCAGAACCAATATCTTTTGCTCTACCCGATAATTCATGATGCTCTAAACCCACTCGATCAACCACTGCTTCAATCGCTGAATTTAATAACTCAACCAATAGAACCAAAACCACACTACCGATCAGCAATACTTTTTCAATAGCACTTCCCCCTAACCAAATAGCAATAGGCGTTGAAATCACCAAAAGAATGACCTCTTGCCTAAAAGCTTCTTCGTGTTTCCAGGTTGCCTTGAATCCAGCGACTGAAAAAAAACACGCATTGATTAAGCGCTTAAAACCTTTTGCATTTTGATTTGCCATTTACTTTATTAATTACCTGTTATCTATAGTTAAATCTAAAAATAGTATTAGTTGCTATTAATCGTCTATCAATTCTTGATAGCTATCAGCACTCATAAGTTGCTCTAATCCTGATAAATCTGTGGCTTTAACACAAAATATCCAAGCACCATAAGGATCATCATTTATGAGCTCAGGTTCATCGGACAAAAGAAGATTGGTGGCGACAATTTCACCAGAAACGGGACTGAACAAGTCTGATGCTGTTTTAACCGACTCAACCACTGCGCATTGTTCTTGAGCGGCTACTTTAAGGCCAATTTCTGGCAACCCTACATAAACTAAATCGCCTAATTGTTCTTGAGCAAATTCGGTTATACCGACACGAATAATATTATCGTCTTCAAGGCGAGCCCATTCATGCGACGATGCATACTTTAAATTAACAGGTAAATCACTCATGGTTTATTCTCTCAAAAATTAAAAATTTACAAAGCAAAAAGCCTTCAGCATTAGGTTAAAAATAAAATAGATTGTCTATTTTCACATTGAACCTTGTACCTTATACTTTGCACCTTTAGACTACATAGTCTTATATGGTAACAAACATCAATAAATCATGCCTGAGATACTGATCTACACAACGAATATTTGTCCCTACTGCATCATGGCTAAACGCTTACTTGATAAAAAAGGCGCGTCTTATACTGAAATAAATGTTGATACTAATGCCGGCATGAGAAATGAAATGATTCTTAAAACGAAGCGGCGCACAGTGCCACAGATCTTTATTGGAGACTTCCATGTGGGTGGTTATGATGACTTATATGCGCTAGATCAACAAAAAAAATTAGACTTACTGCTAAAATGAAACTTTCTGAGCCACCTGTCTCGTCACCTTGTATCAGCCAATGCTCGCTGAATGCTAACCATATTTGTATCGGTTGCTTTCGCTCTATTGACGAAATAACATCTTGGGCTCGGGTTGATGATAAAACAAAGCGCCAGTTTTTAGCCAATATTGAACACAGACAAAAGTCTTTTTAAAATACACGTTATGTTGAGATAAGCTAAACACCTAACAAGCCTACAAAGTAACTTTATAATCTAGGATATTTTAGAATGAAACAATTACATAGAAGTGATTTATTTGGTTGGTCAGAATTTAATACCGATCGCAACCTAGATTTTCATAGTGTACTTTGGGTGCGTGATGCTGGAAACATTATCATTGACCCCTTACCCATGTCAGAACATGATCACAGCCATCTGCAACTATTAGGTGGCGTCCATTACATCATCATCACCAACAGTGATCATTGCCGTGATGCTGAACATATCGCCCACACGACAGGTGCCCAGATTTTTGGCCCCTCCTGTGAAAATGATACGTTTCCAATTACGTGTGATCGTTGGCTACATGATAACGAAGAGATTGTTCCCGGGCTAGTGGCTTATCAACTTGAAGGCTCTAAAACTTCAGGAGAGCTCGCCTTATTACTGGAACATACGACCCTCATTACGGGCGACCTCATTCGTTGTCATATAGGCGGTGAATTATGCATGCTACCTAAAGCTAAACTAATCGACCATCACAAGGCCGCTCAATCCGTTAAACGGATTGCTGATTTTCCCGGCATTAAAGCCATTTTAACCGGTGATGGTTGGCCTGTTTTTAATCATGGCAGTGAAGCACTACATCGATTAGCAAGATCAATTTAAGTCGGTCATTTTTGCTTTTTTAAACAACGGGCACTTGCTCAATAATTTCAACCGTATTGCCATCAAAATCTCGACAGAATAGCGCTCTACGGCCTGAGATGCTCATGGTGTAAACAATACCCGCTTTATTTAAAGCGTCCTGAATAGGACCCAAAGCCAATGCATTTAGGGCGATGTGTCGATCACGACCGCCATGTTGTGGTCGCCCACTTATTGGATCTGGATTGTGGAGTTCCAATAAGTGAATTTGCTGAGTGCCCAATTGCAACCATGCACCTGGAAAACCTAAATCGGGCCTTTCAACTGCCTGTAAGCCCAAAACGTCACAATAAAAAGTCAGCGATAAGCTAACATCTGCAACGATAAAACTAGCATGATTTAGAGAAAAAATATTCATAAGTAATAAATAAAACTAGCTGTAAATAAGGGGTTTGATTATACCTTTCATTCGTACTTTAGTGGCAAGGACAATTTAAAAGTTATCTAGCTATGGTGGCTCAACTAGATAATTTATTTGAGAGGGCGTATTAAAACAAAGAACTTAACTTAAACCTTCAATATTTACTAAAGAGGTTTCTTAAAGCAAGGCCATAGTATAAAATTAACGAATTTTTTAACTCAATAGACTATGCAAATTATCGCAATTTATCCAGGTACGTTTGACCCAATTACTAATGGACATTTAGATATCATTGCTAGAGCATCAAAACTTTACACTAAAGTTATTGTGGCTATAGCCGTCAACCGAGGTAAAACGCCCTTATTTTCTCTTGATGAACGAGTAGAACTGGTAAAGTCAGTCACACCTGATTTTACTAATGTTGAGGTCATTGGCTTCGATAATCTCTTAGTTGATTGCGCCAAACAGCAAGGTGCAACTGTCATTTTAAGGGGGTTACGGGCGGTTTCTGACTTCGAATATGAATTTCAACTAGCCGGCATGAATCGTCGTCTTGCACCCCAACTAGAAACCATGTTTCTGACCCCCGCTGAACAATATGAGTTTATTTCTTCAACGATGATTAGGGAAATTGCACAATTAAAAGGCGATGTTTCGTGCTTTGTCCCAAACGAAGTTAATCAGCGATTAATAAAAAAATTTAACTAGGATTTAAAATGGCGCTAATCATTAATGAAGAGTGTATCAATTGTGACGTTTGCGAACCAGAATGTCCAAATGCTGCTATATCACAAGGTGAAGATATTTATATTATAGACCCTGACTTATGCACAGAATGTGTAGGCCATCATGGCTTGCCGCAATGTATTGAAGTTTGTCCTGTCGATTGTATCGATAAAGATCCAAAACATGTTGAAGACCCTGATTCTCTTTATCAAAAATACCTAAAACTGACCCAGTAGATCTCGAAATAAGCCGCTTTACTAGGTCCTAATGACCTAACAAATTCAGGTTGATACCCATTAAAAATAACTTAACGGTCTATCAACCTAATATTTTATTTATCTTTTAAGATAGTTTGCGGCAGCCTCAGCCACAAAATGCTTCAATTTTGGCGCTAATGCTTTGGACATCCAAGCCACAAATAGCCAGTAACTCTTCGCGTGTACCTTGTTCGATAAAACTATCAGGTAAACCAATATTTAATACCGGCATGAGAATTCGCTGAGCTTGCAGAT
>CAMDWT010000020.1 GCA_945877505.1 Crenothrix polyspora
GAAGAGTTCGAAAAACTTATTAATGATAAGACCAAATTAATTTCAGTTGTGCATATGTCCAATGCCTTGGGGACAATTAATCCTGTCAAAAAGATTATTGCGGTAGCACATAAAAAAGGAATTCCAGTTTTGCTCGATGGTGCCCAAGCTATTCCGCACATGACCGTGGATATGCAAGATTTGGATTGTGATTTTTATGTGTTTTCAGGACATAAACTTTATGCGCCAACCGGTGTGGGTGTGCTTTATGGTAAGCAAGCTTTATTAGAAGCGATGCCGCCTTATCAAGGGGGCGGTGATATGATCCGTAAAGTCACTTTTGAAGAAACTGAATATAATGTTTTGCCTTATAAGTTTGAGGCAGGCACGCCAAATATTGCTGATGTTATTGCTTTAGGCACAGCAATTGATTATCTCAGTAAAATAGGCATGGAAAATATTGCTGCTTATGAAGCAGAGTTGTTGGAATATGCCACAATAAAAGCAAAACAGATTAAAGGGCTTCGGATTATTGGTGAAGCTGAACATAAAGGTGCTATCTTGTCTTTTGTGTTGGATAAAATTCATCCGCATGATATTGGTACAATGCTCGATAGCTTAGGGATTGCTATAAGAGCAGGGCATCACTGTGCGATGCCAGTAATGGATTTTTATAAAGTCCCGGCCACGGCAAGAGCTTCTTTTGCGATGTATAACACCAAAGAAGAAATTGATGTATTAATGAAGGGGATAGAATCTTTGATTGAGGTATTTGGCTAATGTTTGATGATTTACGCGACCTTTATCAAGAGGTTATATTTGATCATAATCGCAATCCACGCAATTTTCGAATTATAGAAGATGCAGATAGGACGGTAGAAGGATTTAATCCCCTGTGCGGAGATCGGCTGACGTTATATTTAAAAATGGCAGGCAATGTAATCAGTGATGCTAGCTTTCAAGGTTCAGGATGCGCCATTTCCACAGCATCAGTTTCCTTAATGACGGAGATTGTAAAAGGCAAAACAGAGCAAGAAGCTGAAGTTTTATTTAAAAAGTTTCATGAAATGACAACGGGTAAAGATAATAGCTTTAACCTTGAAACGATTGGCAAATTAGCCGTGCTAGCAGGTGTGCGTGAATATCCTGCGCGAGTTAAGTGTGCAACTTTAGCATGGCACACATTGGATGCAGCGTTGAAAAATGAACAGCAGGCAATTTCTACAGAATAAGATTTATTCGGTAAGGTGTTAGTGCAAAAATACACTGGAAAACTAGCGGTACTCTATCAAGAGGAAGGTGATATTGAGCTATTTCAGGCGCTTTCTGAAAGGCTAGGGGTGCCTCTGCATCTAGGCATTAAAGAGAACGATTCAGAAAGCTTCTATTTAACGTGGCGAGATGGATGCTTAAAACTGTTAGATAAAGAGTTACTAAGAAAAGGTGGCTTACTGGTTGAGATAGAGCCCCGTAATGGTGAGCAACGATCGTGGCCAGCTCCTAAGCAAGGTCCGTTGGCTCATGCGCTCGGACGAAAAACCAGATCCGTAGTCGATGCCACTACAGGTTGGGGGCAAGACAGCTTACATATTTTTCGAATGGGCTATGAGTTGCTTTGCATAGAGCGCTCTCCTGTGATGGCAGAATTGTTGTTAGATGGTTTTAATCGTCTTGCTTTGCAGGAGTTGATGCAAAAGCTAAATCTTCAGCCTCCGCAATTAATAAACGCTAACGCAATTGAGTATCTTGAGCTACTACCAACTCAGCCTGATTGTATTTACCTCGATCCCATGTTTCCCCCTAAACGTAAAAAATCGGCTCTAGCAAAGAAATCAATGGTGATTTTGCGAGATTTATTGGGTGATGATCAGGATAAAGAGGCGCTTTTTGCTGTCGCACTAAAAGTGGCTGGAAAGCGAGTTGTCGTAAAAAGCCCTGATTATGCGGAACCGCTGGGAGGAAAGCCCAATGAAAGTTATCAGGGAAAACTGTTACGTTATGATGTCTATTTTAAAGGGTAGAAAATGTCAGATTGGATAAATGTAATCACTGAGACGGCGTTAAGTGAGGGTGAAAATATTGTAATTGATGTTGATGGCGTTGATGTCGCCGTATTTAAGATAGAAGGCCAATATTATGCAATTGAGGATGTTTGTTCGCATGATGGAGGGGAAATTGCGAGCGGTCACTTGGAGGGTGATGAGATTGTTTGTCCGCGTCATGGCGCTCGATTCTGCATTAAAACAGGCGCGGTTAAGGCGCCGCCAGCCTATGAAGGCGTGAGTTGTTTTCCGGTACGCATCTTAGATGGTAAAGTGCAGGTTAGGGATGATCGATGGGATTAGCGAGCGCTAACGTGCTGAGCAAAGAGATTAAAGCAGTAATGATTGAGTACAGAAATAATTGAAGTAGTGAAATATTAAGGAAATAGAGCTGGATACTATCGATAAAGTATTAAACACAATACCGATAGTAGAGAATAGTTTTAAAGTTGCTATTCAATAGCAGCTGTTGCGAGGTAAAAAGTGATTAAGAGTCTTTAAGTCCAGACACACCGATAATTGACCAGTTATCAAAATCAAGCACACCCTCTTGGTCGTCGCCATCATTATAAGTTATACGACAAGCGTATTTTTTAGTCGTTGTGCTTGGCTTTTCATCAGTAAGCGTAAATTCAGCACTGATAACATATTGATAATTGCCGAGCGTCCAAGCATTTGAGGGTTTTTCAGGAAATGCGAGCGTTACATTAGGTCCAAGTTCGGATTTAATGTAATTATTACAGTGGGTAAAGGCAATGTTAGATAGCGGTGTAGAAATAGGTTGCTGGCTAGCCTGATCTTTACTGTCGACTAAGAAAAGATCAGATGCTGCAACTTTATAAATAAAAGGCATAACAACCTTATATTGGCTCAAAAGTAGAGCTGCAAATCCCGCTATAAATAATAAATTTCGATATTTTTTCATATGAATGAGCTAATAAGATAGTGGTCAATATTGACATGAGCAAAGCGAAATTTTAACAGAAATCAGACGATTATGAGTAGGTTAATTTGAGGCTAAGCAACGTAAAGAAATAAAAATAAAATAGTAAGATGTTTTTGACTTGACAAGGTTGCTTGAGCTGGTAGACTGATATCTCACTAAATTGACTTGGTGGCATTTTAATAAGAAGAATATCCTTATTGGAATGGGAAAAAGGATACTATAGAGTCCTGGTTATTATAACTGGGGATTTTTAACTATTAGGAGGTAGAAATGGCAGCTACAACTGAATCAGTGAAAGCTGATGCTGCGGAAGCACCGCTGTTAAATATAAAAAATATGGTACTTGGCTCTTTGCTATATATCGTATTCTATGCTTGGGTTCGTTGGTATGAAGGCGTCTACGGCTGGTCAGCTGGTCTAGATTCATTCGCACCAGAGTTCGAAACTTACTGGATGAACTTCCTGTATATCGAATTCGTTCTAGAAGTATCTACTGCAGGTATTCTGTGGGGCTACTTATGGAAATCTCGTGACCGTAAAGTGATGTCAATCACTCCAAGAGAAGAGTTGAGAAGACACTTCACACATTGGACTTGGTTGGTAATGTATGCTTGGGCTATTTATTACGGCGCTAGCTACTTCACTGAGCAAGATGGTACATGGCATCAAACTATCGTTCGTGATACTGACTTTACTCCAAGTCACATCATTGAATTTTACTTGAGCTACCCAATCTACATCATCACTGGTGGTGCAGCTTTCCTATATGCTAAAACTAGATTGCCAACCTATCAAAAAGGTTTGTCACTTCAGTATTTAGTATCAGTAGTTGGTCCTTTCATGATCTTGCCGAATGTTGGCTTGAATGAATGGGGTCACACTTTCTGGTTTATGGAAGAATTGTTTGTTGCTCCTTTACACTACGGCTTCGTATTCTTCGGATGGGCTGCTTTAGGTGTTTTAGGTGTTGTAAACATAGAAGTTCAAGCAATTGCTAAACTTCTGAAAAAAGACTTAGCTTAATTTAAAATTAAGTCTTGGCTGTAATAACTATCTCCTCGCTGTTTCGCCCTATTTCAAGGCGAAACAGCAAAATGGAAGATAGTCATTAATAAAAATAATTTAAATCCTTTAGGAGGTAAGCTAATGAGCGCATCTCAATCAGCTGTACGTTCACGCGCTGAAGCAGTAAAAGCTTCACGCACGTTCGATTGGCTAATTTTGTTCACATTGTTCTTCGTAGTACTTGGTGGTTATCACATTCACTATATGTTAACTGGTGGTGACTGGGATTTCTGGACTGACTGGAAAGATAGACGTCTATGGGTAACTGTAGCTCCAATCGTTTCAATCACTTTCCCAGCTGCTGTTCAAGCAGTTTTATGGTGGCGTTACCGTTTACCATTCGGCGCTGTAGTTTGTATTTTAGGTCTACTCTTGGGTGAGTGGGTCAACAGATATTTAAACTTCTGGGGCTGGACTTATTTCCCAGTAAACTTCGTATTCCCATCTAACTTAATGCCAGGCGCTATTGTTCTTGACGTTGTGTTGATGTTATCAGGAAGTATGACTGTAACAGCTGTTATCGGTGGATTGGCTTATGGCCTATTATTCTACCCAGGTAACTGGCCAGTTATTGCTCCATTACATGTTCCTGTTGAATACAATGGCATGATGATGACTTTAGCTGATTTACAAGGTTACCACTATGTAAGAACTGGTACTCCTGAGTACATCAGAATGGTAGAAAAAGGTACACTGAGAACTTTCGGTAAAGACGTTGCTCCAGTATCAGCGTTCTTCTCTGGTTTCGTGAGTATCATAATATACTTCTTGTGGCACTTCTTTGGAAAATGGTTCGGAAGCACAGCTTTCGTAGAAGCTTCTTAAGAAACTTGTTACAACGAAAAATAAAAAAGACTGCCGGTAAAATGAATTTTAATTTACCGATAGATACTCAAAAAACAATAGATTCTCTATTATAGAGGAGGATATATGAAAATATTAAAAGACAAGGTTGCTAAATTATCCTTTGTCGCACTGCTGATTACTATCACAGCAGCGATGTTTTATACACCAACTGCATCTGCACATGGTGAAAAGTCGCAAGCCGCTTTCATGCGTATGCGTACAATTCACTGGTTTGACCTGAATTGGTCAAAAGAAGAAGTTGTTGTTAACGATACTATGACTATTTCAGGTAAATTCTTTGTATTTACTGGATGGCCAGAAACTGTTGACAAACCAGAAATCTCATTTTTGAACATTGGTATTCCTGGTCCTGTATTTATTCGTGCAGGATCTTGGATCGGTGGTCAATTAGTTCCACGTTCAGTATCTTTAGAACTTGGTGAGACTTATGAGTTTAAAGTATTGTTGAAAGCTCGTCGTCCAGGTGACTGGCACGTTCACACTATGTTGAACGTTAAAGGCGGTGGTCCAATTATTGGTCCAGGTAAATGGGTAACAATCACAGGTTCTATGGGATCTTTTGTTAATCCAATTACTACTTTAACAGGTCAAACAATTGACTTAGAGAACTATAACTTAGGAAACACATACTTCTGGCACGCTGCTTGGTATGCTCTTGGTGTTCTTTGGGTTGCTTATTGGGCTCGTAAACCAATGTTTGTTCCACGTTTGATTGCTGTTGAAGCTGGTAAAGCTGATTCATTAATTAGTGGCACTGACAAGAAAGTTGCATTAGGCTTTGCTGTAGGTACTATCGCGATTGTTGCTATGTCAATGGCTAGCACCAACGAGAAGTTCCCTATTACAACTCCTCTGCAAGCTGGTTTGTTACGTGGTATTAAATCAATTGAAATGCCAGTTCCTACTGTTGCAGTTAAAATTGAAGACGCTACTTACCGTGTACCAGGTCGTGCAATGCAAATGACCATGACTATCACTAACAATGGTGATTCTCCTATTCGTTTAGGTGAGTTCAACACTGCTGGTGTTCGTTTCTTGGATGCTGCTGTTGCACAAGACGAAACAGGTTATCCTGATGACTTGTTGGCTGAAGAAGGTTTGACTGTTAGTGATAACAGTGCGATCGCTCCAGGCCAATCAAGAACAGTTCAAGTAACTGCTTCTGACGCGGCATGGGAAGTTTACCGTTTAGCTGACTTGATCTATGATCCAGACAGCCGTTTTGCTGGTTTGTTGTTCTTCTATGATGCAGCTGGCAACCGTCAAATGGTAACAATTGACGCTCCATTAATTCCAACTTTCATCTAATGAAGTAATTAACTGATGGTTTGATTATCAGTTAAGGAATTGAGAAACCCCCGTTACTTTTAAGTAGCGGGGGTTTTTTTTTGATGAAGAGAACCAAAGTAAAGAGCGATAAGAAAAATAAGTTGCTCATTATGAGTATTAATTCAAGGTTAAAATAGAAAAGATTCCTACTGTGCACGAGATTGCGTTCACTATAGACGTTAATATGAGTTTGCAGGTAGTGATGAGTTGGTAATATTGATAGAATCACACTAAGTGAAGAATTGAACCGGGTTTGCCGGAAAGTCAGGAGTAATAAATGAATATCCATGAGTATCAGGCAAAACAATTATTTGAAAGTTATGGAATACCTATACCGGAAGGTCGTAAGACAAGTACCGCGGAAGAAGCTCAAGAAATTGCCAATGAATTAGGCGGTATTGGTTGGGTGGTAAAAGCGCAAGTGCATGCAGGTGGTAGAGGAAAAGTAGGTGGAGTTAAGGTTGTTGATAATATAAAAGACGTGCTAGAAAGAAGTCGAGATATGCTAGGTAAGCGATTAGTGACTCAACAAACGGACAGGTTAGGTTTACCAATCCATTCTGTATTAGTAGAAAAACAATATCCAATAAAAAGAGAACTCTATCTAAGCATATTAATTGAAAGAGAAAGTGAACAGATAATATTTATTGCTTCACTTGCTGGTGGAATGGATATAGAAGCTGTAGCTCTCGACACGCCAGAAAGAATAATCACGGTAAAAGTAAACCCGTCTACAGGATTGATGGCTTATCAATGCAGACAAATTGCTAATGAATTAGAAATAAAAGGTTTACAGGTTAAAGCATTAGAAAAAATAATGAAGGGTATGTATCGATTATTTATTGAAAATGATGCTAGCCAAATTGAAATAAACCCATTGATTGAAACCGATGCAGGTGAGTTATTAGCGTTAGACGCTAAAATAAATTTTGATGATAATGCTATTGCACTGCATCCTGATATATTGGCAATGAAGGATCCGAGCCAAGAAGATGATAAGGAAAATTATGCGCAACAATACGGATTAAATTATATTACCTTAGAAGGTAATATTGGTTGTATGGTTAATGGTGCAGGACTTGCAATGGCTACAATGGATCTAGTAAAGTTAAAGGGTGGGATGCCTGCAAATTTTTTGGATGTGGGTGGCGGAACGAATGTAGAAAAAGTATGTGAAGCATTCAAATTGATCCTGTCAGATCATAGCGTGAAAGCGGTCTTAGTTAATATTTTTGGAGGTATTGTTCATTGTGATGTTATTGCCGCGGGTATTCTTGCCGCAATTGAACAAATCCACGTGACCATTCCTGTTGTCGTTCGCTTGGAAGGCACAAATGTAGAGCAAGGTAGGGCGTTATTGCGTAATACAGGTCTTAATATTTTTCCAGCCGATGATTTGGCGCATGCTGCAGAGCAAGTTGTTGCATTGGCGGAGGCCGTATGAGTATATTGATTAATAAAAACACAAAGGTTATTTGCCAAGGTTTTACAGGTAAGCAAGGTACGTTTCATTCTCAACAAGCACTCGCTTATGGTACGCAATTGGTAGGAGGGGTAACACCTGAGCGGGGCGGCGAAATTCATTTGGGCTTGCCCGTATTTAATACGGTTGATGATGCCGTAAAAAATACGGGGGCAACGGCTAGTGTTATTTATGTGCCACCTTATTATGCCGCTGATGCCATTCTTGAGGCCGTAGATGCAGGGATTAAGATCATCGTTTGTATTACTGAAGGGATACCCGTTTTACAAATGTTACGCGTAAAAGCAGCCATGGCTGGAACCGGTGCGCTATTGATTGGGCCTAACTGTCCTGGAATAATAACGCCAGGGGAATGCAAGATAGGTATTATGCCTGGAAAAATACATCTTCCAGGATCGATTGGTATTGTTTCACGATCAGGTACTTTAACGTATGAATCGGTACATCAAACTACCCAGCAAGGACTAGGACAAAGTACCTGTGTAGGAATAGGAGGCGATCCAATTCATGGGATGAATTTTGTAGATGTCCTGAGTCGTTTTCAAGAAGATGAACAAACTAAAGGAATAGTGATGGTAGGAGAAATCGGTGGGGGCGAGGAAGAAGATGCTGCAGACTATATTAAAGCCTATGTAACTAAGCCCGTGGTGGCTTATATTGCAGGACAAACGGCACCTGCTGATAAACGGATGGGACATGCTGGAGCCATTGTAACCGGAGGTAAGGGCACTGCTAAAGGTAAGATTGCTGCATTGAAAAATGCAGGCATTGAAGTGTGTTTATCACCTACTGATATTGGTGTTGCAATGAAGGCCTGCTTTTAATTTTTTTAGAGAGGACTAACGGCTCAGATTAAAGCGAAAATTTATTAATGAAACAATAAATAACACGCAGTTATAATTTAGTCAGTAGTATGTTGGATGTAGGTTAATACCTCGTTAACTAAATCATTTTGTTCGCTCTGAAAATTTTTGGCATCGCTGATTTTACGTAACCAAGTAAATTGTCGCTTAGCTAATTGCCTAGTGGCAATAATCGCTTTTTCTGTCATACCGCCAAGGGATTCTTCACCTTGAAGGTATGACCAGATTTGTCGATAACCGACGGCTCGAATTGCGGGCATCTTCTCGTTTAAATCGCCCCGTTGGTATAGTTTTTCGACTTCACTGATCAAACCTTGTTCGAGCATTTGATGAAAACGTTGAGCAATAACCTCGTGTAATAACTTTCTATCCGTAGGAGCGATAATCAGCTTTATATTCTGGTAGGGTAACTCATTGTTTTGTGAAGAACTGAAAAAAGATGATAAAGGTTGGCCACTAATTTCATAGACTTCTAAAGCTCGTTGGACGCGTTGTGGATCATTGGGATGAATTCTTGCGGCAGCGACTGGATCAACCTCAGCAAGACGGCTATGTAATACTTCTCTACCTAAGGTCTCTAAATCATGATCTAACTTCGCACGGATTAGTGGGTTAGCCTCGGGTAATAGTGCGAGTCCGTTAAATAAAGTCGAAAAGTAAAGCATGGTCCCACCTACTAAAATGGGTGTTTTTCCACGACTTGAAATATCCTCCATCAGACTTAGCGCCTTAGATCTAAACTGTCCTGTTGAAAAAGATTCTTTTGGGTCCAAAATATCAATTAAATGATGAGGAATATGAGATCTTTCAATTAGGGTGGGTTTGGCCGTGCCAATATCCATCCCTCTAAACACCAGCGCAGAATCCACACTAATAATCTCGCCCCCCATGCTGTCAGCAAGTTTAATAGCAAGCGCTGATTTACCTGATGCGGTTGGGCCCATTAAAAATATAGCTGGCGGAAGGGATTGGGTAGACATAGTTAAAAATTATTTAGATGTTCTAATAGCAATTGATGATCGAAGGGATACTTATTGTTAGGACCTGAACAAACTAAACACATTTATTGCCCCCGCATAAAAAATTTATCAAGGTCTTGAAGCGATAGTTCAATCCACGTGGGTCTACCGTGATTACATTGGCCAATTCGTTCAGTTTTCTCCATATCTCTTAGTAATGCATTCATTTCTTCAAGCGTTAAACGTCGATGAGCACGAACAGAACCATGACAAGCCATTGTAGCCAAAACTTGATTACGCTGCTCTTGTATACGTTGGCTAATGCCGTTAACTGAAATATCAGCCAAGACGTCTCGAATCAATTTTTCTTTGTCGATATTACCCAGTAATGCCGGCGTTGAACGTAAAATTATGGTTTCAGGACCTGAACGAGTAAGTTCAAAGCCTAATGAAGAAAAAAACGAATCTTCTGACTCTGCCAAGTCTGCTTCAGATGAACTAACAGTGATTTTAATAGGTAGTAATAAGGGTTGGCTGGGAATCCCGCCTTCTTGGTATTGTTGCTTTAAGCGTTCATAAGTTATCCGCTCATGGGCTGCATGGGTATCAACCAGAATGATACCTTTTGGTGTTTCGGCTACTATAAATGTTGCGTGTAAATGGGCAACAGCATAGCCTAAAGGATGGCTGTCAGAATGTTCTGAAACAGTATTTTCAGGCTTTTGTAAGGGTAAGTCAGACGAATATAGAGATGTATACCCGCTAATAGCTTCTGCGATTGTTAAAGGCAAAAGATTTTGCTGCGGAGGACGGGGGGTATAAGCACCTATAGACTTAAAATGTGCACGGGGATCTGTTTCGTGCGCAGAATCTAAGGCCAGATTGTCAGTTACGGTAATGTGATCAATACGGTTTTCAGGTCTTATATCCGCGAGTGATCGGTAGAGTGCGCTGAACAAAAAGTCATGAACCAATCGCCCTTCTCTAAACCTAACTTCCAGTTTAGCCGGATGTGCATTAACATCGACTAGCGTAGGGTCTAGCGTCAAATATAAAACAAAAACAGGATGCCGGCCATGGAATAAAACATCCTGAAAAGCTTGCTTAACAGCATGAGACACTAATTTATCTTTGATTAACCGGCCGTTAACATAAAAAAATTGCATATCTTGTTGGCTACGAGAAAAGGTCGGTAAGCCAACCCAACCTGTCAAATGTAAGCCAGATGCTGAAAATTCGATTTTGACTGAATTTTCAATAAAAGAGGGTCCACAAATGCTACCGATTCTTTGTTCTTGAGCTGAAGGGCTTATTGCGGGCTTTAGATTAAATATTTCTTTTTGGTTATGAAACAGCGTAAAACCAATATCAAAACGACTGAGTGTCATTCTTTTGATTAAGGTCTCAATATGCGCAAATTCAGTTTTCTCAGCTTTTAAAAATTTACGTCTAGCCGGTGTATTATAAAATAAATCACGAACATCAATGGTCGTACCTTGAGGATGCGGATCTGGTTGAGGATCAAAATTTTGTTCTGAACCGTCAGCGGTCACACTCCATGCGCATTCAGCATTGGCCGTGCGAGAAATGAGTGTCAGTCTTGCAACGGAACTAATGCTGGGCAAAGCTTCACCTCGAAAACCCATGCTAGCGACTTGCTCTAAATCTTGTAGAGAGGCAATTTTACTAGTGGCATGTCTGGATAAGGCTAGGGGCAGGTCTTCTTTATCGATTCCACAGCCATCGTCCCTGATTTTTATAAGTCTAGCGCCACCCTGCTCTATTTCTATCGTAATTTGGCTTGCACCCGCATCAAAACAGTTTTCAATAAGTTCTTTAACTACGGACGAAGGTCTTTCTACGACTTCACCAGCCGCAATCTGGTTGATGAGTTGAATGGGTAGGGCATGAATGCGCATCAGTCTAAGTAAGGTCTAGGAGCTGTAGATGAATGAATAAAAGGGATTTATTTATTAGCTGGCATCATTTCGACAAGCTAATAAAGTATCGTGTATTAATTATACCTTATCTAGTGGAGACAAATTGATAGTGTCACTTGTATACGGTAGCGAATAAAGTAAATGGCTTTTTTATAGTGATGAATAACACATTATTTTTTAGCTGATAATGGAGTTTTAAAAATGCCTAACGATAGCACGCGCTCAAAAATGCGACGTCTGCTAAAATGGGCAAGTTTGACTCTAGACATGGCCTCTATAAGCTCGCTTAGATGATCGCTATTTATCTAACACCACTCACTGTAAGTGAGTCTTCTAAGCACTATATTAAGATGCGACACACGCTATGAAAAAATTAAAACCTCATGATGATTATTCATTATCACGCGTGCCGTCAGACGGAAAGCTACCTACTTGGAAAGTTATGGTGGTAAGGTTGGGCTGCTTATCTTGCCTGCCAGTTCTTATGCTTGGAACTACACTGGGTTACAGTCTTACTTTTTGGCAGGGTGTTTGTGCTCTATTTTTTGGAAGTGTACTACTACAGATCGTCGGGTGGGCGATTGGTAATATTGCTGCTAGAGAAGGATTGGCAACCAGTTTAGCCTGTCGTTGGGCTGGCTTTGGAAACCTAGGATCGTCCTTAATCGGTGTCGTCATTGCCCTATCTACTATTGGATGGTTTGGGATTCAAAATTCAATTTTTGCTACAGGGCTTTTTCAAACAACGGGGCTCTTAACGTTTGAAATTTGGTCAGTCATTACTGGGCTTGTGTTAACGATACTAGTTATGTACGGCTTTAAATTCTTGAGTCTGACGGCTAATATTGCCTTACCGTTATTTGTTATCGGTACGCTCTATGCACTGGTAGAGATATTAGCCAAAAACAATCTAGCTGATTTAGTCAACTCATCAATTCCCGGTCCGGCGATTTCAATGGGTACTGCGATAACCATGGTGATGGGTAGCTTTATTACAGGAGCTGTTTTAACGCCAGATTTGACTCGTTTTGTGCGAACGGGCAAAGATGTTTTCTGGATATGTTTGGTCAGTACCTTTGTAGGTGAACTTGGTTTTGGCATGATTGGTATTTTAATGTCTCACGCTGCTAAATCAGCTGATCTGAATGTCATTATGCTGTCGTTCTCGGGTGTGTTTGGGACGCTTATGGTCATTTTCTCAACTATAAAGAGCAACAACCTAAACCTTTACAGTGCGTCATTAGGTATCCTAAATTTTTTTGATGCGGCTATTAAGATCAGGTTAAATCGAGGAACAGTGACGTTATTGGCAGGCATTATAGGCACTGTACTTTCTATGGTGGGTGTGCTGAGTTTTTTTACAAACTTTTTGATAGTGCTGGGAGAAGCAATTACGCCGATAGCAGGCATTATGGCCGTGGATTATTATGTGTTAAAAAGGAGTCGCAATGTGCTTGATATATCAAGCGCAAAAGGGACGCTTCCTGATAAGGTTGAAACCTGGAATCCTGTTGCCATAATAGCTTGGGCGCTGGGCTTTATAGCTGGAATATTTTCAACAGATTTTGGGATTCCTGCAATAAACTCGCTTGTAGTTGGCGCGCTTACTTATCTAGTTATCATGAGGCTGTCGGTAACTTTTTTCAGTAAGAAAAGGCTTGAGTTGTAAGCTTGAAGTAAAATATATTACAAAAAAGAGCTAAGTCGACTATAGGGCTTATAACCAATTTTTAGCCTATAAGACGTGGGTGTTATTTAATAGAGCCACTAATTCAGCTTGTCTTTTGGTCCCTGTCTTTTGAAAGAGTGCTTTTAACTGACTCCGAACTGTATTAAGGGTAACGTTTGCTGCACTGGCATACTCTTCCAATGATTGTCCTGCCATTAAGGCTGAGGCTACCCGACCTTCAGCCTTTGTAAAATGTAATAGTTTACTGATAGCTTCTAGCTGTGATGGTGGCTTTCCCGTTTTGTTAAGCAAAATCAATGCAAGAGGTGTTTGCCAATCTTTTGCAAATATTGATGAAGCGACTACAGGAGTGACAAAGACTTGCCTGTTTTTAACACCACTAACCTGCATCTGTCCACCTACAGCTTGTTTTTTTGTTGCAGCGCTGATCAACGAGTTTAATTGGTGGCAATGAGTCGATAAGCGGGCGGTTAAGTATCCATCTTTATAGCATAAGTCAAAATCCGGATCATTGAGTAGCTTATCTGCGCTCGTATTTAAATGTAAAATACCCCCCCGCGCATTCACTATAATCATCGATGATTTACAGTTATCAATGGCGATAGTGCCTAGTTCAATTTTTGTTTGCAGTTTTTGGGTTTGGTAATGCAGTCGCAAGGTTCTTTGTAAATGATCAAAAAGCTGATTTGCGGCTGAAATATTAGTTTGGTCAAAAGGATTCTGACCAACATTTCGTATTAATCCAAATGTTTTAAAAAGTTCATTGTCTTCATAAGCCCCAGCAACCATCAGGTATCTAACATTACAAGGTAATAAATAATCTTGATAAAACTCATTATGATCAACATAATGTTGGCTGTTAATATCGTGACAGAAAAGCCATTCTTTTAGGGGTGCTTTGTTGATATGAGCTCTGGGATCTATCTTACTGTAATAGTTGACATAATCATCAATTTCATCAAAAGAATGAGATAACCCCGCTATAACTGCATCAATAGGGCGCTCATCTTCTTTATCAAAACTCATAATCAGGGCATCATTAGCCCCTATATATAAAGCGCAAAGCTTCAAGGCGTCTTGTAATCCGTTGGGGTTAAGAACAGATTCATACAGCGAGCCAATTACAGCGTCTAATGTTGGTTTTTTAGAGATCACAACGTTGTTTTGAGGTTAATTACAAAGAGACGAGATGATCCAATCATTCAATTAAAATAGCCGATACGCAAGCATAACCAATAGAATGAACTGTGGTAATTGGTAATTCACAGTCTAGAGCTTCCATGACTTTCTTTCTTAATCGACCGACTAATAAGGTCATTCTGCGACTACCATTCTGGTTATAGCGGCCCAATAATTTTTCAGCCAAAAAATGTTTATTAACGGTTTCGCCGCGTTTTAAAGCCAAAATATTGAGCAAGTTAAACTCTCGCGCAGTTAATTGTAATGTTTTTCCGGAAGGTGCCTTGAGTAACCAGCCATTAGTGTTTAATGTCCAACCTACCGCATCGTTAAGCGAGGGAGTTTCTATCAAGTCTTGGCTTTGCCTGGTTGCGGCATAAATATTCGACAGTAACAAATCACAAGTAATCGGGTTAATTAAAAAACGATCAACTCCCTTATCTAAGTAAAATATCTTTTTCGCGCTACTAAAATTAGCATCAACAATTAAAATAATTATTAAGTCAGGATTAATGGCCAAATAACGCGAGATATCACCTTCAAATAAGATATTAGAAGCCTCGTCAAAATAGACGACTAAAACAGTAATGGGTTCATTTAATAAAGATTTGAATAAGGAAAAGCCATCTACGAATTGTTTAAACTTAAAATCAATGCTGCAAAAATTGACTTCCCATTCAGCTAATTTGAGAGGGTCATTGCTTAAAAAAGCAACGACTAATTGATTATGATGGATTGCATTATTATTATTATGACTCATTATCCCAACCCCATATTTATCTTTAGTCCTTTATACTTTAAATATCCTAATTTTTAATGGTACATCAAATTACCTCAGTAATATTTCTAATAGGTTTAATTTGAATTCTTTTGTGCCTATTGGAGGCATTTAAAATAATTTTTAGCTTAACTTCAACGTGTAAGTGAGCTGTATTTTTATGCCTTAGAGAGCTAGGGCTTCTATTATCCCTCACTTGTAATATAAAACATCCCCTATTTGGGGGATGAAAATATAATCAACTCAACTCAACTCAACTCAACTCAACTCAACTCAACTCAACTCAACTCGGATCTTAGGACGTCATTAGTTGTTCAATTCTCGCGGATGTTCTTCCTAAGTGGTAAGCATAAAACCTCTTAACGACAAATGATGTCGTATTGAATAAATAACATAAAGCGGGGTTCGGAAATAAGATTGGTATCAGAAAGTTTTTTGGATGTTGAGCTTAGTTTTTTTTATGTTTCATTAGGCAATAAAAAAACCCGCTAAGCCTTTCGACTTGCGGGTTTCTGTTTGTCTTTGTACTTGTTTGAATCTACCCATGGAGGCTGCGGGCGGAATCGAACCGCCGTAGATGGCTTTGCAGGCCACTGCATAACCATTTTGCTACGCAGCCATAAAGGTTAAATAAAAAAGCCGCGATATTTCGCGGCTTTTTTATTTATATATTGGAGCGGGAAACGAGATTCGAACTCGCGACCCCAACCTTGGCAAGGTTGTGCTCTACCACTGAGCTATTCCCGCACTGAAATCAATTCAGGTATTATATATAGTTTAAAAATACTGTCAAATGTTATTTGATTTTATTGAATATCGATAGCTAAAGCCCAAGATTCATTGCCTTTGCATTCGCCATCTTCAATTCTGACCTTTGCGTAGGCTTTTTGTTTTCCATAAGCATCTGCAAATTCAAGAACAGATACAGGAGTTCCTTGAGCTATATGTTGGCAAGCACCTGATCTATCGGCTTCTTCGGTATCATCATAAGCGGCAATTGCGCCAGGTGTGACGACTAAACGAACGGTTGCAGCAGGATCGTAACCATTAGCGCTTTTTAGTACGTAGCGTTGGCCTATTGCAAGATCTTTAAGGGCAGGTCCAGAAAGTGCAGGTTTTGCGCCATCGTCACCCATAGACATTAGTAACACAAGAAGTACCGCTACGCCGCCAATACTACCAAAGAATACTTTAGGATTATTTTCTTTTAAGCTTAAAAAAGAAGAGATTAAGTTGCCAACACTATTTTTTGCAGAATCCATTAATTCGTTAGCATTTTCTTCTACCTTTACAGCGTCTTCTTGTGCGATTTCTTCTTGATTGGTGTTATCTTCGTTACTCATTTCTTATCCTCACATTAGTTTATTTTTATAGTTATCAATTATTACTCAATATCTTATTAACGTTTAACCCAACAACTAGCATTGCATACCTATTCTTACACAAAATCAGGCTGGATATTAAAATATCCACCTAGCGGGTAAACTTACCACAATAACAAAACTTTTCAAGTTCTTAATATTCCTTTTTTGGAGGGTTTTCTATCTGATGGCCTTGTTTTTATAAAGATAATTATCTTTAAGCGCCGCCTTTTTTTACCATCATACCTTTTGAAGGGTTATAGCCGATGATGGCGGCTGCCATGAAAATTAGAAAAGCCGCTAAAGTATAGATAAATGCCGATTGATTAAATTGTCCATATAGTGCGAAACGTATTAGCTCAACAGCTTGAGAAAATGGATTATAGTGAGCAAGCAGACTTAATAGTGGGCTAGATTCTTTCATTTTCCACAACGGATAAAGAGCTGTCGACATGAAAAACATGGGGAAAATGACAAAATTCATAACCCCAGCAAAATTTTCTAGCTGTTTTATAAAGGAGGATAGTAATAAGCCCAACGCCCCTAACATTAATCCGGATAGTATTAATGCGGGCAATATCCCTAAGTAGCCTTGCCAAGGTGCATGGATATCATAAAACCAGGCGATGGCTAGAAATACGTAAACTTGTAACAGCGATACGCCCGTTCCTGCTAGTAATTTACTGAGTAATAAAAACCAGCGGGGTAATGGGCAGACCATTAATATGCGCATACTGCCCATTTCTCGATCATAAACCATGGATAATGAACTTTGCATACCGTTAAACAGTTGTATCATGCCGATCAAGCCGGGCGTGATATAAACTTCATATAAGATGTAGGTTTCATAAGGCGGCGTTATAGCAAGCCCTAAGGACGCTCTAAAGCCCGCTGCAAAAACAAATAGCCAGACGAGTGGCCTGATCAGTGCAGATATAAAACGTTCACGTTGGGTAATAAAGCGCCATAATTCTCGGTTAATAATACCCCACATCGCCCGCCAGTAATGTAGCATGATCATGCTTGAGCTCCTTGGGTTAGATTGTAAAAGGCTTCTTTTATTGTTGGTGTGTTCGTTGTGTTTAAGACTTCATTTACAGTACCTTTGGCTCTTATCTGACCTTTATGGAGCACTAATAAATGATCTTCTGGATATATTTCATCAATTAAATGACTGGCCCATAAAATGGCAAGATTTTCATCGCTCGCGAGTTGATGCACATAGTCAACAATAGCTAATCGGCTGGGTACGTCTAGCCCGACAGTGGGTTCATCTAGTAATAATAGCGCCGGTTTATGTAGTAAGGCTCTGGCAATTTCTACGCGCCGACGATGACCGCCATTTAGTTGGCGTATTTTTTCAAAACGGCGATCAAACATGTTTAAGCGGTCAAGTTCTTGCTCTATTCTTTGGAGCGATTGTTTACGTCCCATGCCATGTAAGGCCGTGTGATAGCGTAAATTTTGCAGGACGGTTAAGTCCATATCTAGAGTGGTTTGTTGAAAGACAACCCCTAACCTTGCTAAGGCTGCTTGAGTTTGTTGCTTAATGTCGAAGCCACAGAGTTCAATGCGACCTTCGTGCGTATCATATAGCCGAGTGATCAATGAAAACAGCGTGCTCTTGCCTGCGCCATTTGGACCTAAGAGCAAAGTGCATTCACCGGCTTTTATTTCAAAACTAACTTGGTCTAGGGCTTTCTTGCCGCTATACGAAAAACTCAAGTTGTCAATTGATAGTGCAATAGCTGTTTTCATGGTTTTACTGTAACGCCCCAAGGATAATTGCCTACGCCGAGAGATTGCGTAACCGTTTGGCTTTCTAAATCGATAATGGATATGTCGTTACTTGTGCCATTGGTGGTATAGAGCCGTTTCTGATCGGGAGAAAAGGCTAAATTCCATACGCGTTGGCCTACTAGCAACACTTTTTCTACAGCAAAGGTTTTCGCATTAACGATCGCTACACGGTTGGCAGGGCCTAAGGCGACATAACCTTTGTTGCCTGCTTTATCAATAACGACACCTACCGGTTGAATTTTATCGGCGGTTACACCCTGCACTTCAAATTTAAGGGTCTTGATGATTTGTTTTGTTTTAGTGTCTAGAATCATTAGACTTCCAGCCATTTCTGACGTAACCCATAGTTGCTGACTATCGGCTGTAAAGCTTGCTGCTCGAGGGCGAGGGTCAACCAAAGTGTTTTCTATAATCGTGTTGGTTTTAGTATCAATCCAATGCACCATATTAGTTGTTTCAGAAGCACTGATTAGCCAATTATTATCAGGGCTAACCGTAATGCCTTCTGGCTCTACGCCCACCTTAATTTGTTTGATGATTTTTTTCTTGGCTATATCAATAACGGTTACCAAGCTATCATCTTCGTTGGACACATAAAGGATGTCGCCCTTAGGATTTAATGCGAAGGTTTCAGGATCCTCGCCAGAAGGTAATTTACCCACCTCTTTAAGGGTCTCGGCATTAATTATTTTTATGGTGTTTTCGTCACTGGTCGCTACATATAAAAGCTTGTTATCGGGACTTATGGCGATGCCTCTTGGTCGCTGACCTACGGCGACTGTTTTGAGTAATTTGCCGGCAAGGGGATCAACTATAGCTAAGGCATTGTCTTTTTCTAAGGTCACAAAAACAGTCTCCGCTTGAACCGTTCCCGTTAGAGCCAAGGTTAACAATAAACCTGAGAGTTTTCTTAGAATAGAATCAGCTTGCAGATTATCGACGTTCTTTTTTTTCAATAGCATTTATTTATCCCACTTACATTGTGTTTCAGGTTGATCATAACCCAAGGTGTCGAGTTCAGTCTTTGGATGTAAAAAGCCTTCAATGGGCGCGACAGCCACTAAGGACTTAGGGGCTGCGAGCAAAATAGGTTGCCGCAATTGGCCATCCCAGGTTCTAAAAGAGAGTGGATTACCTTTATAACCTTGTAAGGCAAAGGCATCACTTAAAATATAAGCTTTGAGCTGCTTTATGTCGTTGCTTTTAGTGCGTGTTGTAGCCTCGCCTAGCGCTCTAGTCGCCAAATAAGCGGCATAATCTTGCTCTTCCATCCAGCGGCCGGCTTTTTCTTTGAAGCGATTTTGAATTTGTATAGCGCCCCATTGTTCATGTGTTTTATGCCATGCGGTAGCCATTAATCCTTGAGTGCCTATCACTGGCCTTGGGTTCCAGGTTCGGTAATCAAGATATTCACCGAATTGTCCTTGTTCATCAGCAACCACCACGACATCATAAGCGTCATCGATTTGGGTAAATACCGCTACATCGGATTGTTCTGTTCTGCGGGCATCAAAAGTATGTTCCCAGGTTTTATCGGCTATTATTTTCATACCAAAACGTTTAGCGGCACGCCGGATAGCCTCAGCAAATAAACGGTCTTCTTGTGTAGAGCCTACGACTAAGAACCATTTATCCCAGCGTTTTTTCATCATATATTGCGCTAGTGCATCTGCGCGCATGGCTCTACTGGGCAACAAGTGCAAAACATTGTTGCGACATTGTTCATTACGAAGTGCATCATCCATGGTCGCTACATCTAGCAATAACAGATCTTTTGTCGCTGGGAGGTCGGCCAGTTGGGTGAGTTGAGTGGCCGGTAAATTTACGATGACATATTGAAAATGATGACTGATAGCTTTATTAAAAGTGTCAGTAATATTGCCATCTAAGGGCACTATAAATTTTTTTAAGTTAAATTGCTGTCCCGTAAATTCACCAGTGGTATTATCATCATCAATACCCAGTTCTGCACCAATAATGCCTTTATTTTTAATGAAAGGTTCTGCATTGGATAGTTGCGGTGGGGCGATTTGTTCCTGAGTTAAATAGGCGATATCAATGATTTGTTTGGATTTTGCATAAACAAGATTGACATTAACTAACTGAAAAAATAAATAAAAAACTACCAGAACCTGTAAGGTCGAGTTATTTGATCGCATGGGTTGATAATAATAAAAGTTCATATTCAGCAATTCTAACGGATTCATAAATTTTTTTTTAGTTTTCGCATAGGTTCTTCAAGGATAGTTTTATTTTGGGCGTTTAAGTTCACATTTATAGGTCGATTTACAATGATGCGCAGTTTGTTAAGTGAAATAATAATTTATCCCGTTAAATCACTCGCGGGCATTAGTGTTAAGGAGTGGCCGGTTATAAAAACAGGGCTTTTGTATGATAGAAAATGGATGTTGATTGATACGGACAGACAGTTTCTAAGTCAGCGAAAGTTGCCAAAAATGGCATTAATCAAAACAGCCTTAACAGAAGAATATTTAATGTTGTCAGCGCCAGGAATGGTTGATCTGTTAATACCGCTAGCCCAGACTGATGGTGATATTATCAACAGTACGGTTTGGGAGGATCAGTGCGAGGCGCGAAGTGTGTCAGATGAGGCGGATCAATGGTTGAGTCACTTTTTAACGATAGCCTGTCGCTTAGTTTATCAGCCTGATGATAGGGTGAGGCTCGTTGATCCAGCTTATGGCGAGTCTAGCGATCAGGTTGCTTTTTCTGACGGGTTCCCCTTTTTGATTATTTCAGATAACTCCTTGCTTGCTTTAAATCAAGCTATGTCCTTAACTTTATCCATGGCTCGCTTTAGACCTAACTTAGTTATTTCTGGTTGCCCTAGTTATGCGGAAGACACGTGGCGGAAAATTAGTATCGGTGATATTGATTTTAGACTGCCTAAGCCCTGCTCGCGATGCTCAATCCCGGCTATTGATCCAGAAACAGCAGAAATCGGTAAAGAACCGCTTACGACGCTTAATCGCCTTAGAAAATGGGATAACAAACTCTATTTTGGGCAAAATGCTCTGCATGATCAAAGTGGTTTGTTAAGGGTAGGGGATGCTGTGCTAGTTAACGTGACGGGCGCAAAACAGCCACCTATTTAATTTAAGCTCGCGCTTGATATTTAGAGCTATTTCGTTTGTTTAAAAGGAAAATAAAATGTTACCTCATCATCACGAAACACACAGAACTCATCGTATAGGTTGGTTACGCGCTGCCGTACTCGGTGCAAATGATGGGATTGTTTCGACGGCAAGTTTAATTGTAGGGATTGCCGCTTCACAGGCTGTACATGCAGATATTGTAGTCGCGGGTGTCGCTGGATTAGTAGCGGGCGCCATGTCGATGGCGGCAGGAGAATACGTGTCAGTCAGTTCGCAAGCGGATACAGAGCATGCTGATTTGGCGCGTGAACGTAAAGAGTTAGATGCAAATATTGAACACGAACAAAAAGAGTTGCAAGCCATTTACGAGGAACGAGGACTTGACGCGGCTTTGGCTGAACAAGTTGCGATGCAATTGATGGCTCATGATGCCTTAGGTGCGCATGCCCGAGATGAGTTAGGCATTTCAGTTACAGGTGCCGCTCGTCCCATTCAAGCGGCACTCACCTCGGCCCTTACTTTTGCCATTGGCGCGGCATTGCCTTTATTGCTCGTCATTTTCACAGTAGATCAGAATATCATTGTTTTAGTGTCAACGGCCTCTTTGGTGTTTCTTGCTTTGCTGGGTATTTTAGCGGCTTATACCGGCGGCTCTAGTATAATTAAGAGCGCGGTTAGGGTGACTTTTTGGGGTGCTTTAGCGATGGGATTAACCGCAGGGGTAGGCACTTTTTTTGGCACAGTTGTTTAAAAGCGCTGGACAGTAAGTCGAGTTTATAAAAGAGAACATTATGCTTGAGAATAATAAAGCGGCCGCAAACAATCAATCCATTGTGATTTTTGGAGAAGTACTTATTGATCAATTTCCAGATGGTCAGCAGGTTTTAGGTGGAGCGGCTTTTAATGTTGCATGGCATTTACAGGCCTTTGATCAGTCCCCGCAATTTATCAGCCGTATTGGTCATGATGTAATAGGCGAGCACCTCTCTACCATGATGAGCCAATGGGGGATGACGCTTGATAATTTACAGATTGATCCTGACCATCCTACGGGAACCGTCGAAGTCAGCTTAATTAATGGCGAGCCTTGTTATGAAATCTTAGCTGATCAGGCATACGATTTTATTTCGATGGCACAACTTGGCTCAACAAAAGGGTCAGGTCTTCTTTATCACGGCTCTTTGGCCTTACGAAATAGCATTTCTAATGAAGCATTTGACTCTATAAGAGCTGGTCATAGCGGCAAAATTTTTATGGATGTAAATTTGCGTGCGCCTTGGTGGAATAAAGCCTCGATAAAGGCTTGGTTGTCTACAGCCCATTGGGTAAAGCTTAATCATGAAGAGTTGATACAGTTGGGGACAGCACAAAATACGTTGCGAGCGTCGATGCATTTATTTTTAGAGCAGCATGACTTGGATGTTTTGGTGGTTACTTGTGGAGCCTCAGGCGCTAGCGCCCTGAATAGTCTAGGTGAGTTTGTTGAGGTTACGCCCTCAGCCCATTTGACTATTGTTGATACGGTGGGCGCTGGCGATGCTTTTTCTGCTGTGCTGTTATTAGGCATACAGCAGGGCTGGCCATTGCCTGTCATGATGGCTAGAGCACAAGCATTTGCTTCTGCGTCAGTCACTCAGCGAGGGGCAACGACTCAAAATTTAGCGTTCTATCGGGAATTTATCCGCGATTGGAGCGTTGTTTAGGTAATCGCTCTATTTTTTAAATAACCTCCACGCTTTTTTAGTAGGTGGAGTTTATCTGCTAGGACTTAAGCTAATCTAGAATGATGAACAAATTAATATTTGTATTTTTGGCACTTTTAACCGTATTCTTTGTCCGATAACGTTTATAGAAAGCTGCGTTGCTGCTGTTTTTCAAAAGAAACAAAAGTACACGTTTAAATAAATTAATGATTAAAACTATGATGACACTAAAACCATTCGTTAAGCCTGATGTCGAGATGAGGCTTGTTACGGCCCTACTGTTTTTTTTACTTGCAATGATGTTATTACCCGCGCCTTTATTGGCGGCAGACATAAGTGTTGCCGTGGATCGAAATCCGGTTAGCTTGGATGAATCGTTCCAGATAATTTTTACGGCGACTCAATCACCTGACGACGATCCAGACTTTAGTCCATTGGAGCAGGAATTCTCCATACTTAATCAAAGTACTAGCAGTAGCTCATCCTGGGTTAATGGTAAATCCAGTAAAAAGGTGCAATGGACATTGATAGTCATGGCTAAAAAATGGGGTAGTTTGCTTATTCCATCAATTAGATTTGGTCAGGATGCTAGTCACTCGTCTGCAGTGCTGGTGACCGATAAGGTGGCTAAAAAAACACTTAATAGTGATGAAGAGCTGTATGTAGAAGTTGAAGCAACCCCCGAAAGTCCGTTTATACAATCGCAAGTTTTTTATACGCTACGTTTAGTGACAAAAGTGGATATTTCTCAAGCAAGGCTTAATGAGCCTGAGTTAGCCGATGCAGTGATTGAGCGTTTGGGTGAAGACAGTAATTATAATACACAGATTAATGGCGTAAATTATTCGGTTACCGAGCGTAAGTACGCTATTTTTCCACAAAAAAGCGGGCAATTAACGATAAAGCCGGTCGTATTAACAGCCGAAATACTGACTAATAGTCGGCCTAGTTTTAATGGTTTTTTTAATTCACAGATGAGTAAGACGAAGCGAGTTGAGTCAAAAGCTATTGTGTTGGATGTAAAGCCTGTACCGACATCGTTTACAGGAAAGCATTGGTTGACTGCGGAACAATTGGTCTTAAAACAAGAATGGTCCGGTGATATTCAACAAATGAAAGTTGGCGAGCCTTTAACGAGAACCTTAAGTTTAGTTGCTCAAGGTGCAACGGTCGGGCAACTTCCTGAATTAAATAGCTTGGCGACCAATGATCAGTTAAAAGTATATCCTGATCAGCCGATATTGCAGGAACAGAAAAAAGTAGAAGGATTGCTGGCTTTTAGAGAAGAGAAAATAGCTTTGATGCCTTCAAAAGTTGGCGCCTATACATTGCCCGCTATTGAGATTCCTTGGTTCAACACGAAAAGCCAAAAAATGGAAATAGCGTCGATTCCTGAAACCGTTATTAACGCCATTTCAGCAACGGTAGCCGACGAAATGCCCGCTAGTGTTGCGCCAGTAGCGCCCCAAAAAGTTGAAGCCAGCGCAGGTATTGAAAGTTCAAAACAAGCGAATACATGGTTTTGGGTTTCTGTGTTTTTAGGGGTGGGTTGGCTAATAACGGTCGTATTTTTCTTAACTAAACACAGGTTTAAAAAAACCGTTATTGAAAATAACGAAGCCGACGTTAATCTAAAAGGCTGTGTTAAAACTTTAAAGAATGCCTGTCGAAATAATGATGCAGTCAGTGCTAAAAATGCTTTGCTTGATTGGGGTAGACAAAAGTTTAATAGCAACAATCTGGGCACGATTGCGGTTTTTTGTGATGCGCGATTAAGAGATGAAATTATACTTTTAAATAAAGTCTTATACGGTAAAGAGTTAAGCCAATGGCAAGGTAAAAAATTGTTTCAGGCCTTCACTGAAAATAAAGCCAGAGAAAAGATTGCGGATACTGAGGATAAAAGTTTAGAGCCGCTTTTTCGCTTATAGAGAATACCTAACGGTGTCGATAAATTTAATTAGCGCCGTTGTGGTCTTATTAGATACTTAGTATCTAACGACTAGACTGAAGACTATTTGTTATATGTCAATTTTTCGCTTTCAGCAGTTTACAGTCATACAAAAACAGTCAGCAATGAAAGTTTGTACGGATGCTGTTTTATTTGGCGCAATGGCACCGGTTAGTTGCGGCGATAAGGTTTTGGATATTGGGGCGGGGACCGGATTATTGTCTTTGATGATGGCTCAGTTGGGCGCAGCGCAGGTAACTGCAGTCGAGTTAACAGAGCAGGCTTACGAAGAAGCACAGTTAAACTTTGCTAATAGTCCTTGGACGGATCATCTTGTTGCGGTGCATCAAGATATCCAAAGGTTTTCTACGGCTGAAAAGCAGCAATACGATCTTATTATTTGTAATCCGCCTTTTTTTGAGAACCATAGCAAGACGACCAATTCTTTAAGGAAAATTGCCAGACACAATGATGCGTTATCGTATGCAGATTTACTTAAAAGCATAGGGGATTTGTTAGCCGCTGAGGGTTTGTTTTACGTATTGTTGCCTATCCCTGCGGTAGACAAATTTATTGAAATGGCGGTGTTAGCGGGCTTTTATTTGAAGTATCAAACTGATTTTCGGGGTTATGATCATAATGAAGCTAAAGTTTCAGCCTTAACATTGAGTCGTGTTGAGGGGTTTTACGTTAAAAGATTACTGACGATTTATGAGGCGCATAGAGTTTACGGACAAGAAAGCCAAGTCTATTTAGAACCGTTTCTTTTGCGGTTTTCTAAAGCTAATTAAGATTAAATCGTGGATTTGCAACACGTCCTTGTGTTGTAGTGAGCATCAAATTAATCAAGCTACTGTTCTTGCTTGTCTAGATCTTCAGAGGCGTGAGGCTCAGGATCATTCGGAGAGACACTATTATTTAATTTCTTTCGGCTGTTGTATATCCAAGCGATAGCAACAACTAAGAGAACAAGTATAATTAAAGAAATGATAACTAAAAATTTATATAAGCCCTCGTTTCCAGTGCCTGATAAATAAGAACCTACCCCCCCAGCAACCGTTCTATTAACATCGGCTTCTGATTGAACAACGTCAATTTCAGTAGATTCTTTTTTTCTAGCTAAAGCGGTTTCTTCTGCAATGCTTTTAATTCTATCATTGGCTATAGCCGCTTCTAAATCGGCTTTAGCTTTAAGTCGTTGTGTCTCTAATTCTTCTTGTTGAATTTTTAACGCCGACTGTTGTTTGATAAATTCACGCGCTTCATCTTCCTGTGCCTGAGATCTGGCTTTATCTTGCAGCCTTTCTGCTTCTATTTTATTTTGTACGGATTTAGCTCTTTCTGCGGCAGCTTTATTTGCATCAGCCTCTATCTTCATTGCCTTTTCTTGTAAGCGGCGATCAGCTTCTCGTTGTTGAATGGCAATAGTTCCTAAGCGTTTTTGTTCGGCTTGTTGCGCAGTAAATTCATCTTGAGCTTGTGATTTTTCATTAGCTATCGTTTGAGTTTGTACACTATCAAGCGCGTTTAATTGGTCGGTTAGTGACGGGTCTGCAATAGCTAAGCTGCTAAATAATGAGATAAAAAAAATAAACTTGTTCATTCTATTTCTCAACAGGACAAACTGCATTTGGTTGGATACGCGTTTCATTTGGGCCAGTCGAAATAATGAGAGCGGTTAGATTGGGTTTAAATTCACATAATTTACCGACTTGAGCCGAGGTAAAAATTTTGCCATTTTCAATATAGGCAATTGAAACGCCCTCAACTAAAACTTTATCAGATACCATCGAGCCAGCTCCTGCACCTAGAGCACCGCCACCTAGAGTAGTCCCAACAGTAGCCGCTGTGCCAATGCCGCCAAACCCACCTGCTAATCCACCTGCTATTGCACCTAATGCGCCGCCTGCGATCATCGCTTGTTTTTGTTGTTTGGAATTATCAACCTCAATTTGAGCGGGTAATACAGCTGTTATTTTGATTGTTCTAGCATTTTGGGAAGTATTAACTTGTCCAGCCTTATAAACATTACCTTTTAAGTTTTCACCAGTTGCTGCACAACCCGTCATTGTCATTACGGTTAGCATAGCAATTATCTTGTGTGTTTTCATATTAGGATCCTTTATTTTTTATGATAAATAATGTTTATACGGCCATTTATTTTTTTTTGCAATACATCCCTGTATATAGGTGTTTAAAAATCATCTAACAACTTTGTGTCCACGACCACTCATACAATTGTTAAATGAGCTTTTATATTTGTCTTCTGCGCTGACACCTTTATAGGTGCCGCCACCAAGGCCACCGGCAGCGGCTCCAATAGCTGCACCTGTGCCGGGGCTTCCAACAAATGCCCCAATAATAGCTCCTCCAGCGGCGCCTATTAAAGCGCCTGTTCCGGCGCCTACGGCAGTTTCAGTTGCAGTGCCACCAGAGGCTTGACTTGCAAGTTGTTTACATTCAGACATGTCTTGATCAATTCGATAGGCATTGGGATCATTATAAGAATCGATAGTGGGCGCCCAGCCACCTTGACTTGCACAGGCGGTTAGTAAAATAATGCCGATAAAAACACAGCTAGTTGTAAATTTTTTCATTGTGCGTACCTTTTAAGTTGGGGTTGCAGTATATTGATTAAGTATGAATACAATCTGAACGAAGTGGCTATTAATGTTTAAATTAAAGTAGCTCATTAGCACTATTTTGTTACGCTAACAGTAAAGATGCAAATTTTTTAGTGCGGTTTGAGCCCTTATTAGGTTTTGTAAAAATAGCGTAAAAGCAGACTGAATGCTAAAATCGGTTTTTTAATAAATCCAACTATTTTAGGAAGGTCATGAGTAAAATTACTATCGAGCATAATCCTAGTGAAGAGCGTTTAAAGGAATTGGGTGTTTCCGCTTGGTCGATTTGGGAAAAAGAAATTTCAAAGTTCCCAATAGATTTTGATGAAACTGAATGTGCTTATGTCTTAGAGGGCGAAATACTGGTAACGCCCGCTGACGGTCAGCAAGTAAGAATTGTCGCGGGTGATTTGGTGTCGTTCCACGCAGGCTTAGATAGTCAGTGGGAAGTGGTTAAGCCTTTGCGTAAGCATTATAGTTACGATTATCCAAACGGTATCTAGTCGGTGATGAGTTTTTTAAGAAGATCTTAGTGTTAAGGCTGATCTGATTAAAAAAATCAATAGGCTGTTAGAAATTGGATGCGGATGACATTATGAATAATCGTAATGTCATCCCAGCACGTCTCGGTTTGATTTGTTAGCGTGCGCTCTATCGAAGATGTAAGGCTGCGCAGTAAACAATCAGTTTAAAATTCAGCGTCATGGTAAACGTTCTGGACATCATCTAAATCATTTAGCATGTCTAAAAATTTTTCAAACATGGCTAAATCTTCTTCGTCACTAATGGGGGTGGTTCCTCTTGGCAAGAATTGAATCTCATCAACATCAAAGTCAATATCACCTAACGCCTCGGCTAAGGCTTGCTTCGCTTTAAAATATTCAGCATGGGGTGTAAAAACAGTAATCTTTCCGTCATCACTTTCAATGTCAGTAACATCAACATCAGCCATCAGTAAGGCTTCAAGAACAGCATCTTCGTTGTTATTTTTAAAAGCTAAAATGGCTGAGTGGTCAAACATGTGACTGACCACGCCTTGAGTGCCAATTTTACATTTGGTTTTAGTAAAGCATAGACGTACATCACCAAAAGTTCGATTTGGATTATCAGTGAGGCAGTCAATAATGACCATGCAACCACCGGGGCCAAAGCCTTCATAGCGAGCGGGTGCAAAATCTTCACCACCGCCACCTTTAGCTTTTTCAATTGCTTTTTCAATGACATGGCTAGGTACTTGGTCTTTTTTTGCGCGATCAATTAAGCCACGTAATGCCAAGTTCCCGTCTGGATCTACACCGCCTGCTTTAGCACACACAAATATTTCACGGCCGTATTTACTGTAGACTTTTGCCTTAGTATCCGATGTTTTGGCCATTGACTCTTTACGGTTTTGATAAGCTCTTCCCATATAGCTGTTGCTCCATTCACTAAGATAAATAGACTAATTTTACAGATAAGTAATTATATAGGGAAACTTTTAGTCAATTTTCCTGTTCATTAGGAAGTCGTTTGGCGACTTGGAAAGATTAAAAGCCTAGAGGGCCGTTAGCTTATTTCTGTCGGATATTTTTAAGTATTTCTTCTAAAGGAACAAGGTTCATACTCATTCTAAATAAAACATCGTTATTTTGCAGTAGACCATAGCAGTGATAAGTTCTTAGCATGATGTTTGTTTGGTTGAGGGTATTTTCACTGGATTCAGGTAGTTGTTTGACAAGAATATGTAATTTGTCATTATTTTTTAGCTGGCTTACATGCTGTCGGTCAACTGAAATCTCATGGGAGGTATAAACCATGGGGTTAAGTTTAAAGTTATGGTGCTCTAATTGCGCTTTTTCTAATAAAGCTCCGGAAGTAAGGCTGCAGGGAAATATTTCTGGATAATGAGCAACATGGGCTAGTTCATCAAAATAATCGGACTGTTCTGCTAAGGACCCTGATAAAAAGTTTTTTACAGAACCATTATTCATAAATTTCCGTTTTAGAAAATAATCTGTATTGGGAATAATAGTGCGGTCTGGGATCTCGTTTAGATCGGGTAACTTGGTGAAAGCCGTATCAGGCAAAAATAAAGGCGTTTGTGTTTCTTTCTTAAAGCCCAATAAGACGGTTTTGCCATCAGACTTCATCGCAATACGATTGCCTAGCGTTAAGTTGGGAATGGTTGTGATGAGTGTTTTTTTTATATCTAAATATACGGGCGTTCTTGGTCTAACCGCATTGACAAAGGTGATTTGGTAATTGCTGAAGCGTAAATTGTTTTCAGCAATTATTCGATTTTCATGGTGGGTTTTTCGATAAAGGTGCATTTGGTATTCAATTAGTGTATTTAATTGATAACCCAATACGATGGGTCCTTTAAAAGGATTGTGTGTTATTTGTAACCATTTATGTTTGTCGTGGAATAAATTAAAGTCGTCGGTCGCATTGCGAGCCACTTCAATGTGAATCTGGTCAAAAACAAAGGGTTCATTTTTCATTTTTATTCTCTGGACTTATGGCTAAGCGTTAGAAATGCAAGAGGTATTGATTAATAGGCTTTTTTCAGTACCTAAGCCATCAGCTTGAGGTATAGAGCGGAACGTCTTGTTATCAGTGCTGAGTAGCAGGGCGTTGCTGTAGATAATATATCTGTTGAGTATTAGATAAAGCTGTAATGCTTGCTAAAAGGCAGGCATTACAGTCTATGCAATTGAGCATTAAGGTTTATATTTGCTGATTTTTTCAAGTTTAAGCAGTGCTGCTTTGATCGTGTCTTCAATGGCAGGGTCTAGCTCAGCATTTTTATAGACTTTTTCAACCAATCCTTCTGCTACTAAGGCATCCTTTATCCAGCGCTTGGTAAATCGATAGTTGGCGTAGGCGGTGGTGACTTCTCCAGTGACGGGGTCTTTTAAGCCTTTTTTTGCAGGTGGCGTCGCTTGAATTTTTGTTTTTGGTTTTTCTGCGCTTTTAGCCGCTGGTTTTGGAGCGTTAGCGGTTGGCTTTGCCTTTTTTACGGTGGCATCAACGATGGGTTGAATGATCGTTTCTTTTGGAGTTTCTTGCTTTGCCTTTGGAGCTACCGATTTAGAAATTCCTTTATGATCATTTACGGCCACATAAATAACATAAGCA
The DNA here is from genome assembly GCA_945877505.1 of Crenothrix polyspora. GTDB lineage: Bacteria > Pseudomonadota > Gammaproteobacteria > Methylococcales > Methylomonadaceae > Methylobacter_C > Methylobacter_C polyspora_A. Next base: position 30,793 of record CAMDWT010000020.1, read on the forward strand.
ACAAAAATAACAGTTAAAACAAATAGTCCTTCAGTCATAAAGCCCCCACCTTTTAATTGATTGCAATTTTTGCCTTGAGAAATTCCCATGACTAATACAGTAGATAAAGTTACTGATGCTTAAATATACCAGAAGCTATCGGTCTAGTTAAGTCTTAAATTGATAAGTTACTAAAATGGTAAGGTTATTCTAGTGATTTTAAAAAATAGTCGCTAATTATTTTTTCGAATTCCTAAAATGGGTTAGATAGAGATTAAGTAAATGCAAGCTATGGCCATTGATGGGTGGTATTTTTGAGGTAATTTTTGGCAGTATAATTAAGGTTGATGGTTTATTTAATAAAATTGAACAGTTTCTTAAGGAGCATATTACGCACTAAAACAGTCGGTTAAATATTATCCGCGTGTATAATAAACTTTTTATATTAAAGGCCTATGCGTTTTGTTATGTACAAATATGAGGGTTTGCTCATTCATGAAAGTCATGACGATGAAGGTATCATAGAAGTTATTGATCTTAAAGGAGTTAGATCGTTACACTTTGGCTCTTCTTCTCGGCAAAGTAGTATGCGGTTAGCTGAGCCCTATAAACTTGAGCTTGATTATGTTCGAGCGATGACCAGTTGGTTATTATTTAAGCCTACGCTTGAAGAAGATGCACTGATTATAGGTTTGGGAGGAGGCTCATTGACTAAGCATTTGCTGCAAAATTTTGTTGATTGTCGCCTAAAAGCGATAGAGTTTAGAAAGAGTGTCGTTAAGATTGCGCGCAGCCATTTTGGCTTGCCTTTAGATCCTAGGTTAAAAATTATTGTTGATGATGGTGGTGATTATATTCGACAACATGAAGAATCTCATCGTGAACGCTACAGTTTATTGATTATTGATGCGTTTGATCATGACGGGATAGCGCCCTCAATTTGTAATGAGGCCTTTTTTGACGCTTGCAAAGCGATTTTAAAAAATGATGGAATTCTTGTGATGAATCTTTGGGGAGGCACGCATAATCCGGAGTTTCAACAGGTATCTTTGTGGTTGGCTCGAGTTTTTAATTGGCGCACGCTTTTCCTACCTGTTCGAGATAAGGGCAATATTATCGCTTTAGCTTTTAATAACTATTCACCACTTTATTCTTTAAAAGAACTAAGAACTAATGCCATGGCTCTTGAGCAGCAATATCAAATTGAGTTCCCGACTTTTTTAAAAACACTTAAAAAACATAACGCAAGTACCTTTAACCAAGTGATCAAAACATGATGCCCACCGCTTTACAAACTGAACCTAATCTTTTTAGCTATCGTAAATACTGGGCGCAACGCTTTGGTGTCGCGCCTGTTTTGCCAATGAGTCGTGCTGAAATGGATGACCTAGGATGGGATAGTTGCGATGTTATCTTGGTTACTGGTGATGCTTATATTGATCATCCTAGCTTTGGAATGGCTTTGATTGGTCGTTTATTAGAGGCGCAAGGCTTTAGAGTCGGTATTATCTCTCAGCCTGATTGGACTAGCGCCATTGATTTTAGTAAGTTGGGGCGGCCAAATTTGTTTTTCGGGGTAACCGGCGGCAATATGGACTCAATGGTTAACCGCTATACGTCTGATAAAAAAATCCGGTCTAATGATGCGTATACCGCTAATGGAGCGGCAGGGAAACGTCCTGATCGCGCTGTTAATGTTTATTCTCATCGTTGCCGAGAAGCTTTTAAAGACGTACCGATAATTATTGGTGGAATAGAAGCCAGTTTGCGACGCATAGCGCATTATGATTATTGGTCTGATAAGGTTCGTAAATCAGTTTTGCTAGATTCTAAAGCAGATCTTTTGGTTTATGGCAATGCAGAGCGCCAAATTGTAGAAATTGCTCATCGATTAGCGCAGGGCGAAGCGATTTCTGAGTTGAAAGGCATTCGTGGTACCGTGCATTTTGTTAAGCAAATACCCGAAGGCTGGGTGGTTAAAGATTCCACTGATATTGATAAGCCAGGTGCCTTAAGTCATATACAAAACCCATATCAGGAAGAGCCGGCTTGCGATAAAAAACCTGATGATGTTAATCCGGATGAAAAAGTGATTTCGCTCTCAAGCGTAGTAATGCTTAAGCAGTTAATCAGAGATCAGAGATCACAGACGGTTATTCGTATTCCCGCTTATGAAGCGGTAAAAGATGACCCTATTTTATATGCGCATGCCTCTAGAGTGATGCACGGTGAAACCAATCCGGGAAATGCTCGTCCTTTAATTCAACTACACGGAACGCGTCAAGTTTGGATTAACCCGCCTCCCGTTCCGTTGACCACTAAAGAAATGGATGGTGTTTTTGACCTGCCGTATTCACGGGTTCCACATAAGGAATATGGTGGAGCCAATGTGCCGGCTTTTGAAATGATCCAGCATTCCGTTAACATCATGCGCGGCTGTTTTGGGGGGTGTACTTTTTGTTCAATTACTGAGCATGAGGGGCGCATCATTCAAAGTCGTTCAGAAGACTCTATTATTAGGGAAATTGAAGCTATCCGTGATACGTCACCTGCTTTTACCGGACATATTTCTGATTTGGGTGGCCCAACAGCTAATATGTATCGTTTGGCTTGTAAGGATGAAAAAATAGAGGTAGCCTGTCGTAAGCCCTCTTGTGTTTATCCAGGTATTTGTCCTAATCTCAATACAGATCATACACCGCTGATAAAGCTTTACCGTAGGGCTCGGGCTTTACCGGGGATCAAGAAAATCTTTATTGCTTCTGGCCTACGTTACGATTTGGCGGTTGAGTCACCCGAATATGTTAAAGAATTGGTAACACATCATGTCGGTGGATATCTTAAAATTGCCCCAGAACATACAGAGCAGGGCCCCTTATCAAAAATGATGAAGCCGGGAATGGGAACTTATGATCGATTCAAAGAGATGTTTGATAAGTATTCCAAAGAGGCAGGAAAAGAACAATATCTAATACCTTATTTTATTGCGGCACATCCCGGCACTACCGATAGTGATATGCTTAACCTCGCTTTATGGCTTAAGCGAAATGGCTTTAGAGCCGATCAAGTGCAGGCATTCTTGCCATCCCCTATGTCGATTGCTACGGCAATGTATCACTCTGGCAAAGATACCTTGAATAAAGTTAGTCGTAAAGCTGAAGATATAGCGATACCTAAAAGCATTAAACAGCGGCGATTACATAAAGCTTTTTTGCGTTATCATGACCCTAAAAACTGGCCTTTATTGCGCGATGCTTTAAATGCAATGGGGCGTAATGATTTGATAGGTAATGGTAAGCAGCATTTAATTCCTTCTTATCAGCCTAAAGGCACACTTGATACGCCAAGTAAGATCCAGCACTTTAAAACTAAATATACGGACCTTGATAATCGAAGAAATGAAAAAGGTTTTGGTAAAAATAAAACCGAAAAAAAACAAAAAAAATAATAAAGGGGCTTTTCAATAATTATATTTGGTGTATAATGACGACTTCTTTGCTGGTGTAGCTCAGTTGGTAGAGCAGCTGATTTGTAATCAGCCGGTCAGGAGTTCGAATCCCCTCACTAGCTCCAAACAAATCAATGGCTTAGATAGAAATATCTAGGCCTTTTTTATTGCCTAATGCTTTTTTAAGCAATTTAGTCCCGGTTATAGTCCCAGTAAGCATTCTGGTTGTAATAGGAAATGTTTGGAATTCTTTGGATAATAAATAAAAAATCGGTTAGAAATATCCAATGATTGCGCTCGCCTAAGCAAATTTTAGCAACTGAAATTCTATTAAATTAAATAAAATAAAATAATTAGCTAATTTCAATTCTGTTGAATTCGATCAATCACTTCCATTAGTGCCATTCTCACAAATTCAGATTCACTGAGATTCAACTGTCTAGCCTTAGCGTAAAGGCTATGTGCTTCTGATGGTGATGGTGATGGTGAAAATCTAAATGACTTGTTTGTTCTTAGGTGTTTGGTTGTCTTTCTCATTAATAAATACTCCTGTATCACAAAAGTATTTATCTCTTTAGTCTCAAGTCTCAATTCCCTTCTTTTTTCATAAAAACCCAACTATTTCTTTCCATTTGCTAAATAACCTGAGTTCGATATAAGAAAGCAGCTTTTATAAAAATTTGAAAGACTAGATGTTCGACGAAAAACACTTTCAAAAAAGGCTGCCTGCAATGATTTTACATCAACTATTTACCGATATTGACGATTTTTGTAACGATTTTTTATCC
>CAMDWT010000021.1 GCA_945877505.1 Crenothrix polyspora
CTTATTTTTCAATGAGTTATAAAAGATAAAGATATTAGATAATTCACTGTGTGATACATAGGTATGATACAGTGAACTATTCCCCCTCTTATTTAATAAAGAATCGTTACGGCATTTTTTATTTTCAATATCGCATTCCTGCTAAACTCCTAGCATATTCAAACAGCCAAAAATTAGTAAGGTTATCACTTCGCACTAGAATACGAAGAGATGCATTAATGCAATCTAGAATGTTGAGAACAATCATGGATAAATTGGCAAATCAATTTTTTAATAGCACTGAGTCCTTTGGTAAAGGAATGGCGTTGTTGATGAAATATAACGCAATGCAACCTTGTGATTGGAATACCATGGAAAGCTTTCTAGAAGAGCTTAATGAGGCTGAGGATGATTTTCTTGATAAGGCATTAAGTTATAGTGCAGCTCAATTACTAGAAAACAAATCCATCATAGAAGAAAATGATCTATTAAAGAAAACAATAAAGCTTCTGCACAATAAAGTATTAGACAATACCCTATATGTTGCTGAATCATCGGTATCAACTCCAAAAGAGAAGGCACCATTACTTTCAGAGTTAGTTGATCAATATAAAGCTGATTGCAAGAATAGATGGTCTACAAAGCATAGTAGCGGTAATGAAAGAGATATATTTCCAAAACTAGCGTTATTTCTTGAAGTCATTGGAGATAAGCCTGTAAATGAAATTAAGAAAGAAGATGTATTAAAATACAAAAATTTAGTTTACAAATACCCTGTCAATAAAAACAAGAAAGCTGCATATAAAGATTTATCGGTCGGAGAAGTTTTAACCTGCGATATTCCTGATGAAGATAGAATTAGTGATGAAACTATTGGTAATCATTTTACGAAAATAAGGTCGTTTATTGGTTGGTGTGAAGACAACTCTTCATTCATGCCACCAGACCTAAAAAAACCAATTAGTAGTTCACCCAAAAATACAACTCCTGATGATGAGCAGCGTGATGCGTTCTCTGATGAAGATTTAATGAATCTGTTTGAAAGCAAGGACTATATTCAAGGCATCCATTCATCACCCTCGCACTTCTGGATTCCACTGTTGGACTTTCAGGTGTCACCTTTGCTGATACTTCACCTAAATCAACCTATGACTGGACAGGAGGTTATATAGGTGGTTTTCTTGGTGGCGCAAGCGGTACCCATGTAAGCAACTCTGTCAATCAATCCGTAGACTTTGTTGTGCTCGGTGGTTTACAACCACAATTTGCAACTAGCAGCTCGTCTAATTCCACTACAAGCGCAAGTTTTATGGGAGGCGGTACGGTAGGCTACAATTGGCAGATAGGTAAGAGCCCTTATTTAATTGGCCTGGAGGGTGAGTATGGTTATCTTGGCATGAGTGGTAGTAATCAAAGTCAATCCTCCGCCAGCACTCTGACCTACAACACGCAAAATAAAACGACAATAGGCTCTGATTACGGATACGGTTTAGTGGGGGGGCGTATAGGTTACACTTTGAATCGCACACTACTCTACGTCAAAAGCGGCGCTGTCTTCACACAGGTTAATACCACAAATACCACCACCGACATCGTAGCCAACCAAGCGCCTTATACTGGAGACCCCTCTAATACAAATAAAACCACGACCGGATACGCTTTAGGAGCTGGGATAGAATACGCACCTGCTTTATATGACAACAAGAACTTCACAATAAAAATGGAGTACCTATATTTCGGTATACCCACCTCGACACATGCTAGCGGCACCGTACAATGCTCAGCTCAATGCCATAATATAAACAGTTACCACAATTCAACTAGCGGCATCTCTACCGGCAAAATTGGCGTTAACTACAAGTTCTAATTTTTAAGCTCATTAGCTTTGCAGGAACCTCCTGTATTAAATAATTATCGCCGACTCGACAAGAAATTTGACGTATGGCTGATTAATGGTTTTGCTCAGCATGAGCAATCAGTCTGAAGCACTACCTTAAAGACAGTATTAAATTTTATGGTTATCGCCCATTTTGATCAAACAGCAACGGCTACCAACTGTCTCGATATTTATTAGCAATAGTCTTAAAATGATCATTTTCTAGGATAAAAGCATCTACCAGTAGAGGATCAAAATGACTGCCCCGCTTAGATACTATTTCCTTGATAGCTTCTTCGTGGCTCCATCCTGCTTTATAAACCCTATCACTTACCAAGGCATCGTAAACGTCTGCAATAGCCATAATCCTTGCCGGCAAGGGAATATCTTCACCCTTTAAACCCCGCGGATAACCTGTACCGTCCCATTTTTCATGATGACCACCTGCAATTTTAAGCGCCATCTTTACCACCCCATTATCGCCCTCAAATTCAAGTTCCGATGAGGAAAGCACCGCTTCACCAATTGTGGTATGTGTTTTCATTATCAGCCATTCTTCATCATTTAATGGCCCAGGTTTATGCAATATATTATCTGGGATACCTACTTTCCCAACATCATGCAAGGGAGCGGCCTTAAATAGTAGCTCTATTTTTAGATTATCTAATTCCTTACTGTAATGTCCCATTTCTCTTAATCGCAATCCAAGTATTTTGACATAAATTTGGGTGCGAATAATATGATTACCTGTTTCATTATCCCTAGCCATAGCAAGCGCATTAAGACTACTTAACATTTGACTCTCTAATATCAGTGCTTTGCTTTTTTCGTTAAATGAAAACAATCGAATGATAAAATCCATGATGAGAATAAATAAGGACGAGTAAACCAATAATAAAAACCAGAGCCCCCCTATATCAAATCTGAAAAAACTCATCCACTCTTCGATTATATTAATATCTATTAATATCCCAATTAAAGGACGAATTATTGGAATTATGCATTGGAGCAAAAGTAAATATTGCAAGTTTTTTACAATTGCTAAATGAAGGTTTTTAACTGCGGGTCGAATTTCTAAGAAAGCCCACACAGATAGCGTAAAAATAAGCGCAGAGAGCGCCCATTTTTGGTGAGATTGTGGATTGTAATAAATAAAAATTTCGTAACAAAAGCTTAGTACAAATACAACAGAAGATAGCCCTGATATGATGCGCAAAGGAAAGATTAAGAAATGCATATCTTTGCCTTTTAACAACTGCTGTGGGGCTTTAATAAAATTCATAGCAATAATAGCTTTACTCTAGACCCGCGATAGACCCGACTAATCTCAGCCATTCTTTTTCACACTGCGGATACTCTTGGTTACATGCCGTCGCCCATTTTCTGAATGACAGATTTTTAAATTGTTTATTCATATGAGCTTGATCCTCAGCGGTCAAATCAACGGTAATGATTTTATATTTCTTTTCCTTGCAAACGTCTTTACTAAGCATGCAGTTTTGAGTATCTACAAGATTTTTTTGAGAGAACTTCCAGATATTATCAATATGCTTATTAAAGGCACTTTGCAGTGTATCTTGCTGTTTATCACTTAATAAATTCCATTTTGATAAGGTAATGGCATACGCATTAATCCCAGTACCGAAGTGAACTGGAAGGTAATATTTTGTAAAATCAAACCAACCAGCAGAAGAGGCAGACGACACACTGGAGATCGCGCAGTCTACAATCTTACTTTCTAACGCAACTCTTGTTTCATCAAAGGGAATAACAGTCGGTATAGCACCAAAATAGGCTATAAATTGGGCTATTGATTCATTAGCTACGCGTATTTTGATACCCTTAAAATCAGCCAGCTTACTAATGGGTTTGCTACAAAACAACTCTTGCGGACCAAATGACCATAGCCCCAAAAGTTTGACATGATATTTCTCTTGAAGCCGTTTATCTACGACAGGTAAATAAGCATCCGCTAGTGTTCGTGCTTTTTCAGTATTGAGATTTAGACCTGTTAAATCGAGTCCATTTAAGGTTATTTCATTTTGTGTATTCTGAATCAAGCGTAGCGAAGCCAAATCGAATACACCATCCTTCATCATAGGGAGCTGAAAGGTATCTTTAAAGCCTATCTTATCAAGTGATTTAAAGGCTACTTCAATTGGCAAGCTAGTATTACTTTGAAGTGAAGCGAAAAAAGGTTGCTCAATCTGGGTTGCAATCAATCCCGTAGAACTTGGTTGACCTACTACCTTAATCTGTATCACTGAGAGCATTTGCCATGCGGATATAAAGCCTATCAAAATAAAAATAACTGCAATAAATCTTTTCATTATGCCTATTATTAAACTTATGGTCCGCTGGCAACTCTGATTTAAGGTCAAAAAATAAACCACCTGCATAATTAACGCTTTAAAAAACTATTTAAACACAGCATTTATTTAAAATCAATTAGTTCTGACCTATACATAGTTTCTACAACCTTACTCAGTTGATCTGCTTTTTTCCTAATGTCTACACTCACCTTATGCGGATCACTGGTTTTCTCTAATCTTCTCGCTTCATCATGAAGATCTATTACTATTTGTCTAAGTGATAATTTCAAGTTCTCTTCCATATCTTCAGTTTAAATAGTTATCTCTGTTTTGGCATAACTTGGCTATCAAAAAATAATCGTCTTAGCGCTCATTTAAAATCCACATCAGCCGATTCGTCTTTGATGCGCCATTATGTTAAATCAATGCCGTTACAGAATGGTTAAAACAAGCAGCAAGCGTATTGAAATATTCAATACAATGACGCGTTGGATAAACATATTTAATTCGAGTATCAATTTCATCAACGGCGTGAGTAATCATACTCATTTTTCTTAGACTCCTAAGCCGACGATGAACCGTACTTTGGGAAACGCCTTTCATTGACGTCGAGATAACATCAGTAACCGTCAGATGAGTGTTAGCACACCAAGAGATCATAACCGTTTGCAACACTTGCTCTTCAATGAAATCAAAAGACATACAACTTTGAGACAACTTATAATCTCTCGTTGAATTAATAAAATTAATATAGCTGACTGTTTGATTAGGTATATTATTCATCACTATTTCCTCATAAGCTATTCAACCCTTAGAGAAATTTACTGTTCTCGTTTTTTAAAACGCCGAGACACTTCATGCTATTTCCTCTAATGCTAATGATTAGCTACGTCTATATATAGCAGCTCAAACTTTAACGTTCGAGCGTAAACCATATTGGTAATTATTTTAAAAGGACCAATATATTCTTATATTTTTTAATCCATTTATCTATTTTAAAAACTAATTAACCGCTTCTAAAATCCTCTTATAAGCTCTACAAATCGCTTAAGTAAGTTGATTTTACGCGCTGAAAAATTGCTTCGTGAGTAGTGTATATGCATAAAATCTTAAAACAATTACCCTAAAGGGCAAAACACTCAAATAAAAACCACTTAATTCTTAGTCAAGATCTGTGGCAAATGAATTTCAATCCTCGCACCACCTTCTTCTGCATTGCTGATAAACAACTGCCCATCATTCTGCTCTATGATACTTCGTGAAATAGATAAACCGACACCCAAACCACCGGCTTTTGTCGTATAAAAAGGTTCAGCAATCGATTCAAGAGCCTTGCAGGAAAAGCCCAATCCAGTATCCTGCACAACGATGACAATGTGATTATTTTTTGTGGCGACTGATACATAAATTATTTTTATTTTCTGATAAAGTAAAGCTTCCACAGCATTACGGTAGATATTGACAAATACCTGTGAAAGCATCAACCCATCACCTAACACTTGCGCACGACTATCTTCTATAGAAAACTGAAAGATAATATCGTGAAGCATCAAATCTTGCTCCAAAAACACTGCGGAGTTGCGGACCAAGATATCCACATCAAGACATGTTTTCTCTAGGACGGAGGGATTAATAAAACCTCGAATCTTATCAATAATATTACTAGTTCGTTGTACGTTAAAAACAATTTTATCGAGAAAATCTTCGATTAGAGGCATTGTTAAGACCTCTTTTCTTATACCCCGTTTAGCCACTTGTGCATTAGTTAAAATAGCTGTCAAGGGTTGCTTAAGCTCATGCCCTAGAGCCGCTGACATGAGCCCTAAGCTACGCTGCCTATCCAAATGCGCAATATGAACTTTATCCAACCCTCGTTCTATTAACAATGCAGCTAACTCTTTACGTTTAGAGATATCATCAATAAACCCCCAGACCACTTCTTTCCCATTAACATCTGTAAACTTGAACCCACTAATAAGAATAGGATAACGGGTGCCATCTTTACGAATGTATTCTTTTTCATTCGGGCCAAAACAGCCTTTTTCTTGCAGGTCACGCAACTGTTGCGCTTCTTGATCTTGATATTCTATTGGCGTGATCTCCCAAAATGATAATTTAAGGAACTCATCTTTACTGTAGCCTGTTTCTTCTAAAACACGATGATTTACTTCCAAAAATTGTCCTGTCTCATTATCAACCAAGGCCATTCCAATCGGTGAAAATTCAAATAGCCTATGAAATTTATCTTGTTCTTGCCTAAACGCATCATCAATTTTTTTACGTTCTGTGATGTCCATAAAAAAACCACTCCAAAGGACACTTTCATCCGCTTGCTTATGTGGCTTGGCTACGCAAGACAACCAGCGCAACCCTTTTTTAGGCAAAAAAACTCTAAAATCTTGTTGCCACTCCTGCAATGTATTGGTTGATACTTTAATTGATTCAAGTACAGCCACATAATCATCAGGATGAAATTTTTCAAATAAAGGCACTTTATCATCCACAACTTGAGAAACAGACAATTCAAAAATCTCATTGACACATTCACTCACAAACAAAAAGTTATATCGCCCTTCAGCAGAAGACTTAAACTGACAAACCATCCCTGGAAGTTGTTGAAACATTTGAGCCATCATTTCTTGTTTTTTTTGAAGGCGTTCCTTCAACGCCAACTGGACATGCATTTGCTCTTCAATTAAGTCAATTGTGGCTACTCGTTCTTGCAAGAATGCATGAATCTCCATTTCCCGTCCGGTCACAACCCAAATAAAGGCGACCACTAGTCCCGTTAGAAAAAGCCCGAATAACAACACCCATTCTGTATAATCATTATCACGCGCACTCAGCCATGCTTTTGTTGGCACTATATCCAGTCGCCACATGCGATCACCTGCCGGAAACCTAGCTTCATAGTGAATAGAACGCTTTTTTTCAAAAAAACTTTTATCGACCGTATTACTCGTATATACCGTCTCAGTATTATTACTAGCAATCAATCCCGACCCTGTCGAAGCACTTTCATCACTAAGCCAATAAGACAATCCCTCTATAGTTCTCGTTTTCAAAGCTTGCAGAACAATATCCTCAGGTCGAAAAACTACAAAAACATAACCCACAATCGCATTACGTCTTTCTACTAGTGATTTCGGGGGAGCACCCTGTTCGTAAAGTGGCATTACAGCAACGATTCCCTTCCCCCCTTGAACCAAAAAAATGGGTGGCGTCATGGCGATAGTCGCACTATCTCTAGCTTGATTGAACACGATTCGCCGTGTATCTTCAGAATACGTATCAAAGCCTAAAGCCCGCTCATTTAGTTGTTGGGGCTCAATGAAAGTAATAGGTGCGTAAAATAGACGATGCAAAGCGGGAATTATCTTTTTCTGGGCATCTTGCTCAGTAATCTGAAAATTAGAATACCCTTGCAATTGCATACTTCGTTCAAAATTTGCTCGTTCAGAATCTCGAACAATAGGATCCCAGCCCAAAGATTGAATAGAAGGCATTTCGGTTAAATAATGGCCCACAAAGCTATGAAACTCTGCTCTTTCAATTTGTACTGAACTAGCAAAAAACCGTTCCAGTGAATAAAGCGTATTTAAATGTGTAGTTATTGTATTTTCAAGTGACATTTTCATGCCTAACGCTTGCTCAATAAACTCGATTTTTATTTTCTCATTGCTGTTTTTCTTACTGATAAAAACAGCCAGCGCAGTGAGTATAATGAGAAGGACAACTGGTAGGGTTATAGCAATCTGTCTTTTAAACGATCTACTTGAAGATGGCACTAACCAAACTAATAACAGTGGCGTAAAGATTAAAATCCCTAAAAAATCACCTGACCACCAGACTAACCAGTTACTAAACGTATTAATTAATAACATTCGCCCTGTTGTAACGAACATTGCAACTGAAAGCGTTGCGTTAAACAACGCACTGATACCCGCATAGAAAAAGAAAACAACGACTTGATTCCCTTTAAAAAACCCTTTTGGAAAATCTGTAAATCGGCAAACTAAATAAGCCCCTAAGGCTGCTTGAAAAGTTGCCCCTGCACTGATAACTATCGCAATCAATACTGACGTAGTATTTCCTAAAAAGCCATCAGATAGCGTAGGTATCAGACCATTAACTAATAACCCCCCCAAAAAGATACCAGGCCAAATTCGATACCCATAAATTAATATACCCGCAAGGGCAACACCCGAAGCAATTCAAAGACCAGAGACATTATCGGCTAGAATATTCGAAAAAGAGCTGAGTTTTGCGGCCATTAAGTAGCCTAGCGCCAAACAAATTATGTGCACCCAAAGCGTAGGAGCCGTATTTAATGGAATAATTTCTGATAATGGTTTGTCAGCTTTGACATTATTTTCAGACATATTAATTTTATTTATTTACAGGACAGACTTATATATTTAGCACAAAAAACTATAAGGTATCAATCAATCTGACCAACTCAACAAGTTTAGTTACACCCAACTTTTCAAAAGCACGCTGACGATGAAGTTTAACTGTACGTAAGGCAATATCAAGTTCTTCAGCAATTTCACGATTAAGTTGGCCTCGGGCAACACGCTTTACAATATCGGCTTCACGGCTAGTTAATCCCGAAAAACGGATAGTAATATCTGAATTTTTTAGCGCAAAAGACATACGCTCTTTACTAACGGCTAATGCCCTTTCAATGGCTAAAAGCGCTATGTCGGCATCAAATGGTTTAATAAGAAAATCCAACGCACCGCCACGCAAACCGGCAACCGCTTCGTAGGCGCCACTTTCGCCACTCATCATGATTAAAGGAGGTTCTCCCATCTCCAGTAACTGACGCTGCAACTCTAAACCATCGATACCCGGCATTTTTATATCACTTAAAATACACCAAGGACCCGGAAAACTTGGGCGATTACATTGCTGTTCTTGTAAAAATTGAGAGGCCGATATATAGGTATCACAGGCATAACCTTCCATATCCAGTAAAGCAACCAAAGCAGCAATAATTTCTGGATCGTCATCAATCAAAATGATACGACCTTTTAAGCAACGTTCTGCTAACCGCTTATCAGAAAGCGTAACAGGTCTACGTATCGTCTCTGTGATCTTATCTATAACCGTCACCGCTATATTAATGGGGTATTTCTGATCTTTTTTAGATTCGTTACTCATTGCAAAAAGACCACCAATCAAACAAGTTTGCTAATTTAAGTGCGCAGAATAGCAGTCTTTTTTATTAAAAAATAGCACCAAAGGGCAATAATATAAAGAATATGAAAAAATCCCCCGTAAGATCATTTATTTTTTGTCTTTATCACGTCGTAAGCTAACACATTGACTAAGCCGCATTAAGATCCTAATGGTAAATTGCGGGTAAACAAATTTTAAAACACGCGCCACCGTTCTCATTATTGCTGATTAAAAACTCTCCACCGTGCTGATCAATAATACTCTTTGAAATTGACAGCCCCAAACCCAAGCCATCTGCTTTTGTTGAATAGAAAGGTTCACCCACTCGTCGTAATTCTTCTTCAGAAAATCCAGGTCCAGTATCACTTATTGTAATTATAATCAGGTCTTTTATAAGCTCTACAGAAATAATAAGCTTACGCAATTTTTCGTGTTGTAACACCTCTATAGCATTACGATAGACATTCAACAATACTTGGGACAGTTGAATAGCGTCTCCTTTTACATACAACTCACGCTCATCAAGATCAAAAACAATAGCGACACGATGAATCAGCGCATCGCCTTTAATATACTTAGCGGTATCACGAACCAGTTTGCCGACCTGAACCAGATCAATTTCTAGAGCTGCTGGCCTTATAAATCCACGAATCCTTTCAATGATCAAATTGGCTCGGCGAGTATTGTGAATGATTTTTTCTAAAATATTTTGTAGTTGAAAAGGCTTGAGCAAGCCTTTATTAATCCCTTCTTTAGCTATCTGAGCATTAGCCAAAATAGCCGTTAATGGTTGGTTAAGCTCATGCCCCAACGAGGCAGACATTGCACCCAGACTACGCTGACGATCCAACTGAGCGATCACTTGCTGACTTTGATGAATGACCGCTAATTTATCGGTTTTTACCTTAGTTTCATTTCTTATTAGCCGATCCAGCGTCATACCAATATAACCAAAATGCGTCGCTATTGAACTCATTACACCAATAATACCAATCTGAACCGTCATTACACTGGCGATCATAGTATCGGCTGTTACCGTTCCTTTAAACAACTCGACAAATCGGCCAAGTATAACAAGCGATGTTAAAAAATAGATCCCGAAGATAAAATAGGCATTAGAGCTAACATATCGCCGCCCAATGCGCCAAGCCAAAACAGTAATCATTATATTCATTACCGCGTTGTATAGGGTGACAAATTTTAAGCGTAACAAGCTGTCATTCATACCACTATGAATGACTTGAAAAACCATAATAAAAACCAACGATGCAAACACCATCCAACTTATTCGCCAAGCAGGGATGGTCAGATACAAGCGTAAGCATTGAATGCGGAACAAATACCCTACAAAAAGCAAGCCGTTGGCAAACGTGTATGATGCCCACTCAGGAATACTACCGCGAAAACCAACCAATAAAAATGCGCTGCCCATAAAAAAACCACCACCACACCAAAGCGACACTAAACTCGAACGCTGACCATTTAATACAATCCAGGTCATAAACGGAACAATCAGGTATAGTAACCCTATGATAATAAAAGAGGTTGGTATATTAAAGAGGTTAATGGATACTAAAGGCATGCTGTATTAATTTAATGATTCAAACAAGATGCTTTCAATTATATCCAAATCGAAGGGTTTTCTCATAAAAGACACTCCCGAAGGCAAGTCCCCCAAACTTTGGATTTCATCATGACGTAAGGCAGTCACTAAAATTATAGGTAAAGCTGGAAATTTAACCCGTAACTTAGTTGCCAATTGTATGCCATTGATGCCAGGTAGATTAATATCAAAAATCGCTGCATCCAAACATCTGCTTATATTAACCGGACTACTCGCCTTATTCTCATTATTTTTCAACCACGCCAATAAGCTTTCACCTGAGTCATGAACTGTTGTAGCACGACCTAGCATTTCTAACCATGTTTTAAGGGCATCCGCTATTTCCAGATCATCATCAACAATGGCAATCATAAAGGGTTTTTTAACTTTGGTTGGTTGCTATCAGCACGCATTAAAATCTCCACTGCTAGAAGTTTAAGGGTTAACAACCCTTAAAAGATAAACACTGTAAACGCACATAATACTTAAACAGCATTTAGAGAGCAAAGGAATATGTCATTCGATTAACCCAAAGCACCACCACAACTGCTACCCTGACCGGCTGTGCAACCATAACAATGTTCGCGAACAGCAATCGCTTCATCGACTAAGGATATCGTCGTTAATAAATCACGTAGATGGGTTTTTTTGGGGTAATTTGCGCCAAGAGGGAGTTGTAACATTTGATTAAAATCGCAATCGTAAACATAGCCCTGCCAATCAACACTTAAGGTGTTACGACACATTAATCCGGCCAAATTTTCTGCCCGATAATTATCTTTTAACAATTGCAGGTAATCATTAAATAAACCCTTACGTTGCAACATGCTGGCAAATCGCTGAATAGGGAGGTTAGTCATGGCAAACAGTTTATTAAATACGATGCCATAGTGCGCTTTAAGATATTGTTTGTAGTCCGCTTCCAAAACACTTTGTTCTGGGGGTAAATTGGTACCTTGCGGATTAAAAACTAGATTAAGTTCCAAGTCATTACCCACTTGACCATAACCTAACTCATTCAATTGTTTTAGCGCGGACAAACTGGCATTAAACACACCCTTCCCTCGCTGTTTGTCGACATTATCTTCAAGATAACAGGGTAATGAAGCGGTAATGACGACTTTATTCTCAGCCAGAAACTGAGCCATATCTATATAGCCGGGTTCTTCAAGGATAACCAAGTTGCATCGATCAATTACTTTAATATTCATCGCCCTTGCTTGCTGAACCACGTATTTAAAATGCGGGTTCATTTCCGGTGCGCCACCGGTTAAATCAAGTGTATGAATAGTCTCTTTTTGGATATAAGCAAAAACCAAATCGATGACATCCTTAGTCATTAATTCCGTTCGTTTGGGCCCCGCGCCGACATGACAATGCCTGCAACTTAAGTTACACAAATAACCCAAATTAACCTGTAATATTTCCAGAGCCGTTCTATTAATCGCTGGAAAATGACTGCGTTCAAACTGAGGCAAGACTTTTCCCATAGCGGTTAATGGCTAGTAAAGTAAATATCGCCATAATAAGCGGTTACTTTGCCCTGAGAGTCATCGCTATCGGACATAATAGCGACTGCATCAATATAGTGAATATCTTCGCCAAACTGATGCTTTAGATCAGCCAAAATATTACGCTTCTCTGAATACCACGTACCGGTTTTATCCTCTGATGACCTGAGTGCAATCATCGTCATTTTACCGTTAGCGCCAGCATAAGCATAAGCGTTAGGCCAAACTTTTCCGACCGGCGAGGTAGTAGCCCAAACATAATTGAGGGCTTTAGTTTGCCAAAAAGCCGCGCCGCCATTCACAATCACATAAACCCTTGCCGCGTAATCATCTCCTGATTTCTCCTGTTCATTCAGATGATTTCCAAGTCGGTTCTCAATATGCCAACGCCAATTCATAATCGGGGTTTTAGTTAAATCTATGCGCTGCTCATTAAATAATCCTGACGCACTGCCGGTGCTTTCAGCTTTTAATACCTGGGTACCGGAAAAATCAACGAGCTTATAATTTGTCTCGCCTTTAAATTCCTTGGCCTCCCAATGTTCGAGCATTCCCGTAGAGAAAGACCCTATCATTATTTTTTGCGCGGCTATCTCAGCACCCACACCTGAATTTAAAACCATTAAAACAGAGACGATTGATAACTTACTAAATGAGCGCATTAAATACATTTCCTGTTATTAAAAAATCTATTGTAAATAGAAAGGATTTAGCCTCTTCATGAGACATGAGCCTAAACAAGAATTATTGTAAGCACTGCACATTAAATAATGATGAAATTAACGACAAATAACTTTGGGCTCTTGATAACGCCAAATTGGCCATGCAAGTATTAACAGACTCCCCAGCCACCCCAGTAATTGTTGGTTTGTTATCGTATAGACAAAACTTATCCAAACTCTTTCGCCGAGATTTGGATAGTTCTCAATAAAATCATGCCCAATGATAAAGGCATAAGCCTCACCTGCTACCATCGCAAAAACCATAAACAGCAGCGCATAAGCAGAAAGTCTAAAAGGCATTAATAAAAGACCGCCTGTAATCACCATTGCCCATCCCATTAATTGGCTAAAATTAGTTACAACCATAAATGTCGCATAAATCCTGTCAATAAATAGAGGGTAAGCTTGCTCATAATTTGAGTTATGCATAATAAAGTCCATTTCTATACCGATTAAAACTAAGCCTGTTAACACCAAGAATAAACTGACTTTTTTAAGTCCTGACAAGGAAAAGGTTTGCTCACCAAAAAAATCATTAATGGCCTGCGCAGATAATAACTTGTTACCTTTCACACCATAATGGCTCAGCATAAAGCCTAGCATGCCAAAAACAGGTACATAGGTAATGGAATAAGGCATACTTAAATAACGACCATTTAACACGAGAGCTTGAGATTTATAAAGTGCAATAGCCGCGAAAGTCAGCATTAAATATCGGATCCAAATACCGCTTTTTTTACTTAGATTATTCCGCAATAAATCAAGCGTTTGCCGCAGAATCAGCCCACCTAATAACACGCTCAAAGCACCCAATAATAAAGCATGAATACGCTCAATTAAGCTGTAACTGGTATACCAATGATCACCGACCTGATTAACCAGCAACGCACTTAGCAATTGCGTAAAGCCAAGGAAAACCAATAACCTCAAAGACGTTAGCTTTAAGATACTTTTACTGAACACGCATACTGTAAATAATGATAACAATCCCGCATAAAATAAACGTTCCATCCAAAAAGGATTGGCGATCACTTTGCCAGTCAAAGGAAATACCAGCTCGCGATTTGCAGAATATAAACCCCAATTAGCACCCACCACACCTTCAAGCTGACTTTTCCATGGCTGATTAAAGGCCTCAACTACATTGTAATCAAATCCATTTTTATGCGCTAATTGCACTAAAGAGCGAATAAATTTAGCTTCATTAATAACGCTAGGCACAGCCCACCCTCGCTGACGCCCAGCACTAGGCCAACCTGACTCCCCAATTAAAATTGGTTTTCCTGGATAAGCGTCTCGTATTTTTTGGTAATTCTTTTCAATATGTGCAGCCGTATCTTCGATTTTTAATGGCTCATCTTCCCAGTACGGCAAAATATGTACTGTAAAAAAATCAACTTCTTTGGCTATTTCTGGATAACGTATATAAAAAGACCATACGTCCGCATAAGAAACGGGTTGTTTTATCGACTGCTTAACTTGACGAATATACTTAAGGAGCTGTTCTGGCTTTAACTCGCCCCTAAGTAACACTTCATTACCGACGATGACCCGTTTGATAACGTCTGGATATTGATTTGCTAACTTTATTAATTGATCAACTTCTGCCTGATTTTCTTCCGCCATTGTCATGCCGCCTATCCAAGCCCCTTGGATGACATTGACACCATATTTCTGAGCAATGGACGCAACATTAGTAAGACCGCGCGTACTCGCATAAGTCCGAATCGTGCGCGCCTCTCCCGCCAGCAGTTTTATATCTTCTTCAATCTGTTCAGAGGTGGGAAACACCTCAGTCAAAGGGCTTTGACCTTCTCTAAACGGTGCAAATGAAACACTACTGATTTTACCTTCTGGAACATCAGGCCCTGCATCTTGGGGTAAATTACTTATCCAAGCCAATAAACCATTAAAAGCTACCACGACTAAAAGGAACAAAATGAGTCTAGAAATTTTCATAATAAAACGATCAGCACTATTTGATTAAATAAAAGAAAAATTGAAATGTTTGCTTTTTCTATGAGCGGCGTTCATAAAATAAACATAGCCTCTTTAAACACTTCATTAAAAACGGATGCCATTAGCGCATTAACCGACTCTTGCAAACAAATGATAACCCACTTCACCAGCGACTTTACTTTTTAACAAACGCCAGTTTTCAGGTATCCCCTCAAGTTTCAAGGTACTTTCTACTTCAACATAGATTTTTGCATGTTTGCTTAACCAACTTTTATCTTCCAACCATTGGCAAGTCTGAGCGGCCAAGCCCATCGCAAAAGGGGGGTCGATAAAAATCACATCAAAAGTCTCCGCTTCGCCAGCCAGATAACGCATCACATCTGATTGAACAATCTTTACTTGCTCAGCCGCCAATGCAATGGCGTTTTCTTTTAACGCTCGACAAGCTAACGTATTATTTTCTACCTGAGTGACTGACTTTGCACCTCTGGAAGCCGCCTCAAAACCCAAAGCACCACTACCGGCATATAAATCCAGACATCTACTCGCTATGATGTCATCACGCAACCAATTAAATAGTGTTTCTCGCACTCGAACCGGTGTTGGCCTTAATCCTGGCGCATCTATAAAGGTTATACAGCGACTACGCCAATCGCCACCTATTATTCTCAATTTATTTGACACTTTTGCTTGCCACCTGTCCCACTGTAATCGTTTGAAGTAACGCTGGTTTTACGCGACGCTTAAAGGCGTCAGCAATAGAAGTAACACTGACCTCTTCAACTTTTTGTTGAAACGTATCAAGGTAATCCAAGGGCATCTCATAAAAACCAATCATTGAAACATAGTTGGCTAATTTTTTATTAGTATCAAAACGCATAGCAAAACCACCGGTGATATTTTTCTTTGCAGCGGTCAACTCGGCTTCAGTAGGGCCTTTATTAATAAAATCTGTCAACGTTTGATTCAGCACCTGCAAAGCTTCCGTTGTTTGATCATTACGTGTTTGTAAGCTAATCAAAAAGGGTCCTGGCTTCATCATCGGTATAAAGTTACTGGAAGCGCTATACGCTAAACCACGCTTTTCACGTACTTCATCAAATAATTTAGAAACCAAACCACTCCCACCCAAAATATGGTTACCCACATAAAGATTAAAATAATCAGGATCCTTACGATAACTACCCGGCAAGCCTACTAAAACATGCGTTTGTGAGGAAGGAAACTCAATATGCTGCTGTAATGCCTTAATCGGCATTTCTACCTCAGGCAATCTGTCGGCTTTTTTGCCAACGGGCAATCCCGCCAGTAACTTTTCTACCGTTTGTTTAGCCTGCTGTTCGGATAAATTACCCACTATAACGACGATCGCATTATCAGCAACATAAAATTTCTGATAAAAATGTCGCAAATCGGCACTCTTAAGATCAGAGACTGATTTAATGTCTCCTGATTCAGGATGTGCATAGGGGTGTTTGCCATAAAGTGCTTTATAAAAAGCAATTTTAGCCAAGGCCGCAGGCGACTCTTCCTGTTGTTGTAACCCTGCGAGGGTTCTATTCTTTTCACGCTTAAAATC
This sequence comes from Crenothrix polyspora, assembly GCA_945877505.1. Lineage (GTDB taxonomy): Bacteria > Pseudomonadota > Gammaproteobacteria > Methylococcales > Methylomonadaceae > Methylobacter_C > Methylobacter_C polyspora_A. Next base: position 16,726 of record CAMDWT010000021.1, read on the forward strand.
AAGTTCTTTAAAAACCGGCTGGGTCAAAATGACTTGCATCGTTTCAAGGGCTTTGTCGAATAAAGGCGCATCCGTCAATGTTCGCAGTGACAAAGTGGTCATATCAATTGAACTACTTACACCAAATTGAGCACCAACACTTTCAAAGCGTTGAGCAATTTCATCAGCACTCCATTTTCCTGCACTACTGTCCAATAAATCAGCTGTTAACGCCGCCACACCAAATTGCTGACCATCCTGCGCACTGCCCGCATCAAAAACAACTTGTATATCTACCATGGGCAAACCTTCCGTATGCACATAATAAACACGACTACCTTGTGGGGTTTTCCAATAATCAATTTTTGCCGCCGCACTACTGTATTGACTAAATACCACCAAAATAAAACCCAAACTTAAACCATAAAAAAAAGCAGGCTGACTTGATGCTTTTTTAGAAGCCTTATTTGAACGTGTAAAAAAATGGGTGATGCTATCGCTAATTCGACCCACATAAGTTAAGAAGTGGATAGGCATTACTTGACTCCCTTTTTTTCAGTACTAGCGTTAATAGTTTGTGGCTCCAAATAAGCAATACTTAAATGATCTTCAATCAAATATTTTTGTGCCACATCACGGACTTGTTCTGCGGTGACTTGATTAATCTTAGTAACATACTCTCCCGCTTTTTGCCAACCAAGCCCCGCCGTTTCAAGCGTTCCTATTTCCATAGCTTGATAAAAACTGGAATCTTTTTGGAAGGTATCACTGGCTAGCACTTGTGCTTTAATACGCTGCAATTCCTCAGTACTAATCAAGTGATGCTGTAATTTGTTGATCTCGGCTTTTAAAGCGACTTCCAAGTCTAAAACTGTTTTTCCTTTAGCGGGTGTTGCCTCAAGTTCAAACATATCAGACAGTCTTGAGGTCATGCCATACCCTGCTGATGCAGCGACGGCTATTTGTTTACCTCGCACTAAAGTTGACGTTAAGCGAGCGCTATTACCGCCATCTAAAACCCCTGCCAATACTTCTAAGGCATAAACCTCTGCTTCATTGGCGGCTGTTTTTAAAACAGGTACTTTATAACCCATTAAGATAGAGGGTAATTTTGCTGGCACCTTAACCGTTATTTTACGGACACCTAACTGCTCAATTTCAACTTGTGGTTTTAACGGCTTAATCTCACTAGGCTTTAGTCCACCAAAATAGTGTTCTGCCAATTCAAACACTGCCTTTGGCTGAACATCACCCACGACAACCACTGTTGCATTATTAGGCGCATACCAACGTTGATACCAGGCTTGCAAATCTTCAACCGTGTAATTGGCAATATCAGAAGGCCAACCAATCACCGGATGTTTATATGGGCTATTAGAATAAGCCACTGACATGAATTGTTCTTGCATTTTTGCTTGTGGATTATCATCCGTTCGCATTCGGCGTTCTTCAGTTACGACTTGTAGTTCTTTTTTTAGTTCTTCAGGTAGTAAATGTAGATTACGCATTCTATCTGCTTCAAGCTCAAAGCTAACCGCCAATCTTGAGGCCTCCATCGTTTGAAAATACGCCGTATAATCTTGGCCTGTAAACGCATTTTCTTCGCCGCCATTTTCAGCAATAATCCGTGAAAACTCACCAGCAGGATGTTTGTCAGTCCCCTTAAACATCATGTGTTCCAACATATGTGAAACCCCAGTAATCCCTCCAGGCTCATAACTTGAACCCACTTTATACCAAACTTGGGACACTGCAATAGGTGACCTATGATCTTCTTTTACCAGGATTTTTAAACCGTTTGACAAGGTATGTTCAAATACTTTTGTTTCTGCACTCATGCCCAACACAGGCACGCACAATAAGACTGTGCATAGTAATCGATTATTCATAATTCTCTCTTTCATGATGGTAAGCGCCTCGGACTATTTCAATAATCAATAGTTCACTGTATTCTATACAATATTATAAAAGTTGGAACTTAATTAAATAATGCCTAGCAAACCCTCAACGCTTTCTTGGAAAAACTACCTTACACTTTGTAAACCTAACGTTGTTGCGGAAATGCTGTTTACCGCTATGGTCGGGATGCTCTTAGCAGTGCCAGGCATGCCGCCTTTAGAGCCTTTTATTTACGGCACCTTAGGCATTGCCCTAGCCGCCTCCTCTGCGGCCGCCATCAACCACTTTATTGATCGAAAAGCCGATGCGCAAATGACCCGCACCGAAAATCGTCCGTTACCGATGGGTGAGTTAAACGCTACCAATGTAATTACTTTCGCGCTAATACTGGGTATTAGTTCGATGCTTATCTTAGTTTTATTAGTTAATACCTTAACGGCCATTCTGACTTTTTTATCTTTGTTTGGATACGCAATTATTTATACGCTATATCTTAAAAGAGCAACACCTCAAAATATCGTCATCGGTGGTATTTTTGGAGCAACACCGCCTCTACTCGGTTGGTGTGCCATGACAGGCGAAGTACATCCTTACGCATTATTGCTGGCATTAATTATTTTTGTTTGGACACCCCCCCACTTTTGGGCTCTAGCGATAGCTAGACGCGAAGAATACGCCAAAGTAAACATTCCCATGCTACCCGTTACGCACGGCCCAGCTTTTACCCGTTTACAAATATTACTCTATACCATCTTATTATTTTGCGTCACGTTACTACCCTATTTAACAGGGATGAGTGGTTTGATCTACGTTGCCTCCGCTTTTCTCTTAGATACTGGTTTTATTTATTACGCTATCTTAATGATGCGAAATAAAGATAATAAAACAGCCATGAAAACCTTTGTTTATTCAATTGTTTATATAACACTTCTGTTTGCTGCGTTGTTAATTGATCATTATCTAAAATTCACCCTATGAATTTAACACATCACGAGCAATCACCGACACCAGAACATCCTTTCGCCGCGTATATTCGTATTATTGGTAAAGGCAAAAAAGGCTCAAGACCTCTAACCCAAGAGGAAGCCTATGACTGCATGAAAATGATCTTAGCAAACGACGTACACCCTGTTCAGTTGGGTGCATTTCTAATGCTTATGCGTGTCAAAGAAGAAACACCAGAAGAATTGGCGGGGTTTGTTTTAGCGGCTAGAGAATCTTGCAATCTGAGCCATGACAAAGCACTGGTCGATCTGGACTGGTCTTCTTATGCTGGGAAACGTCGACACTTACCTTGGTTTTTATTATCTGCCCTATTGTTAGCGGAGAATGGCATCAATGTTTTTATGCATGGTGCAGGTGGACACACGGCTGGCAGACTCTATACTCAAGATATGCTCAGCTATTTAGGACTTAAACCTGCCCATTCAATTGATGAAAGCAAGCAGCAATTAAAACAACAGCATTTCAGTTACTTATCCTTGGAATATTTTTGCCCGAAACTTCATGAAATCATCGAACTACGACCACTTTTAGGTTTACGATCTCCGGTTCATACCCTAGTCCGCTTAATAAATCCGTTTAATGCCGACTTCAGTATTCAAGGGATCTTTCACCCTGGTTATCGACCCGTGCATCAACAAGCGGCGGCCTTATTACAACAACCTCATGCCGCGGTCTTAAAAGGTGAAGGAGGAGAGACTGAAAGAAATCCAGACATGGAGTGCTTAGTACAAAGTGTACATCAGGGTGAATTAATAGATGAAAACTGGCCTGCTCTATTTGCTCGCCGCCACGTTAAACCCGAGGAACTTGACCCTAGACAGTTGTCTTTAATTTGGCAAGGTACCGTACATGATGAATTTTCAGAAAGCTCTATTATTGGCACGGCCGCCATCGCTCTGAAGTTGCTAGGGAAGTGTACTACCCAAGAAGATGCCCATCAATTAGCAAGCCATTATTGGTTATCCCGAAATAAGAAAAAATTCACGGATAATTAAATCGCTTATTATTTAGTGAAAAAACGTGGGATTCTTTTTTCAAGCTTCTTGTTCTCACCATTAACAAACTGCAAGCCAATCCTCGTATTTCCGTCATACACAGAATCAACCCACATAACTTTTATTTGCCCATCAAGTCCCAACCCCTTACATTGGAACGATGTGATTGCCCCAACTTGAACATCCACGACTTCCGATAACACAACCATTAAACCGTCTAAAGAAACATTTAAAGTCGTAAAATTATAATAATGGTCATTTAATAAAATTTTACCTGGATTGGCTATATTTCTTCTATAACACTGCCGTTTATTCAAGTCTTCTTCTATCGTAAACGATATATCCTTAAACTCCATTGCCAACAAAATATGACCATCTTTTGTTATATCAGATCTGACTATCTCAGCCTCACCAACCAATCTCAATTCAGGAAGATATAAATCTACCATGGTTGACACATATAATTGAGTAAATACATATTCAATATCAATACCCAATTGATCTATTTGCAACAATACTCCATTTATAGAGATATTATTTACAGTGACATTTAGCTCTTCACCACCAAAAAATATAACGCCCCTTGAGACTAATTTAGTTCGCCTGGGTCTGTCATTTAAATATCCACTCATCATCCCTTCCCCGCGATTGTTTATATTTGTTTGAACTAAAAATGTACTTTTATCGATGTTTATCTAGAATAACCACTAAGCCACGCAGGACTAAATCAATGTCAATAATGGGCATTATATCGAGTTGCTCAGCAATAATAACGGCATCACCCCCAGTTAGAATTAATAGCATGTCCTTCGGTTGTTGATTAAAAACATGCTCTATTAAACCAACAGCGGCAGCTAATGTTCCGCCATATATACCAGATTCAGTCGAATTTGCAATGCCCGCTTGATAATTTAAGTGTTGCCATGGCAGTGCTTTAATCTTTTTTGATAGCGCTTGTTTCATTAACGTCAAGCCTGGGCTAATCAGGCCTCCTTGATGTTTCCCTTTCGCATCAATTAAATCAACTGTTATTGCTGTGCCACAATCGACTATACAAGCCGCTTTTTGATAGTGATTATGCACAGCCACTAAGGCCAACCAGCGATCAACTCCCAATTTTTCAGGTTGCGTATAAGCGTTATAAACCCCAAAAGCATGAGCCTCTGATTTTACGTGAACAATCTCAATAGTTGGCCACAACTCCATCGCAACAGATGTCAATAATGCTATTAAAGGTGTTAAGCTGACACTCGCAATAGCCAAACAGGTCGGTGCCTGCTCCCTCCATGCTTCAATTAAGGTATGTCGACTAACCGCTTCATTAATAAAGGCATGGCTGTTAATCAGCGCGTCATCTCCATAAAATGACCATTTAAGTCGCGTGTTTCCACTATCAACCAATAATTTCATGCTATTGATGGGTTAAAACTAACCTCACCTGACGCATACGCTTTTACAGAACCATCCGCTTTCTTAATCAACAATAACCCATTATCGTCAATGCCTTCAACAATGCCTTGTATTTGTTGTTGACCCATAAATAACGTTGCTTCTTTGCCTTTTAAACAGTCATAACTTCGCCATTCATCTAAATAAGCTTTAATACCGCACGTTTCAAAATCGCTAACAATCGTAAGAACATCATTTAAAATCAAACCCGCCAGCTTGTTACGAGATACTTTGATTTCACCGCTAATTTTACTGATATCCGTCCATGCCTGAGCAATGCCTTGGGCTTGATTTTCTGGTAAAAAAAGATTTAATCCCAAACCAATAACGGCCGCACAGGGGCCATCAGTTTCGCCAGACACTTCAATCAATATACCGCCTAACTTTTTACCTTGAGAATAAATATCATTAGGCCACTTTAAGCCCACATCACTTATATTAAGTTGTTTTAAAGCCCTGATAACAGCAACGCCTATTGCTAAACTTAAGCCAGCCGTACTCGCAATTCCCCCTTGTTGAAAACGCCACAGTATCGACATATAAATATTACTTCCATAAGGCGACAGCCATTGTCGTCCTCGTCTACCCTTACCGGCTGTTTGATGTTCAGCAAAACAAATAAAACCTGAAGGTGCCTTATTACTGGAGTGTTCGACAAGATAACTGTTTGTCGAATTAAGGCTATCATGCAGCTCAAATACAGAGATATGTGCCTTATTCTGTTCGGTAAGTACCGCATTAATAGCTGATGGGTCTAATAACTCTAGTGATTTATCCAATCGATAACCTTTGCCACTGACCGCAGAATGACTTAAGCCTAAGATAGCTAATCCACTTAATTGTTTACAGATAGCCGAGCGACTAACACTTAACGTCTGAGCTAATTCAGTTCCAGAATGAAACTCACCGTCAGATAACAGCGTAAGTATTTTTTTTTGTTTATTAGAAATAAGCACGAATTCTATTTATAAATCAATAAATCTAAGATGAAAATCACAAGCACCTTTATTAAATTAAATAAATTATACGTCAAGCATGATAATTATTGTCTATAATTAAAAAAACATTGTCCATTGTGGGTGATTAGGGACTATCTAATCTCCAGTGGGTACCTAAAAGCCTTAACTATAAACATCTACCAGAAACCATCATAAGGAAAGAAAATGTCTGAACAAGTCAATTATATCCGCTGGTTTAATGAATTAACGATCAATGATATTCCCTTAGTCGGTGGGAAAAATGCTTCTTTAGGCGAGATGTACCGTGAATTAACGCCACAAGGCATACAAATCCCTAACGGCTTTGCTGTAACCGCTGAAGGCTACCGTTATTTACTAGATCAAGCGGGTGCTTGGGAGTCTCTGCATCAAGCGCTAGATGATTTAAACCCCGAAGATGTAGTAGACCTTGCTAGACGAGCACGCAAAGCACGTGAGATTATTTATGCAGCACCTTTTCCGTCTGACCTCGAAGCCCAAATTCTCAACGCTTACGCACAATTACATCAACAATATGGTGACGAGATTAGCGTTGCCGTCCGCAGTTCTGCCACCGCTGAAGATTTACCCACGGCCAGTTTTGCCGGACAGCAAGACACTTTTCTAAATATTCGTGGTGAACGAGCATTGCTAGAGGCCTGTAAGCGCTGCTTTGCCAGCTTGTTTACTGACCGCGCCATACATTACCGTGTTGATCAAGGCTTTGATCATTTCAAACTGGCTTTATCAATCGGTATTATGAAGATGGTACGCTCTGATCTGGACAGCAGTGGCGTTATGTTTTCTCTTGATACTGAATCCGGGTTTAGTGATGTCGTTTTTATAACAGGTGCTTATGGCTTAGGTGAAAATGTCGTACAGGGCGCCGTTGATCCAGATGAGTTTTATGTACACAAACCCACTTTTGCACAAGGCCATCGGGCTGTATTAAAACGTACCTTGGGCGCAAAAAAGATAAAAATGATTTACAGCGATGGTCGCACGCGTGAATCGACTCATAATGTAACCACTTCTGAACAAGAACGTAACCGCTTTTGTCTTAACGACCAAGATGTTTTAACCCTTGCTGATTATGCTATCAAGATAGAAAAACATTACAGTACTAAAGCGGGTCTCAGTAAACCAATGGATATGGAATGGGCAAAAGATGGCCTTGACGGCATACTCTATATTGTCCAAGCACGCCCAGAAACCGTTGTTTCACAATTAAATGGCATGATATTGGAGCAATATAGCTTAAAAAGCAAAGCGACTCCGATTGTGACTGGCCACTCAGTAGGTAGCAAAATTGCTACAGGCAATGCGCGTATTATTGAGAATATTAGTCAGCTAAGTGACTTTAAAGCGGGGGATGTGCTGGTTGCTGATATTACAACGCCGGATTGGGAGCCGATAATGAAAATAGCTTCTGCCATCGTTACCAACCGTGGTGGACGCACTTGTCATGCCGCCATTATTTCTCGTGAACTTGGCGTACCTGCTGTTATTGGTTGTGATAATGCCACCACAACCCTTAAAAATAATACACCTATCACCGTCTCCTGCGCTGAAGGCGATAATGGCAAAGTTTATGATGGCATCCTTGATTTTGATATAAAAACAACCGATCTATCTGGCCTAAAACGCCCCATAACAAAAATAATGCTCAATCTTGGCAATCCTGAATTAGCATTTAAAACCAGCTTTTTACCCAATGACGGCGTTGGTTTAGCACGCATGGAATTTATAATTACTGAATCAATCAAAGCCCACCCGATGGCCTTGATACATCCAGAACGCGTTCAAGATGCGAACGAACGTGAACAACTTAAGGAACTGACTCGTCACTACCAAAAGCCCGAAGATTTTTTTATCGAACGCCTCTCAGAAGGTGTCGGCACCATTGCCGCGGCATTTTATCCCAAACCCGTCGTGGTCAGAATGTCTGATTTTAAAACTAATGAATACGCCACTTTATTGGGTGGTCGTTGGTTTGAGTTTGATGAAGCCAACCCCATGATAGGCTTTCGGGGGGCTTCACGTTATACCCATCCAGCTTACGCAGAAGGATTTGCATTGGAATGTGCCGCTATGAAGCGAGTGCGTGATAATATGGGACTGACCAATGTCATTCTAATGATTCCGTTTTGTCGCCGCGTGCAAGAAGCCAAAAAGGTATTAAATTACATGGCAGAACTCGGTTTAACTCGAGGCGAAAATAGCTTAGAAATCTATGTGATGTGTGAAATTCCAAATAACGTCATTTCTATTGATGCCTTTTCTGAACATTTTGACGGCTTTTCCATCGGCTCCAATGATCTGACTCAATTAACCTTGGGTGTTGACCGAGATTCGGCAATTATCGCTGAAGATTTTGACGAACGCGACCCTGGCGTTAAAGAAATGATACGGCTTGCCGTTGAGGGTTCAAAACGCAATGGCAAGCACTGTGGCTTATGTGGTCAAGCACCTTCAGATTATCCTGAAATGGCTGATTATCTGGTGGAAATCGGCATAAACTCGATGAGTTTAAATCCTGATACGGTACTGCAAACGACTCAACAAGTGTTAGCGACTGAAAAACGTTTAGGCAGACATTGAATTAGTCGCTATTAATGAAGGTTGTTTTTACCTGATTAAAAACAAGCTCGCTAAGCCTAGGAATATAAAAAAGCCCATTGAGTCGGTGATGGCGGTAAGAATTACGCTAGTACCCACGGCAGGATCTTTACCAAATTTATGCCTCAACAAAGGAATACCCAAACCAACCAGCACGGCAACCCATAGATTAATAAACATCGCGGTTGCCATCACAATGGACAGCGCCATGTCTTGGTAAAGCAACAGGCTCAACAAGCCCATTATTAAGCCTATAAAAGTACCATTGATCAGGGCAAGCGTTAGTTCCTTTTTTATCAAATGACTGATATTAGTTGAATTTATTTGCCCCAACGCTAAAGACCTAATTATTAGCATGCTAGTTTGATTGCCCGTATTACCGCCCATTGCCGCAATAATAGGCATCAAGGAAGCTAAGGCCACAATTTGCAAAATAATATCTTCAAATACACCAATAATTCGCGTCGAAGCAAAGGCCGTTACTATATTAATTAATAACCAGCCCCAACGATTTCTAGCACTTTTCCAAACACTAGCAAATAAATCTTCTTCTTCCCCTACACCAGCTTGCGTTAATAAGTCTTCATCAACTTTCTCACGGATAAAATCCAGGATATTGTCCACGCAAAGCCGTCCCTGAAGTCGGCCTTCGTCATCAACAACTGGCGCAGAAATGAGGTCGTACCGTTCAAACGCTCGCGCCACCTCAGCGGCATCCTGATCAATTTGAAAGCGGATAAAATCAGTCACCATAACATCGGCAACCTGCTGGGAGGGAAGATGGGTTAATAAGCGTTGCAGAGGCAGTATGCCTTGCACTTTATCATACTGATCAACAACAAATAACTTGTCGGTGTGGCTAGGTAATTTACCCAGTTTTCGAATATAGGCAATGATTGCTCTTAGATTAAGGTCGTCACGTATCGTAATCATGCCAAAATCCATCAAGGCACCCACCTGACTACTCTGATACGACAAAATAGCCGTTAAATTATTACGCTCCATGCTGTTTAAGGAGCGTAAAATCTTTAACATGGTTCTTTTAGGAATATCTGCGGCAAGATCCGCTATTTCATCGGTATTTAACGTTCCTGCAACCGTTGCTAGTTCCTCAGACTCCATACCAGATATAAGTGTCTGTCGAACGGCATCCGATACTTCTAATAAAACTTGTCCGTCATGCTGAATACTAATGGCATCCCATGCCGCCATACGCTGATCTAACGGCAACGATTCTAGAATAAATGCGCTATCAGCGGGATGTAAGGATTCAAATTTTTCTTGGAGACGGACTTGGTGCTGATTTTGCAACATCGCTTCAACCAGCTCGTGGTTAGCGCTTGGTCCCCGTCGAACGAGGGATTTTTCTAATTGCTGCTTTTCCAACAGCGTAATAACATCTTGTAACTGCTCGTCCAAGAACTGGACTGAATGCGTATTTTCAGAAGATTGCATAGCGCACCGTTCTTTAATTATTTTTGAAGTTCAATCCCCAGCTAGAGATTAAACACATTAAATTTAAACAGACTAAACAACGAACCCCTTTATCAAGAAACTTAATCGCCAACATAAATAGTTAGCACATTACTGTGCTCTTAAAAAAGTTAGATCAGGACCATATTATCTCTATGTATCATTTCCGAATCATCTGAATAGCCCAATATTAATTCAAATTCAGAACTCGATTTTCCAGCAATTAATTGAGCATCCATCTTTCCATAGTTAACTAATCCCCGCGCAACTTCGATACCACCCTCATTAATACAAGAGACTAATTCACCGCGTTCAAACTGCCCAATAACCTCTTTAACGCCTACGGCTAGTAGACTTTTACCATCACGTTGTAATACCTTAACCGCGCCCGCATCCAACACTAACTGCCCTTTAACTTGCAATTGCCCCGCAAGCCAGCGTTTCCTTGCAACTAAAGGTTCAATATCCGGTAAAAAGTAAGTTCCTAAATCAAGACCCGACATCACTTTATTAATAACATCATCAACGGCACCGGCGGCAACAACTGTTGCTGCACCAGATCTAGCGGCCAATCGTGCGGCGCGTACTTTTGTGGACATGCCGCCCTTACCTAAGCCACTCCGACTATCTCCAGCCATTTTATCTAGACCGTCATCGTTAACACTAATCTCTGAAATTAATTGGGCGTCAGGATATAAACTAGGGTCCCCCGTAAATAAGCCTTCCTGATCAGTCAATATAATCAGTAACTCTGCTTCAACAAGATTTGCAACCAATGCAGCGAGCGTATCGTTATCACCAAAACGAATTTCTTCAGTAGCCACCGCATCATTTTCATTAATAACGGGAACTACACCAAATTTCAACAACGTTAATAACGTACTACGCGCATTCAAATAACGTTGCCTACTCGATAAGTCATCATGCGTTAATAATACTTGTGCCGCATGTAATCCATGTTGTTGAAAATTATCATCAAACACACGCACCAAACCCATTTGACCCACTGAAGCAGCGGCCTGCAGTTCATGTAACAGAGTTGGCCTAACTTTCAATCCTAAACGACTCATCCCCTCTGCCACCGAGCCAGAGGACACTAAAATCACATCAATCGATTGCTGTCTTAAAGCAGCCATTTGCTTAACCCAAGCAGTGATAGCGACTTTATCTAATCCTAGGCCACCTTTAGTTAATAAAGAGCTACCTATTTTTACAACGACGCGTTTTACTTTTGCAAAATCATTCCTGCTCACTATCTTTCCGCCGCTCTGCTTCCAAAAAGTTCATTATCGCAAACATTAACTCTCTTGTACCATTTCCATTAATAGCGGCTATTCTAAAAACGGGAGCCGTCCAACCTAATTCATCAACAATTGCCTGACATGTGTCATCTATTTCATCATAAGGTAATCTATCAATTTTATTCAATACCAACCAGCGTGGTTTATTAGCTAAATCATCACTCCATTTTTCAACTTCACGAATAATTTTCTTGGCCGCCTCAACAGGTGTATCCATACTTTCGTAAGGAACCACATCAACCAAATGCAACAATAATCCAGTGCGTGACAAATGCTTAAGGAACTGTAAGCCCAGACCCGCACCTTCTGCAGCCCCTTCAATCACCCCAGGAATATCGGCAATTACAAAGCTACGTAAATCATCAACGCTAACGACACCTAAATTGGGGTGTAGCGTTGTAAAAGGATAATCAGCTACTTTGGGTGTTGCTGATGATACTGAGCGGATCAAACTTGATTTGCCGGCATTAGGCATGCCTAATAAACCAACATCGGCAATCAATGTTAATTCTAGAATAAGTAACCGATGCTCGCCTTCAGAACCTTTACTAGCTTTTTGTGGCGCCCTGTTAATACTACTTTTAAATCGAGTATTACCCAAGCCATGAAATCCGCCATGCGCCACTAATAATGTTTCGCCAAGGGTCGTTAAATCACCGATGACTTCGCCGGTTTCTTTATCAGATACTTTGGTCCCTAGCGGTACCGGCACAAAACAATCCTCACCTTTCCTTCCGGTACAGTTTCTGCTCATGCCATTCTGCCCACGCTGTGCTCGATGCACCGCATGGTATCTAAAATCTACCAAGGTGTTTACATTCTCCACAGCAACAAGATAAACACTACCGCCATCACCACCATCGCCGCCGTCGGGACCACCCATGGGTATATATTTTTCACGCCGAAAGCCAATAGTGCCATTACCACCATCGCCAGCTTCAACACGAACTTCTGCTTCGTCAACAAATCTCATAACTTACACGCCGCCACACTTAAAAACCAACCGATAAAAACAAAAAAAGCCCCGTCATAAAGGACGGAGCTTTTTTAAGTCATCGAGCTACACTAAGATAACCCGACTTTCATAGTTATTAACTACAATCAAACTATAAGTTTTATGCAGCAACAATACTGATAAATTTACGGTTTTTAGGACCTTTAACTTGAAAAGTCACTCTGCCATCTGCCGTAGCAAATAAGGTGTGGTCTTTGCCACAACCGACATTAACGCCTGGATGAAATTGCGTTCCACGTTGACGAACAATAATGTTTCCGGCTATAACTAACTCTCCACCGAAACGTTTAACACCCAAACGTTTTGCATTAGAATCACGACCGTTACGAGTACTACCACCAGCTTTCTTATGAGCCATCTATAACTCCTGTATCTTAAGCAGAAATGCCAGTAATCTGGACTTCTGTATAGTATTGACGATGCCCCATTTGTTTCATATGGTGCTTACGTCTTCTGAATTTAATGATTTTTATTTTATCATGTCTACCTTGAGACAAAACGGTAGCTGTTACTTTACCGCCCTCAATATAAGGCAAGCCGACTTTAACTTCATCATCTGATTGAATCATCAACACTTTGTCAAATTCAATGATGTCGCCTGTTCCAAGCTCCAACTTTTCTATTTTTAAGTAAGTACCTTCTTCTACGCGGTACTGTTTACCACCTGTTTGAATTACCGCATACATCTGAGCAAGCTCCATCAAGCATTAATCTGTTATAAATTTAACTGACAATTATATTTTTATAAATGCATCTAGTCAATCAAAATTTGCCCCACCCAAGTAATCATTACTATTTAAGTGGACGTAATAAAAAAGCCACTAATATCACTTTGCTTTAATCAATAGCATTGGGCAGTTGGCTTTCTATTGAGTTATAATAACCTATAAATATTATAATTTGTAATTATAACCCTGAAAGACAACCAAATAACGGACGCTGCTTTAAAAAATCAATGGTATCGCACTCACACACACCCTCAAATATACAGCCTCCCATTGATTTTGAGATAATCAAGAACTTAACGGCTACCGAAGCCAAAGCGGTAGACCAACTCATTATTGACGAGCTAAGTTCTGATGTTATTCTTATCAATCAGATGGGCCATTACATTGTTGGTAACGGCGGCAAAAGATTACGCCCAATGCTACTTCTGCTTGCCGCCAAAGCGCTTGGAGGCATCAACAATAACCACCTAATACTGGCAGCTGTTATTGAATTTATTCACACAGCTACGCTCCTACACGATGATGTTGTCGACGAATCAGACCTTAGACGCGGCAAAGAATCTGCCAATGTTGTTTGGGGCAATGCTGCGAGTGTATTAGTCGGAGATTATCTCTATTCCAGTGCATTTGAAATGATGGTTCGCACTGGCAATATGCGTGTAATGGAAATATTATCCAAAACCACCACAGCCATTGCAGAAGGTGAAGTGCTTCAACTTCTTAACTGTAACAATCCTGAAACGACAGAATCAAAGTATCTAGAAGTCATCGCCAGAAAAACCGCTATCTTATTTAGTGCCGCAACGCGCTTAAGCGCAGTATTAGTTGGCGCCTCTGCCGACACAGAAGAAAGTCTTGCCAAATATGGACAACATTTAGGTATCGCCTTTCAACTCATAGATGATGTACTTGATTATAAAGCTAGCCAAGAGGACTTAGGCAAAAACCTGGGTGATGATCTTGCCGAAGGCAAGCCGACTCTACCTTTAATTTATGCTATTCAAAAGGGCTCTCAAGAAGACGCAAAAATAATTATTGATGCTATAAAAAATGGCGATCGCAATGCCTTTAATGAGGTATATGCGATCGTACAAAAAACCCATGCTATCGATTACACTGAACAACGAGCAGATGAGGAGGCTGAAAAAGCTATTAATGCACTCAACGTATTGCCTGAATCTGAATATAAAGAGGCTTTAACTTTACTGGCAAAATTTTCTGTTCAGAGACACTATTAACTTTTTATATAAAGAATACGAAATCCGCTCACACACCAACTTCCCTTGTTAAAGAGTGAACTTCATTTGCTTTATTAAATTCTAAGCAAACAATTCAGCACGCACACCCAACAAAGACCTATTATTCTGTCATCTCTTATTAATCCAATTGATGACACCATCATTCTTGCTCTCTTTATTGAATGATTAGTTAACGCACAAATAATAGAAGGATACTTGGGCAAAAGACCCCGTTTTAAAAGCATATCATTCAGTTTCTTTACCACTCACAACCCAGCCTTAACGGGCATATCCTCTGATGAAAGCACATCAATTTCTCGAGAGATCATTGAATAAAGCGCAGGCGTCCACTTAGGAAGCGTTTTGGCATCAGCTTTAAGCGGGTAAACTCTAGGGTCGTGCGGCGCAATCACCACTTTCACATTTTCTGCACCCACTTGCGCAGCGAGCACAAACAACTCCTCGATCGCCTCATCACCCATAGCCAAGCAACCAATTGAAACTGCCTTCCCATGAATAAAAATATCCGACCCAAGTGCTGTTCGCCCCTCCTGCTCAGCATGAAAACGATCGAATTTATTAGGATAATTGATTTTCATCGATAAATGATAATGGCTATTTGGATTAAGACCTGCAATACGATAAACACCCTCCGGCACCTGTTTGTCACCTTGGCGTAATTTAGGTCCCGCGACACCGCTACTGGCCTTAATATTATAATGACGAATGAAACGAAATTCACCACTATCTCTAGCCCATAACTCCAATTTCTTTTCTTTTTTCAACGCCACAAAAGTAACTTCCCTTGGCGGATAAGACACCTTGGCCTTAACAAAATAGGGGGTAAGCTTACCTGTCGTAGTAACACTATAATCCTGCACAATATCCGCAACGGTCCATTGACCGAGGGCTCTGGGTGGATGACTCACATAGAGCTTTCGATTAGGAACAATCTTAGCGCTTAATGCCACATTTGTTGCCATGCTAGCGACAGGCTTGTGTTCAGAGCACGCACCTAGTAATCCGACTAAAGTAAGCGAGACAATAATTTTAAATGTTAATTTCATAATAAGTAAAAGAAAGGGAATGGCGACCAAAATAGTTTAAGTAAAATCCAACCACTTAAAAATCTGTAAGCACCATAAGACATAAATAAGAGACAGTTTTGACTCTACTTTTGCTTCAAGACTAATGAACAATATAGTAGTCCATTACGATCCGAGCATCGAAAATATCGGTTTTTTATAAGTAAGAATACCTGAGTGGAATGATCTGCATGGAGGTTATTTTTAAAATCAACAAGGCATAACCGCCTCTTTACGGGCGTAATTCCACCAGGTAATTGCTATACAGGACACATAAAAAACAATACAACCATACAATGCAGCATCAGGTTTCCCGGTAACACTAATTGCCGTACCATAACTCTTAGGAATCACAAATGCCCCATAAGCCGATATTGCTGAACTGAAGCCCAGCACCGCAGCCCCCTCTTTAGCCCCGTCCTTCCTTGCTTGATCCAATAGTTTTTCAGCTTGCCCTTTAACAGCGCCCAAGCGTTCATTCATAAAAATTACCGGAATCATGCGGAAAACAGCACCATTGCCAGCACCTGTGGTAATAAATAGCATCATAAACATAGTAAAAAAACCCCAGAAATCGCCAGAATTCTCTTCTGAAGGCATAAAATGTAATACTCCAAATACTGCCACTATCATAATAATGAAACTCCATAGTGTTACCCTCGCCCCACCTAACTTATCGGCCAACGAACCACCCACGGGCCTTATTAAAGCACCGACCAGTGGACCTAAAAAAACGTATTGCGTAGGATTTATATCTGGGAATAAGATCTTAATCAGCATGGGAAATGCAGCTGAATAACCAATAAAGGACCCGAAAGTTCCTGTATATAACCAACACATCAACCAAGTGTGTTTACGTTTGAATATGATGGCTTGTTCTTTAAATGAAGCCCTAGCTGACGCGATATCATCCATACCAAACCAAGCGGCGATGGAACTCGCAATAATAAATGGCACCCAGATAAAACCAGCATTTTGTAGCCAGATGTTTTTAGTCACTCCTTCGTTAACCCAAGCTTGAGGGTCACCACCCCAAGCGCCAAACACACTAAACGCGATCACTACAGGAACTACATACTGTACAGTGCTAACGCCCAGATTACCTAAACCGGCATTTAAACCGAGCATCGATCCTTTTTTTGATTGTGGATAAAAAAAACTAATATTTGCCATGCTGGAAGAAAAGTTACCTCCACCAAAACCACATAATAAGGCTAATATTGCCATCACACTGTAAGGTGTTTCGATATTTTGCACTGCGAAACCTATCCATAGTGTTGGCAACAACAACGAGGCGGTACTAAGAGTTGTCCAGTAACGACCACCAAAAATGGGCACCATAAAGGCATAAAATATCCGTAACGTAGCTCCCGACAAGCCCGGCAAAGATGCTAACCAAAACAATTCATTAGTCGAATATTTAAAGCCTATGCTTGGCAAATTGATAACCACAACACTCCATACCATCCATACTGCGAACGCCAGCAATAATGCCGCAATACTGATCAATAAATTACGCGTAGCAATCCGCTTACCGGTCTTTTTCCAAAACGCTTGATCTTCGGGATTCCACTCAGCCAAGGCCGATGTAACATGCCAGTTTTTTTTCATAACACGAGCACCATCCAAACTTGATTATGTAAGAAAACAAGGCTATTAAGTTGACCTCATTATAAATAACGATAGGTAAGAAATGAAGCATTTCTAACCTTTAGAACAGACAACCTAAAAGTAATAGCAAATAAAACTTTTGTCTGCTAGCCTTACGACAC
>CAMDWT010000022.1 GCA_945877505.1 Crenothrix polyspora
ATCTTCTGTATGAAGTAACGGGATAATTTTTTGCCAAGCGCTATCAGAGGTACATAACTGATTTTTTGCTTGTTTACTGGCTGTAAAAAAATTGTTGATGGCGGTTTTGTGACGTTCTGCCCAACCCTGCTTAAACACATAACCAATACTGGGCACATTTTCAACTATCCCCAATTTTTTTAAAAGCCCTCTACCGTCGATAATTTGTCGATAGCCTTGGGCTTCAAGCCTTACCGCAAAATGCCAATAGGTTAACACTGCATCTACACGCTGCTGCTTGATTTGTTCATTAATTAAAGGCGGCGCACCCAATGTTTTCTCCACCGATTCATTTAAAGATAATTGCTCTTTTTGGCCAACTGCCTGTAATAAAAGCCAATTTTTATCCAGTTCACCACCCGCAATACCCAATCGCTTACCTTTAAGATCAGCTATAGTATGAATAGGGCTATTATCTGCAACAACCAAAGCACCTGAAGTAGTTGAATACGGATAAAATGTAAAATCTGTACCACTAGCACGTAGAGTGGACACCCATATCCAATCCGAAATAATCATATCGACGGCCCCCGATTGAAGTGCAATCTTACCCGCCTCCGGATTGGCAACCGGTTGGACTGTAATTTCAAAATCAGTCGAGTTAATTTGTGCGGTATCTTGTAATATCTTTAATTCCCACTCAAACGTACCAGCCGCTTGAACACCAACCCGAATCGTCGTTTTTTCAACTGCAAAACTACTACCCGACACACATAAACATAGACCCATAAAAAAAGCACTAAACTTCATATAAGCAATCTCAATATATCGATGTAAAAGCTCTATTCTATAGGGTTCAGGTAATAATGCCAGACCAATCACCATGAAAAATTCCTATTTTTAGCCCTACCTCCCCCTCCTCACCATTTTTATCCTGATGACATTACTAAAAAATTGACCTACCACCTGATAGAGTTACAGCAAGGACAACACAATGCACTCTATGGGATAATATTTATTTATTATCGACCGATGACCTTATGCAACAACTTATCCAACGCTTACTTAGTCGTGAAACCTGGCTTAAAACTCATCTTTATTTAGCCTTAAGTGTTGGTTTATTTTTCGCATTAATGGGTCTTTCTGGAAGTCTTAGCATTTATCGTGAAACGCTAGATGAGTTATTAAACCCTCAACTGATTATCGAAGAACCCCAAGGTCACTATCTATCTCTAGATAAGATAATGGCTTCGGTAAGAGCTGAGCACCCTAATCGTTATGGAGCATGGACGCTAGAGATGCCACGCTCACCTGAGGGCATGATTACTGCTTGGTATGATAAGCCAACCGAAACATTCTTTGAGCTTTATGCGCCATTAATGGTGTCAGTCAATCCTTATACTGGCGAGGTAGTAATGAGCCGTTTTTGGGGATCCACTACGACCACATGGCTACTCGATTTACATACCCAACTTAACTTAGATCGCTTTGGCTGGAATAGCGTTGGTATCTTAGGTTTATTATTATCTATTTCATGCGTCACAGGACTTTATTTGTGGTGGCCAGGGCTTCACAACATACGCTTAGCATTTAAGTTTCGATACAAAGCAGGGATGATGCTATTAGCTTTTGATATGCACCGTTTTCTGGGACTATTCAGCACAATCTTCTTATTAGTACTGGCATTAACTGGATTTTTACTAAGTTTTCCGACTATAGTTGAAACCTTCACAGGCTCATCAGGTATGGAACATGGGCAAACAGGCCGATCCATCACGAGTACAGCCATTCCCAATAATCACCCAACTGGGTTGTCAGCCGCCGTCTTTGTAGCTCAAGGTCCTTTTCCGAAAGCAGAGCTAAGGAGAGTTACTACACCAGCAGGTGACACAGGAATTTATCGTATCAATTTACGCCAAAACAGTGAAATCAATCAAAGACACCCCTTCACAACCGTTTGGGTCGATCGCTGGAGCGGTCAAATTAAAGAAGTACGAAATCCAAGTAAATTCTCCAAAGGAGAAGCTATTGCAACTTGGATATGGCCATTGCATACCGGCGAAGCATTAGGCGGCAAAGGTCGCTTTATTTGGTTTCTAAGCGGTATAAGTCTATTTTTACTCTATGTAAGTGGCTTGCTGAGATGGTTGTACAGGACTGGAAAACTGCGTGATCGACCCTTAAATTTCACTGTATTTCGTGCGACTGCATATCGATTGAAAGCACTAAGCTATCGTGTGATATTACAACTGTTGATGCTATTTGATTTATACCTAAAAAATGCAAAGCGCCATTGGCCATCTCTTAAAATACAATTTGCCAAGTATTTGGAATGGTGCAATCAACAATATGCAAAAATAAGTAGTAAAAAGAGATAAGTAAATACCGAGACTCTGCCTACATACTATGAAAAAGGCGAAAAGAAATACTTTTCGCCTTTAAGATACCGCTACTTCAATGACAACGTTTCAGTACGACCAATCACTTCAATTGATAACTTATCTTCTTTAAGTAACCAACCAATGCCTCGCTGAACTTCATTTTTACTCAGCCCAGTTTCACTGGTTATTTTATTGACACTGGCAGATCCATTTTTATTCAGATATTGCCAAACTTGCCCTGCTGCATCACCGATTATGTTAAGCATTAAGTTCACCTGTAAAATGTTGTTTAAGTATTTTTAGCTTGGTTATCAGGTAACACAATATTTAATTCAAGCGTCTCCTGATGTTCATCTTGTTCAAAAGTAACTGAAATAGCATCTTGACTAACTTTTACATATTTTTGTATAACTTCCAGTAATTCTTTTTGCAATTGTGGAAGATACGATGGCTGATGCTTTGATGTTCGTTCATGAGCAACCAAAATCTGTAATCTTTCTTTGGCAAGAGAAGCTGTTCCAACTTTAGATATTCTAAAATAATCAAGTAAACTCATTAATTACCCCCAAAAAGATTCCTAAAAAAACCTTTTTTATCATCGATAAATCGATGTGGTCTTTCCTCACCTAAATAACGAGCAACTATATCTGCATATGCTTGACCAGCATCGCTTTTCTCATCCAAAATAACTGGAGTTCCTGAGTTTGAAGCATTTAACACTGATTTTGACTCTGGAATTACGCCCAATAAATGCAATGATAAAATATCTTGAACATCATCTACACTCAACATTTCTCCCAACTTAACCCGTTCTGGAGCATAGCGTGTGAGTAGTAAAAACTCATTAATAGGCTCTTCATTCTGCTCTGCTCTACGGGACTTACTGGATAAAATCCCCAGCATTCGATCCGAATCACGTACCGAAGAAACCTCAGGATTAGTTACAACAAACGCATCATCAGCAAAATACATTGCCAAATGAGCGCCTTTTTCTATACCTGCTGGAGAATCACATACGATATATTTAAAATCTTTTTTTAACTCGTCCAATACTCTACCGACCCCTTCTTGGCTTAGAGCATCTTTGTCACGGGTTTGTGAAGCAGGCAATATATAAAGTAAGTTACAATTTTTATCACGGATCAGGGCTTGATTAAGGGTTGCTTCACCATTAATTACATTAACAAAATCATAAACCACACGCCGTTCACAGCCCATGATTAAATCCAAATTACGCAAACCCACATCAAAGTCTATAACTGCTGTTTTATGACCTTTTTTTGCAAGCCCCATGGCAATAGCAGCGCTTGTGGTAGTTTTACCAACACCGCCCTTACCAGATGTTACGACTATGATTCTTGCCACAAATTTTCCTCTACGTTAATGGTGTTGCACAATATCTTTGATAATTAAAGATTGGTTTTGCAAATAAATTTGGACAGGCTTGTTACGTACACTCTTATCCAAATCTTCGCTGACTTTATAGTTGCCGGCAATCGAAATAAGCTCAGCCTGCAAATCGAAACAAAAAATACGTGCATCAACATTGCCTTGCACGCCCGCTAAAGCTCGTCCTCTTAACGTATTGTATACATGAATATTACCTTCGGCGATAATTTCAGCACCCGCACTCACTTGTGCCATAATTATTAAATCACCCTCAGCATAAATACGTTGTCCAGACCTTATAGGTTGAGTAATCAGCGTTGTTACTCTAACATCCACCTTAATTTCTACATCAGGTTTGGAACTCGGCGTTGCCTTTTTTTGCTTTTTATCTTCGGCAGAGATGGCACCTTCACTAAGACTCGAATAAATCGGAATATGTAATTCCAACGCCTGCTCATTCTGAATCAGGCTTCCACCGCGAAGACCCACTATCAACAAACCTGCCTGACGAATAATACCCACAACCTCTACAATCTTTATATCGTAACCCAGCCTATTTAATGGCTGAAGATCAAGAACTAATGGTGAATTTTTAAAGAAATCGGGGGCTTGTTTAGTTTTATTTAGCAGTTGTTGCTTGAAAAGAATTAAATCATCCGTTAACAGCACTAAAACTGGCACCGAAAAAGTACTGCTCTTAAATTCTAGTGCAAGCTGTGTATTAGGTGTTTCGTTAGCGTCAGTTGACATCTTTTAAATTTATTTAATCATTGATGTTTAAATTCTAGCATTGCTGATAGAAAAAATCATATTTCAATGCTATTAGTTAACTTTTCCCTTGTCAAAAATAAACGCATTCACTCGGCTCGCCATCATAAAATGGACACGTTTTTTAGGATAAATAATGCTTAACCAAATAGCTGTTTTTTTAAACTCATAAAAAAAGGCCCCATTCTCACGAATGCGACCTTTTTTAATCTCATAATAGGTAACTAAAGTTACCTGCCACGAAATAAATACTTAACGTTTTGAGTATTGTGGACGCTTTCTGGCTTTGTGCAAACCGATCTTTTTACGTTCTACAATACGAGAATCACGCGTTACAAAACCGGCTTGTCTAAGAGCTGGGCGTAAAGTCTCATCGTAAACCATCAATGCACGTGTCAAACCGTGACGAATAGCCCCTGCTTGACCAGAAGGACCACCACCTTTAACAATCACATTGATATCAAACTTAGTTACCATATCAACACACTCTAGTGGTTGACGAGAAACCATCTGATCTGTTTTACGGCCAAAGTAATCTTCAATCGTTTTTTTATTGATGGTAATTTTTCCAGTGCCAGATGTTGCGTAAACGCGTGCTATTGCACTTTTACGACGACCTGTACCGTAATACTGAGCTGCTGCCATGGTCTACTCGCTTATAATTCTAAAACTTTTGGCTGTTGAGCCTGGTGATCGTGTTCAGGACCTGCATACACTTTCAATTTCTTGAACATTGCACGACCCAATGGATTGTTTGGTAACATACCTTTAACAGCTGTATTAAGAATACGATCTGGGAACGTTTTTCTTAATTTACCTAGAGTAACGGTTTTCAAATTACCAATGTAACCTGTGTGATGTTGATAAAGTTTATCTTTTTCTTTATTGCCAGTAACGCCAATTTTTTCTGCGTTTACAACAATAATATAATCACCTGTGTCTACATGTGGCGTATATTCTGGTTTATGTTTTCCACGAAGGCGGAGTGCAATTTCAGAAGCAAGGCGACCCAACGTCTTACCTTCCGCATCAACTACATACCAATCACGCTTAACTTCTGCTATTTTTGCACTGAATGTTTTCATCGTTACTTAGTCTTTTTCTAAAGGCTCAATAAAAGAGCGAGAATTCTACTAAACATTGCCATTATTTTCAATGTTTATTTATAATTCAGGTGCAAGGAACAATAATAAAACCTTTGTTCCGACGTTAATAATTTACTATCGAATGTAATTTGCGATAAGAAATGAATATACCCACACCCACCTATTTTTTCTATTTTACAGGATTTTGAGTTACTTGATCAAGGTCTAAATATTTTCTATTCAATTTATAACTTAATATTCAACGAATGTAATTTACGATAAAGATGAGTACGCTCCATACCCACTGCCGCTGACAATTTTGCGACACTGCCCCCAGTACGCTCAAAATGATACTCTAAATAGGCTTTTTCGAAATGATCTCTAGCGTCTTTTAGTGGTAAATTAAAAAATTCAGGAACGGAAGATAACGTAATAATGTCACCAACAACCGATCCTAAAGCAGACTTAACCTCATCCAATTCAATTTCTTCACCGACCCCCAAAATCATCAAGCGTTGCACCAAGTTCTTTAACTCTCGCACATTGCCTCGCCAACTGTAATTCCGTAAAAAATTTTGTGCGGCCATCGAGAACTTTCGGAACGAAAGCTTATCCTGATTAACAAAATAATCGACATAAAAAGCCAATAATTTTGGAATATCTTCACTATGCTCTCTAAGTGGTGGAATATTAAGTGCAACTTCATTAAGCAAATAGTATAAATCCTGTCTAAATCGCCCTGACTTAACCTCGTCTTCCATCACAATCCGAGTAGAAGCAACCACTCTAACATCAACACGAACCGCCTCACTTCCTCCCACACGTAAAAAAGAACTCGATTCCAGCGCACTAAGGAGTCTCAATTGGGTTTCTTTATCCATCCCCCCTATTTCACTCAAAAATAATGTTCCTTTATGAGATCTTTCTAACAATCCAGGATAAATCTTGCCGTTACTTTCTTTACCAAAGAATTCTACCGCCGAGTTTTCTGGCGATATACTGCCTACCGCCACATCGACAAAAGGCCCGTTTCTATAGGCACTATTATTATGCAAATATCGCGCGTAAAGCTCTTTGCCGACGCCTGCTTCACCGCCGAACAATATCCTTGCATCATGCTGAGCTAAGCGCTTCAATTGATCCTTAATTCTAGCAACCGTTGCACTATTGCCAACCGGTTCGATATCAGCCACCAATTGCTTTTTAAGTCCCGCATTTTCTATTTGAAGATTACCCGCCTCGATTGCTCTTTCGACAATCAACAATAACTTTGCCAATGACAACGGCTTCTCTAGAAAATCGTAAGCACCTAACCTAGTTGCCTCAACTGCCGCTTCAACTGAACCATGCCCAGACATCATAATCACGGGGCATAACATTAGATCTTCAGCAACCCATTCTTTCAATAAAGTGATACCGTCAGTATCTGGCATCCAGATATCCAGTAAAATCAAATCAGGCTGCTTGGATTCCTTTAATTCGCGAGCTGCGCCTGCATTTTCTGCCATAGCAACTTCATAACCCTCATCTTCAAGAATTTCGCAGACTAATCTACGAATATCTGGTTCATCATCTACAACCAATATACGCGGTGCCTTAGCATTCATAATATTTTTACAGCTATTTAGAGTTATAGGCAGGAAGCTGGATGATAAAGCCAGCCCCCACCTTACGAGTAGTGTCAATCCATATTGCACCACCATGTTCTTCAATTATTTTTTTTACAATAGCTAAACCTAAGCCAGTACCTTTCGCTTTTGTGGTTACATACGGTTCAAAAATTTTTTCAATTTGTTCGTCTTTAATACCAGGCCCGTCATCATAAAGCGCTATCTCTATAAAATCGGTGTTATTTTTTATAACCCTACGGAGACTTAACTCTATCACGCCCAACGCGCCGATGGCTTCTAACGCATTCTTTATCAAATTATGGAGCACTTGCCTAATACTAACGGGATCTCCATTAATCACCAATAAGCCACTTCCATAATCTGCATTAAACTTTACGCCAGATTTTACCGCATATAAAGCCAATACCTCTTTAATCAGACGCGGCAAATCAATATCTACCGTCTGTTTTTTTGAGGGCTTGGCATATTCAGAAAAATCATCCACCATTTCTTTCATGGCCTCAACCTGTTGCACAATGGTTTGCGTTGAGCGCTGAAGAATTGTTGCATCAGAAGACCCTAGCTTATCTGCCAACTTGTGCTGCAGCCTTTCTGCTGATAATTGAATAGGGGTTAACGGATTTTTTATCTCATGAGCTAACCGTCTTGCCACCTCTCCCCACGCGGCATTTTTCTGAGCCTGAATTAAATCGGTTACGTCATCAAAAACAACCACAGCTCCCACACGGAAGCCTTCTTGAGAAAATAACGGCGTACCTCTACAAAGCAATTCCTGACGACCATTTGGGCCTAAAAAAGCAATCCTCTGCTGCCAAATATCATCAGCTTGCTCCACTAATCGTTGAATTGATTTTAAGGGCTCAGCCAGCTCAGAATAACGCTGAACCAGCTCTAATAACGTTCGCCCAATAAACTGATTAACATGGACATGAAAAATCCTATACGCAGCCTGATTAGCTGTGCGAATTTTATACTGCGCATCAAAACTAATTACCCCCGCGGTTAAGTTCGCCAAAATGGTTTCCAAATAGGCGCGCTGATTTTCCACCTCAAAACCTGCTTTTCTTGTCTCATCACGTGCTTGGGCAATACGTTGGGTCATATCGTTAAATGACTCAACCAGAAAACCCAAATCATCTTGTGCAATAACCGGTAGTTGTTGATCATAATACCCAGAAGCTACTGCCTGCGTACCTTTAACCAAATCTTTTACTGGCGCAATAATATTACGCACACTAATAAATGCAACCCATATCGCCGCCAATAAACTCATCAATAAGACTAAAGACAGCGCCAAGGAGAAACTCATTTTCAATGAATCTCTTAAAAAATTCATTTCCTGATACCGCACAAAAGCAAACTCTACCGAGTCTGCCAAATCTGCAATTCTAACGGGCACAGGATATAAAGCCTGTAAAAATTGAGAATCCTGTGCTTTAACAGTGACAATAACACGCACCATTAACTCTTCTTGATGCACCGGCGCTACAGCAACAAACAAACCATTTTGTCGCACCTGCAACCAAATATGCTCATCCGGCAAACTAGGCAAAATATCACCTGGATTAATGCTACTTGAAGCAATAATATGGCCTTGGCGTGAAAAAACAGTCATTTCCGATGCCCCCGAAAACTCACGCAAACTTTCTATTTCAGAAGCCACTTGATTTTCAGATAAGTCTTCTAATTTTCCTGTTAATTGCTGAGTTTGCTTTAAATGCCAGTGCATACGCTGATCTAATGACGCTTGACTCAATTCCAAAGCATCTTCCATCGCACGATCTATTTCAACATTAAACCAGCTATCGATACCCTGATGTAAAAACTGCATGGAGAAATAAAACACTATAACAGCTGGCGCTAAAGCCAAAACCACAAACAATGAAACCATTCGCGTCGTTAACCTCGAACCTGCTTCACGTCTTTTTGTATGCTGAATTAAGGAGTAAATATTAGCCCCAACCAGTATCAACAAAACCGCAGATCCCAAGGCATTAAATAGCAACAACCATGAATACATTGCACTTAACTCTGAAGACTCCTGCATTGCTGAGCTCATCAATTGCAATGACAGCAAAATCAATCCAAACAGAATCAACACATAGAGATTAACTGGTGGGGCTATTTTATCAGGGGCCATAATGTCCAATCACTCGATAAATACCATTGCGGATCAATGTAAGCAATCGGACGCAGCGGCAAAGGCAACACATCTCGATCAAAATTTACTTTTACTGCAAGCAAATAATCCTTATCTGAAGCAATTCGACTCTGCTCTATTAAGGGGAAATCAGTCACTACAGACATCAACTCCAATGCCGCAGAAAAGGTAGAAAAATTATACCCCTCGCCATTTCCTTCGTTTATAACCCGATACATATTCAATAAAGCATGATATTGAATACGATAACGTATGAAAGTCTCAACGACTGTCTTATTCCAAATAAACGTTCGACGCTGTTGTAACTTAACTTGCAGATCCCAAAATAACGGCACACCATTTTGCAGCGCGTCTTTTGCTTTCTCGCTAAAGTGATAGATTAAATTAGTCGACAGCAGATACTTATCTCCCTGCAACGTCATCTCTGCTTGTTTAACTTCTGCTGAAAACCCTTCGGCATAAGACAAAGAAAAAGACAACAAGAACAAAAAAATAGCACTAAAAAAAATAGCGCCAAAGCGCTTACTTCTTCCTAATGCGAGCATAATAAAAACCATCCATTGACGATTCGCCCGTTATAATCTGACGCCCATAACTGCCACTGACACCCCAATCGGCCTCAATAGGCACCTCGACTGCATCAGGATGCTCCATTAAAAAAGCCTTTATTTGCAATTCATTTTCCTGTTTTAAGATAGAGCACGTTGCATAAAGCATTACGCCTCCAGGCGCTAACAAAGGCCAAATAGCCTGCATAATACTTTGCTGTAATTCTTGTAACGGCTTTATATCGCCTGCTCGCCTTAATAACTTAATATCAGGATGACGACGAATAACACCTAATGCAGAACAGGGCGCGTCTAATAAAATACGCTCAAATAACTGACCATCCCACCAATCTTTTGGGCTAGCTGCATTACCAACAATCATCTTAGCTGATAATTTTAAGCGCTGAAGATTGTCATCTACTCTCTGCATTCTTGACATATCTATATCTACAGCCACTAACTCCTTCAATTTTGGCTGATGCTCAAGAATATGCGCAGCCTTACCTCCAGGAGCCGCACAAACATCCAACACCCTATTGCCAATCTGCACATCTAACAACACTGCCGCGAGCTGGGCTGCTGCATCCTGAACAGAAACCCATCCCTCCGTAAAGCCAGGCAACAAGTCAACCATAACGGGTTTATCCAATACAATGGCAGAAGGGCAGAAACTAACCGCTTTCGCCTCAATCTCTCTCTCTGCTAACGCCTGTAAATATTGGGCTTGACTTATTCGTGCCAAATTAATACGTAGCGTCATTGGTGGAAGTTGGTTGTTCTCATGAAATATTTGCTGAGCTTGCTCTGGCCAATCCTGCTCAACTTGCTTAACCAACCAGTTTGGATGACTAGTGAAAGCAGATTTCACCTGATCAGCCTTCGCTTCAAGCCCCTCTTGATCCCGCAAATAACTCCTAAGCAACGCATTAATTAAAGCCTTTGCCCAAGGTTTTTTACCTGCTGCAAATACTGTTTCAGAAACTGCCGCATGTGGCTTAACACGCATATACTTAAGCTGATAAAGACCTATTAAAGCCAATGCCTTAATATCCTGATCTTTTAGTGGCTTAGCTAATAATTCATTAAGAATAAAATCCAATCGATAAAAATAGCGACAAACTCCGTAACAAATAGCTTGTATAAAAGCTCTATCTTTAACTGACTCCACCGATTTTAAAGCAAGTTCCAAGGCAACCGTTAATGACTGCCCGTCCTGCAAAACTCGCGCTACTACCTTTGCGGCAACCAATCGCGTATTCACTAAGTCTTCAACCTAATAGTGCTCCGTTGACATCATGCGCATTCAAAAACGCTTGAGTGGACATACGCTTCCCACCAGGAAGTTGAACTTCATGTAAACGCAACAGACCCTTTCCCGTCGCCACATCCATATTTTTATGGTTTACACTGACCATACCTGGTTTTAATTCAGAATCTATGTCTAGCGCTTCAGCTTGCCAAATTCGCAGAACACTGCCGTTATAAAGCGTTTGCGCGACTGGCCAAGCATTCAGCCCTCTGACTTTTAAAGCCAGTTTACTAGCGGATTGAGTCCATTCAATTATTGCTTCAGCTTTAGTTAACTTTTCAGCGTAAGTCACCAAACTTTCATCTTGAGGCTCTGCTGAAACACCCCCTACAGCGAGGTTCGTCAACACCTTAATTAATCCAATAGCGCCTAGTTCAGCCAATTTATCATGTAGATCACTAGAGGTATCATTTACACCAATGTTATATTCTTCTTTATGTAACATATCACCTGCATCTAGTTTATGAACTATCCGCATAATCGTAATACCTGTTTTAGCATCGCCCTGCATTAATGCTCTTTGAATAGGCGCCGCACCACGCCAACGAGGTAATAATGAACCATGAACATTAACACAACCCAACTTTGGCACGTCCAATGCCGACTGCGGCAAGATCATGCCGTAAGCAACCACCACGAGCAAATCAGCCTCAAAAGATTTTAATATCTGCAAATCCTCATCAGTTTTCAAAGTAAGTGGCTGAATAACGGGAATTGCATGCTTTAAAGCTAATTCTTTTATGGGACTAAACTGAGCATGACGGCCTCGTCCTGCTGGCCGATCCGGCTGTGTATAGACTGCACATACATCGTAGTGCGCATCGATTAACCTTTGTAGACTTGGCACTGCAAAGTCGGGCGTTCCGGCAAAAATAATCTTCATGATCAGTTTTTTTCCATTTTATGATTTTTTTCTAACTTTTTCTTAATTCGCTGTCTTTTTAAGGGTGAAATATAGTCTACAAATAATTTTCCATCTAGATGATCTATCTCATGTTGCACACAAGTCGCCAATAAATCAGTTGCCTCAAACTCATAAGACTGACCATCCCTATTAAGCGCTCTGACCTTAACACGCTCTGCCCTATTAACTTTTTCAAAAAAACCTGGCACAGAAAGGCATCCCTCTTCGCCTTCTTTAATGCCATCTTTTTCAATAATTTCAGGATTAATCAAGAATAAAGGCTCATCTTTTTCATCGCTTACATCTATGACAATAACGCGCTGATGCACATTGACTTGAGTGGCTGCCAAGCCTACTCCATGCGATTCATACATCGTATCAAGCATATCATCCACTAACTTTTTGATCTTATCATCGACCGTCTTTACCGCTACCGCTTTTTTGCGTAATCGGTCATCCGGAAACTCGAGAATAGTTAAAATACTCAACAAACTCACCACTAAAAAAAATTCAATACTGGAATTCTATATTAATTCATATAAACTTTGAATGCTTATAGACTAAAAAGCCCCTACAGAACACTATGACTTTTAAAAAACTATTAGGATTCATGATCACTTTCACCCTTAGTATAAATACTTGGGCTGAGGAAATACAACTAAACCCTGCTTATCAGGAACAATACAGTAACACCCTAAAATCCCAAGCAGGTAGCCCTTGCGTGCTCACCGAAGAAGATTTAAAAAAAGGGCGTTCTGAATTTTCAGTATCTCCTAGCGGTAAATTATTACCTTGCATTAGAGAGATCTCTATCAAGCAAGCTATTAAACAAATACCTACTGAATCTATAGCCCAATTTTTAACGTCGCCAAAAGTTGTCACCGAAAGCGAAAGCAATCAAGCCCCTTATGTTGTAAATATTGCAGGCGAACGTCTTATTGCAGGCACCGGGGATAAAGTATATGTTCGTTCAATTCCCCAACAAGATATCCAGTTATACACTATATACCGAACTGGCAAAGCCTATATCAGCCCTGAAACTGGAAAAAACTTAGGCTATAACGCTGAACATATCGCCGACACCCAATTATTACAATCAGGGGACCCAGCAACACTATCCATCATCAAATCTAGCAGCGAAGTTCGTATAGGTGACCGTATCATGCCTACAGCTAAAGGTGATATTACCTTAAATTATTTTCCTAGACCACCCAATACAATGGTCACAGGCAGTATCATTAGTGTGTTAGGTGGGATCTCTCAAATAGGCCTTTTTAATGTAGTGGTTTTAGATAAAGGCACACAAGACGGACTTTTGGCCGGCCACGAACTTGCAATCTATCAAAATGGCAAAACGGTTACTGACAGTTACAGCCCCATTAAAAATGACACCGTTAAACTTCCAGATGAAGTTGCGGGAACGCTGATGGTTTTTCGCCCCTTTGAGCGCGTCAGCTATGCATTGGTAATGAAGGCTAATAAAGCAATTCACCTTTTAGATAAAGTCAAAACCCCCTGAATATTATCGCTCCACTTAACGATAACCCAATAAAAGACTGGCTTGCTTTATTACGCACACCGGGTATTGGCTGTCGAACGTTTCTTAGCCTTTTAGAAACCCATACACCCTCACAACTATTAGCCGAATCAACGTCTGTGCTATCGGCTTTAGGTTTAAAAAGCACCATTATCAGTCACCTAAAAAATCCCGACTGGGCCTTAATTGATGAAGATTTATCTTGGCTAACACAAAAGAACAACTACGCTATTACCCTTAACGATATCAATTATCCGAGTCAATTAAAGGAAATTGCTGACCCACCACCCATTTTATTTGTTCGCGGCAACCCTGAGTTACTGCTTCTACCTCAAATTTCAATCGTCGGCAGTAGAAATCCTTCGTCGATGGGTGAAGAAACCGCCTTCAATTTTGCCAAAACACTCAGTCAGCATGGCTTTGTGATAACAAGTGGCCTTGCTCTAGGTATTGATGCTGCAAGCCATCGAGGTGCATTAAACGCTAAAGGCTACACCCTAGCAGTCGCAGGAACTGGATTAGATAGAGTCTACCCTGCCCGACATAAAGATTTAGCCTTAGAAATAGTTGAGAGTGGTGCGTTAATTTCAGAATTCCCACCGGGCACTACGGCTAAAGCAAATCATTTCCCACGAAGAAATCGAATTATTAGTGGTCTGTGTCAAGGCTTATTAGTTGTTGAAGCGGCCAAACAAAGTGGTTCATTGATTACTGCTAGAATGGCTTTAGAGCAAAACAGAGAAGTTTTTGCCATACCTGGCTCTATTCATAATCCATTAGCAAGAGGCTGTAATGCCCTTATTCGTGAAGGCGCAAAGCTTGTCGAAACCACCCAGGATATTCTTGAAGAACTAAATCAATATTATCAACAAGATAGTAATTTTTCAGCACCCACTTTGGAATCAATACTTGACCTAGAGCAACAAACATTATTGAATCATGTCATGTTTAGCCCAACTTCTATCGATAATCTGGTTGAAAATACCGGTCAATCTGTTGAAGTTATCTCCTCAATGCTACTGATTCTAGAACTACAAGGTTACCTAGAAGCAACTGCTGGCAGTTGCTATATGAGAGTAAAATAATCATAAAACACACTATGAAAGAAAATATTTTTGATGTCCTGATGTATTTATTTGAAAACTATATGGAAGATGAAATTGAACTACTTCCTGATAGCGATGCCATCAGAACAGAATTATTAGAAGCAGGCTTCGAGTCTTGTGAAGTCAATAAAGCCTTTGATTGGTTAGATTCACTTAGTCTACAACGGCCTATAAAACCAACGGTCACCTCTACCTATCGTATTTTCTGTTCGCAGGAAATAGCAAAACTTGATATTGAATGCCGTAACCTTATTATGTTTCTT
Source organism: Crenothrix polyspora (assembly GCA_945877505.1). GTDB lineage: Bacteria > Pseudomonadota > Gammaproteobacteria > Methylococcales > Methylomonadaceae > Methylobacter_C > Methylobacter_C polyspora_A. Next base: position 15,062 of record CAMDWT010000022.1, read on the forward strand.
GAACAAAATGGCATTTTAAATTCTAGTAACAGAGAAATTGTCATTGATCGGGTGATGGCATTGGAAAATGAAGAAATTTCAATGGAAAAACTCAAATGGATCGTATTAATGGTATTGTTAAGCCAACCTGATGAGGAAATTGCTTTTTCCAGAATGGAAGATATCGTTTATGATCTGGTGCCTACTTTTTTGCATTAGACCGTTTCAATGTACAAAATACGTTGATATTTAACCTTTATCCTTAAGCCCATCAACCTTAACTATCTGAAGTTATAGAATTAAATGAGTAAAAATCTTGTCATTGTAGAGTCACCTGCAAAAGCAAAAACCATAGAAAAATATTTAGGCAAAGACTTTCAAGTTTTAGCGTCTTATGGTCATGTCCGCGACCTTATTCCAAAGGAAGGCGCCGTTGATCCTAACAATGATTTCGCCATGAAATATGAAGTCATTGACCGTAATCAACGCCATGTACAAGCTATCAGTAAAGCACTTAAACTAGCAGACACTTTATATCTGGCAACCGATCCTGATAGAGAAGGTGAAGCTATTTCATGGCACTTACTTGAATTACTCAAAGAAAAAAAATTACTTAAAGACAAGCCCGTGCATCGAGTTGTCTTTCATGAAATTACCAAAAAAGCCGTCACTGAAGCGATTGCGAACCCTGAAAAATTAGCCATCAATTTAATCAACGCCCAACAAGCACGGCGCGCTTTAGATTATCTAGTTGGCTTTAATTTATCGCCGTTATTATGGAAGAAAATACGTCGCGGTCTTTCTGCCGGTCGTGTTCAAAGCCCTGCTTTGCGGATGATCGTTGAGCGAGAACTGGAAATCGAAGCCTTTAAAAGCCGTGAATATTGGACCATTGACGCCGCATTAACCGCACATGAGCAAACTTTTAAAGCCAAATTAACTCAGTTTGATAGCGAAAAACTAAACCAATTTAGCATTACTGACGAAGTGCTAGCGGAAAAAACTAAACAGGCCCTCCTCAGTGCAGCTGATGGTCAGTTAATTGTTACTAAGTTAGAAAAGAAACAACAAAAACGTAACCCGGCCCCCCCTTTTATAACGTCAACTTTGCAACAAGAAGCCTCACGTAAATTAGGCTTTACCACTAAGCGCACCATGATAGTGGCCCAACAACTGTACGAAGGCATCGATATTGGTGGCGAAACAGAAGGTTTGATAACCTATATGCGTACCGATTCGGTTAACTTATCAGTAGAAGCCGTTGAAGAAATGCGCGCACTGATTTCCGAAAAATACGGCGCTGAAAATGTTCCCAAAGAACCACGTATATTTAAAACCAAATCTAAAAATGCTCAGGAAGCTCACGAAGCTATCCGTCCAACTTATCCAAGACATTTACCCAGCCAGATAAAAGATTCCCTCAGCATTGAACAATTCAAGCTTTACGACCTTATCTGGAAACGCACAATAGCTTGTCAAATGACACATGCCACACTAAATATGGTTGCCGTTGATCTAGGCTGTGGCGATGGAAAACACTCATTTAGAGCCACTGGCTCTACCATTGCCGCCCCTGGCTTTATGGCCGTTTATCTTGAAGGCAAAGATGACAGTAAAGAGAGTGATGATAAAGAGAGCTTTTTACCACCACTTGAGGAAGGTCGACCTGTTCAATTGAACGATATTGTTGCTGGCCAACATTTTACAGAGCCACCGCCTCGTTATGGCGAGGCTAGTTTAGTAAAATCATTGGAAGAACACGGCATAGGACGACCTTCAACTTACGCGTCTATTATTTCGACCTTACAAAATCGTGAATATGTCACCTTAGACAATAAACGCTTTTACCCGACTGATGTGGGTAGAATCGTTAATAAATTCTTGACTGAACACTTTACCAAATATGTAGATTATGATTTTACAGCTAATTTGGAAGATGAACTGGATGCCGTCTCAAGAGGGGAAAAAGATTGGATCCCTTTAATGCACGAATTTTGGAAACCTTTTCATTCAACAATCCAAGAAAAAGAAACCAGCGTTCAGCGTAAAGATGTTACCCAAGAAGCGATTGACGAAAAATGTCCAGAATGTAATAGTCCTTTATCTATTCGTTTGGGCAGGAATGGCCGATTTATTGGCTGCACCCATTACCCTGATTGTTCCTATACCAGAAATTTAAATGATGATGCCGGTGCTACTGACGAACCTGAGGTTTTGGAAGGTCGCACCTGTCCGGAATGTGAGTCTTCCTTAGTTTTTAAAACAGGTCGTTATGGTAAATTTATTGGCTGTAGTGCTTATCCAAAATGCAAGCATATTGAACCTTTAGAAAAGCCCGCTGATACCGGTGTTGAATGTCCTCAATGCAAAAAAGGCACCATACTGAAGCGAAAATCACGCAACAGCAAAATATTTTATTCCTGCTCAGGCTATCCTAAATGTGATTATGCACTGTGGAACAATCCAATTAAAGAAAGTTGCCCACAATGCGCATGGCCCATTTTAACGGTCAAAGAAACGAAAAGACGAGGCGTAGAAAAAGTATGCCCACAAAAAGATTGTAACTATGCCACCCCTTACGAGGGTGATCCGGCTGATGTGCAAGGCCCCGTCGATCAAACCAGCTAATCACGTACAAAACCGCTTTTGTCTATTCAAAAGCGGTTAATTTCTATTCAAGCATAAACCTAGTTTAATAAGACACCTCATTGGTAGGCTTTCTCGTGATTGTAATATTCATGCAGCCTATCCCTTAGCGTCGTTTTGATGTGGATAAAATGTCCTTGCCTACTATTAGGCTCAACGCATAACCAAGGTTACAATGGACCTATGACAACTTCACTTATGCCTTTTTCTGAACTAACGCCCGACATTATCCTATCGGCAGTCGAGAGTCTCGACTTACCTAGTGATGGAAGATTGCTTGCGCTGAATAGTTATGAAAATCGTGTTTATCAAGTCGGTATTGAACACTCAACACCTGTTATAGCTAAATTTTACCGACCTAATCGCTGGACAACCTCTGCCATTCTCGAAGAACATTCATTTATTCAAGAACTGTTTGAGAGTGAAATACCCGTAGTACCGCCTTTACGTTTCAGAGCTAAGCAAACACTTAATGAAATAGGTGGCTTTCGCTTCTCCCTGTTTCCCAAACAAGGGGGACGTGTACCTGAAATTGAAGGTCGTGAAAAACTAGAATGGATGGGGCGTTTTATAGGCCGGATACATGCCGTGGGTGCTTTAAAAGCCTTCAAAGCGCGCCCCACTCTTAACATTGCCAACTTTGGCGATGAGCCCTACGATTATTTACTAAAACATGACTTTATACCGGCAGAATTACTCAGCGCCTATCAGAGTACAATAACACTCGCGCTAGATGCTGTCAGACGCTGCTTTGACCGCGCGGGTGTCGTAAATAGCCTAAGACTCCATGGTGATTGTTATCCCGGTAATATTTTATGGACCGAGGATGGTCCGCATTTTGTTGATTTTGATGATAGCAGAATGGGGCCTGCTATACAGGATCTCTGGATGTTACTTTCAGGTGATCGTGCCGAAATGACTGTGCAGTTCAACCATCTAATGACGGGCTATAGAACCTTTTATGATTTTAATTCCAGTGAACTTCATCTATTGGAAGCCTTAAGGACTTTGCGCCTTATCTATTATTCCGCTTGGATTGCTAGACGCTGGGATGATCCTGCTTTTCCTATGGCCTTTCCTTGGTTTAATAGCGTCCGTTATTGGCAAGATCGTATTATTGAGCTTCGTGAACAAATTGCCTTGATGAATGAAGAACCCATAGGCTCTTTTTAAATACCCTCAAAAATCAAGGTGACCTTATTCTTCCGATGACTTAAGCAGCCATGTTTTTAAAGGATTAAATGATTTTCTGTGTATAGGCAAACACCCAAAGGCCTGCATCTCTTGTAAATGCTGTTTAGTCCCATAACCTTTATGTACATGAAAAGAATAAGCAGGATATTGTCTGTGGTAATCGACCATGATTTTATCACGCTCAACTTTTGCAATAATCGAAGCTGCACTAATGACTTTAATTTTACTATCACCCTTAACAATTGCATGTGCGGGGATTAATAACTTGGGCAGGCGATTACCATCAATTAACACCTCATCGACTTGCGTTGACAAGCCGTTAATTGCTCGCTGCATGGCTAAGAAAGTGGCTTGAAGAATATTAACTGCATCAATTTCCTCAACACTCGCCATTCCAACGGACCAACTTAAGGCATCGACCTTGATCAATAAGGCTAGACTGTCACGCTGACGTTCACTGAGTTTTTTAGAGTCCGCTAAGCCATCAATATGATGCTTAGGATTAAGAATAACGGCAGCCGCTACAACAGGACCCGCTAAAGGGCCTCGCCCTGCCTCATCTACGCCGGCAAAGAAGAAACCGGTGGTGGGGTTAGTGATTATTGAGCCATCATTCATCGCTAGTTTTATTTTTTATACGAAACTTCGATCATTTCTGACAATCGAAAAGGATTTAATGCGTCAATTAACGCAATATCCCTCTGCTTACATTACGTAAAAAACTAATCATATCTGATAGTTGTTGGCTTTCGACGGCCATTTCTTCCATTTTTTCTATGGCATCTTCCAACCGTAAATTCATTTTATAAATGATTTTATAAGCGTTTCTAATCAAACGAATATCTTCAGCTGAAATCCCATTACGCTCCATCCCCACAGAATTTATTCCATGCGGCCTCGTAGGTTTACCACCTACCATAATGAAAGGAGGAATATCTTGAGTAATCGCGCTACCCATAGCAGCAAAACTGTACTGCCCTACCTGAGTAAATTGATGTACCAAGGTAAAACCACCTAAAATAGCATGGCTGTTAAGGTGGACATGCCCCGCTAACGACGCGCCATTAGCCATAATGACATGGTCACCGATAAGACAATCATGAGCGACATGTGTGTAGGCCATAAATAGATTATCGTCACCTATCTTCGTCACACAATTATCTTGTTGCGTGCCTCTGTGCATCGATGTAAATTCACGAATAGTATTTCTATCCCCAATTTCTAGTCGTGTAACTTCAGCCGCATATTTTTTATCTTGTGGATCTTCACCTATTGAGGTGAATTGATAAATGCGATTTTCTTTACCAATAGTCGTAGGTCCCTTAATAACAACATGAGACCCAACAACGGTTCCCGCACCAATCTTTACATCCGGGCCAATAACTGTAAACGGGCCAATGGAGACATCATTGGCCAATTCTGCATTTTTATCAATAATGGCAGTTGGATGAATCAAAATCAATCTACCACCGCTGCACATCTGATCTCAGCGCTTGCGACAAACTCACCGTCAACTTCCGCGCGACATTCAAATGCCCAGATATTACGTTTACTTTTAACAAATCTAGCTTCAAGCATCAATTGATCACCAGGTACCACGGGGCGTTTAAATTTGGCTTTATCAATTCCTACTAAATAATAAATCATGCCAGCCAGTTCATCACCAGCTGTTTCTGAAGCCAAAAGTCCCGTTGTTTGAGCCAACGCCTCCAAAATCAGTACGCCAGGCATGATAGGTTTTTGCGGAAAATGCCCCTGAAAAAAAGGTTCGTTATAGGTGACGTTTTTTACGCCTAACAACCTAACACCAGGTTCGCACTCAATCACCTTGTCAACCAATAAAAACGGGTATCGATGTGGCAAAAATGCTTGTATTTGTAAAATATCTAATGTGATAGACATAGTTATGAGTGCTTAATATAAGAAGTGACGAGTAATAAGTGTCTTGAATATCAATAATCGATCAATTACTCAGGCATTGTAGACAGCTTAGTTTGAACTTGATTTGTAATATCAAATTGGTCTTTGGCATAAATAACGCCATCAGTCAGTAATAAATCATAGCCATCGTCTTTAGCAATTGTTCTTACGGCTTCAACGATTCGACGTTGTAATTTACCTAACTCTTCGTTGCGACTCGCATTAAAGTCTTCGCTAAATTCTTGTTGCGATCTTTTAGCATCTCTTTTTTTATTTAAGATATCTCTCTCAAGATTTGCTTTCTCAGAGTCACTCATTATAGCAGCATCTTTAGTCATTTTTTCTTCCATGGTTTGGATCTCCTTACCTTGGGCGACTAACTGCTTATCTCTAGGCGAAAATTTTTGTTCCAAGCGTTTTTTAGCTTTTTCTGCTTGAGGTGCTTTTTCAAGAACGGCAGGAATATTCACAAAACCAATTTTTAAATCAGCGTAACTAATATTCGCAGCAAACATAAGTCCTAAAAATAATGCAATTTTCTTTTTCATTGTAAAATCGATCTCGGGTTAAAGTTAAATAAAAATAAGCAAAAAAATTTTATACATTCTATTAGATTATATGGGAAAAGTCTTATAATCTAAAATAAGTTCTGTTAGAAATTCTGACCGAAGTTAAATTGGAAGAACTGAGTTTGATCAGGTTGAGACTGAACTGTGCCAGGAACAGTTCCAATATAAGGATTATAAGTATTGTAGGTATAATCCCCTGAATTCAAAGGATAGGCGGCACTCACCGCTAAAGCGCCAAACGGCGACAACCATTCACCAGAAACGCCCGCAGAATACTTCATATTACTTAACGAAAGACTGTCATTAAGCGCGCCTGCATCAAAAAAAGTCCCCAATCTAAGCGACTTTGTCTCGGCAAAAAAGGGCACGGGGAAAAACATCTCGGCATTACCCACAATTTTACTGGAGCCCCCTATTGGATAACCATTTGAGTCTCTTGGACCTAAGGTGTTGTTCTTAAAGCCACGAACAGAGCCTGTTCCGCCCATAAAATAATTTTCGAAAAATGGCAAGCCACCGGTAGTACTGCCATAACTCCCTCCATAGGCTACCTCACCATTCAGCTTGAAGGTTAAATCCTTAGCTAAAGGAAAGTAATGTTGGTGCTTATACCCTAACTTATAATATTCCAGCTCACTACCGGGGATCATTGCTAAACCAGAAAGCCTCTGCTGACCACCCTTACTAGGAAAAATTGCGCGATTAAGCGTATCGTGTGACCAACTTATCGCTTGACCAAGCGTTAGAAATTTAGAACCTTGGTTTTGAATAAACTCATTTATTTGATAGGACGAATAAGACCCCGCCTTTAACTCTGTGTTTTTTACATCCGTATCAAAGCGAATTTGATCAAACTCATTCAAGGGAATACCAAAATTGATACCCGCATTAGCAATATTAGTCGAATAATTAGCAATGTTTATTTGGCCCGCATTTCGTTTTGCATAACCAAGATTATAACCTTGACTAACACCATCCACGGTAAAATAAGGGTTATGGAAGCCGAACTGATAATTAGTAATATAACTACTATTATTAAAGGCAACGTTAACCCGCTTACCTGACCCAAAGACATTGTCCTGAGAAATGTTCGCGTTTAACACGATACCTTGTACCTGAGAGAAACCAACCCCCGCTGACAAGTTCCCAGAAGACTTTTCTACCACTGAATAATTAACATCAACTTGATCAGCTGTACCCACCACGGGTGGTGTTTCCACATTAACTGTTTCAAAATAACCTAAACGCTCAAGACGTGTTTTGGATCTTTCAATTTTAGAACTTGAAGCCCAACTAGCTTCCATTTGACGCATTTCACGACGCAAAACTTCATCACGCGTTTTACTATTACCACTAAAATTGATGCGATGAACATAAACACGTTTACCCGGATCAACAAAAAAAGCCATTTCAACGGTTTTCTTAACTTCATTTATTTCAGGCACCATATTAACGTTGGCGAACGCATAGCCTTCATCACCTAACCGATCTTGAATGGCTTTTGATGTTTCCGTTGCACTTTTTCTAGAAAAGATTTCCCCTGGGCCAACACTCACCAACCTAATCAACTCTTCAGGTGTCACGACCAAATTACCCGCCAACTTTACTTTAGATAAGGTGTAAATATCGCCTTCCTTAATGTTGACCGTCACATAAATGTCTTTTTTATCAGGCGTAATAGCTACCTGCGTAGATTCAACCGTAAAATTAATATAACCACGATCTAAATAATAAGATTTTAAGGTTTCCAAGTCACCTGACAGCTTTTGCTTGGAGTATTGATCATCTTTAGTATAGAAAGACAATAAATTTGAGGTATTTAATTCTAACTTGCCCAGTAAAATTTTCTCATCAAAAGCATTATTTCCGACAATATTAATTTGCTTAATCTTGGTAACTCGGCCTTCAGAAATATTAATATGTATCCCGACTCGATTACGGGTTAAATTAGATACATCTATTTTAATTTTTAAACCATATTTTCCGTGGCTAAGATATTGGCGCGTTAATTCCTGCTCAACCTTATCCAAAACCTGCCGATCAAATATTTTCCCTTCAGCCAGTCCAATTTTATCCAACGCTTTTGTTAAATCTTCTTTACTGAGATCTTTATTGCCTTCAAAAATTATTTTCGCAATAGAAGGTCGTTCGACCACATTGACAATAAGCGTAGAACCGTCTCTTTCTAAAGAAACTTCTTTAAAAAAACCGGTTTTAAAGAGGGCTTTAATAGCGGGAGAAACATTACTTAAAGAAAACATCTCCCCAACATTAACAGGAAGATAGTTGTATACAGTCCCTAAGGAAATACGTTGCAGACCTTTTACTTTAATGTCCCTGACAACGAATTCTTCGTCACCTTTGACACTACTTGACAGCAGCAAACCTAGCAATAACAAGCAGGAAAAAATATTTGATTTCATTTAGGAGGCTAAAAATAAAACGTCAGGATCTGGTCATTAAAAAACAGTAAAATTATAACACAGTAACTATTAATCTGTCTTAAGCCCTATCTATAGAAAAACTCAGCACATCATTTATAGCCACACTACCCGTTAAGATCATCAGCAAACGATCCAAACCGATAGCCATGCCTGAACACTCCGGCAAACCTTGTTCCATGGCGGTAATAAGGCGCCAGTCCTTAACACTACTAGGGCGATTTCTTTGTTGCCTTACGGCCATTTCTTCATCAAAGCGCTTACTCTGTTCTTGAGCATCCGTTAATTCATAATAACCATTACCTAATTCAATGCCTTTTATAAAAACCTCTACACGATCGGTAATTTTTGAATCAAACAAATTAATACGAGCTAGCGACGACTGACACGCGGGATAGCCATAAATCATGCAAAGCGCTTCTTGTCCCAAATAAGGTTGAATGTGATGACTAAAAATAAAATCCAACCACAAGCCATGATCATCCCCACATAGAGTTATAGCTTCAGGAATGTTTTTTGTTTGGGCATAATCACAGTAGTCTTGATAAGAAAACACCAAAGGATTTAGACCCGTATAACGCTGAAATATCGCTTGATAACTAAACCGCTGCGGCTCACTTAGATCAACATAATCTTTTAATAAAACCGTCAACAACTCAGCAATTTCATCCATTAAATCCGTTAACGTAAAATCGACCCGATACCATTCTAATAGGGTAAATTCAGGGTTATGTAAACGCCCCGACTCACCATTTCTAAAAGCCTTAGCTATTTGATAAATAGATCCACTACCCGAAGCAAGCAGTCTCTTCATGGCAAACTCGGGTGAAGTTTGTAAAAACAAACTTTCTTCCAGAGGTGGGAAACTGAAGGCCGTTTTAAAAAAATCTAGCTGAGGATCCGTTCCGCAACTATGACTCAGTAACGGCGTTTCCACTTCAAGCACTGATTTTTCTGAAAAAAAACGCCTTATTTTATCGAGTAACTGAGCCCTTAAGTGTAAAATCTCTAAATTACAAGTGGGCTCCCAGTTTTTAGACACTATTCTTTTACGCGTGATATATATTCACCGGTACGTGTATCGACTTTAATAATCTCGCCCTGCTGGACGAACAAAGGCACTCTTACGACCGCACCCGTTTCTAACGTTGCCGGCTTGCCACCGCCACCTGAAGTATCTCCGCGCACACCCGGATCAGTTTCAACAATTGCCAACTCAACAAAATTAGTCGGCGTTACTGATAAAGGTGCATCATTCCATAAAGTGACCGTGCAAGAATCCTGATCCTTAAGCCATTTACTGGAGTCACCCACCGTTTTTTCATCACACTGATATTGTTCAAACGTATCAGGTACCATAAAATGCCTAAACTCACCGTCGCTATACAAATATTGCATGGCAACATCAACCACATCAGCGCCTTCAAGCGAATCACCTGATTTAAACGTTCTTTCTATCACGCGGCCTGTTTTAAGGTTCCTGATTTTTACCCGATTAAAAGCCTGACCCTTTCCTGGCTTTACAAATTCATTTTCTATAATTGCGCAGGGGTCACTATCTAACATGACTTTTAACCCAGATTTAAATTCATTGGTGCTGTAAATGGCCATTTTATCCTCTAGATGACAAACAATATAAAACTTAACCATTATAATGGACGTAACAATCGATAGAAACCTTAAATAATCACTTTCATGCTAGAACAACTCAACGAAACCCTTCACTTTACTAAAAACTGGCAACAACAACTTGCCGAAGCCTTCGTTAATATTGAAGACTTATGCCATTATCTAGGCTTATCTCCTAAGGTCTTAGCGGTCTCTGATGCGGCTTCCAAAGACTTTCCTTTACGTGTCCCTTTAAGCTTTGCAGCCAGCATGCAAAAAGGCGACCCGAATGACCCTTTATTAAGGCAAGTACTGCCCATTGAAGATGAATTAATTCTTTACCCAGGATTTAGCAACGATCCCGTGGGCGATCTTCCTTCTGCCACCCAAATAGGTGTTTTACACAAATATCAAGGACGGGTTTTATTTATCAATACGGGGAGTTGTGCAATAAATTGTCGCTATTGTTTTCGCCGCAACTTTCCTTACTCAGACCTACAGCTAAGTAAACAACATGAAAATGCAGGCATCCACTACATTAACGAACATCCTGATGTTTCTGAAGTCATTCTAAGCGGCGGCGATCCTTTATTACTAAGCGATTCACGATTAGCAAAACTTATCCAAGAATTAAGTGCGATTGAACATTTAAAGCGCATTAGAATTCACTCACGCCTACCCATCGTCTTACCGGCCAGAATAACTGATGAGTTTATTAATACGCTGTGCAACAGTAGCAAGCAAATTGTGATGGTCATCCACTGTAATCATGCTAATGAGCTCAATTCTCGCGTTATTGAAGCCTTTAAATTATTGCAAAATAGAAATATTATCTTATTCAATCAATCTGTCTTATTAAAAGGCGTCAATGATAACCTAACCGTTTTAAGCGAATTGAGCGAACAACTTTTCAGTCTAGGTATAATCCCTTATTATCTACATTTATTAGATAAAGCAACGGGAACAGGACACTTTGATGTACCTAAAGCTTACGCACTTCAACTACTTGAGCAATTACAAAATACGCTACCAGGCTATCTTGTACCCAAGTTAGTGACTGAGCAAGCAGGTGGATTATCAAAACAACCGGTTCATTTACTATAAAATCTTCTCAGTCCTCTAAAATAAAAACAAAGGAATATCATGTCTGAATCGTTTAGCTTTGCTTCTGAAAAAGCGGGTTTGCCTCCCGGTTCACTGGTTCATGTTGGCAAAGTTCATCAGCATGCTCATAAGATCTCTGTGGTGAATTACAATAAATCGACCTTAAAAAAGCATACAGTCAATTCCATTGATGAGTTACTTGGCTATAAATTGACTGATACCATCACTTGGGTGATTATTGACGGTTTAAAAGATGTTTCGATTATTGAAGCAATAGGGCTCCATTTTGACATACACCCGTTGGTATTAGAGGATATTCTTAATACGCATCAACGACCAAAATTTGAAGAATTTAACGATTATTTATATATCGTCATAAAAGCCATTTCAATGGGTAACCGTTCTTTAAAGGTTAAATATGAACAAATTAGCTTACTGGTATTACAAAACTTTGTATTTACCTTTATAGAAAAACCAGACACACTTTTTCATCCCATCCTAAATCGCCTTGATAATGATAAGAGCCAAGTTAGAAACTTAGGCACCGATTACTTAGCTTACCTAATCATGGATACTGTTGTTGACGAGTATTTTTCTCTACAAGATGCTTTTGATGATCTTATTGAAGGGGTTGAAGATAAGTTACTTTCCAACCCCACGTCAGAAACCTTGGCAACTATCCAAAAAATAAAACGTGAATTAATTTTTTTTCGACGATCCGTATCGCCTTTAAGGGAATTACTTGCGGCCATTCATCGTAGCGAATCACCCCTACTCAACGAAAAGACCAAGCGCTATTTTGGTGATGTTTATGATCATGCTATCCGCATCATTGAAGCTATAGAATCTTATCGAGACTTGATAGCCGGCATGCTGGATATTTATCTATCAAGTGTCAGCAACAAAATGAATGAAACGATGAAAGTACTTACCGTATTTGCGTCAATATTTATTCCTTTAACCTTTGTCGCAGGCGTTTACGGTATGAATTTTGAGTATATGCCAGAGCTAAAATGGCGATGGGGCTATCCTGCAATATGGGTCTTCTTTATTAGTGTTTCGGTAATTCTGTTACGGTTTTTCAGGAAAAACAAATGGCTGTGATGGTTCATTTACATGACTTAAACAATCACTCAGCCAACTTCATTTATCTTTAATTTTTCCTAAGTAAAAAAGTTTAAACAGATAAACGGGTTCACGTTCAAAATTAATTATTATTTTGAACGTGAACCTTTCAAGTGACGGGGTTTAATCTCTTTGGCTAAAAACCCTGCCCCATTAACGGGCACCGATTCAACGGCTAAAATAGCGCCTAATTCCGTCATCGCTTTTTGATAAACCTTACGTTTAAAATAAACTACGTCATTAAGCGGCTCCCAATAATCAACCCAACGCCAGCTATCAAATTCTGGTTTTGGACAATGATCGAAACGCACCGCTGTATCTTGCGTAATTAATCGCAACATATACCAAATCTGCTTTTGCCCTATACACAACGGCATGGAACTCTTGCGTATATAGCGCTCAGGCAACTGATATCGCAACCAATATCGGGTTCGCCCTAATAATTGAACATGTTGCTGCTGTAAGCCCGTTTCTTCCCACAATTCTCGGTACATTGCTGCTTCAGGGTCTTCGTCGTCATTGATTCCGCCTTGCGGAAACTGCCATGCATTAACGCCCATCCGTTTCGCCCAAAACACACGACCCTCGTCATTGCAAAGGATGATTCCGACATTGGGCCGGTATCCTTTAGAGTCTATCATGTTAAAACCTGTGTCTTTTAACCCACCTATATCTTAAATATTACTAACTGGTAAAATTACAAAGTAGGTCAGGTTGTTTATAATGATCCCATTGTTCCACAAAAAAACCCCAGACACCATAGTGCACAGTGCTTTTAATTACTTAAGACAGGTTTAACGTGAGTTTAGCGATTTTTGATTTAGATAATACCCTAATAGCTGATGACAGCGATTACTTATGGGGACAGTTTCTTGTTGATCAAGGCATAGTTGATAAAGCTATTTATGAAAGTGCCAACATCAAGTTCTATAATGACTATAAACAAGGTTCGCTGGACATTGTTGAGTTTTTACATTTCTCCCTGAAACCCTTAGCCGATAACAACCCTGAACAACTTCATCAGTGGCGCGAGCAATTTATACGAGACATCATCACGCCCATATTATTAAAACCAGCACAAGATCTAATCACCAAACACAAAGATAGAGGGGATACTTTATTAGTCATTACCGCAACTAACCGTTTTGTTACGGAGCCTATTGTTAATTTATATGGGATTAATAATTTGTTAGCAACCGCACCTGAATTTAAAAACAACAAATATACGGGTAATTTTATTGGTATTCCCTGTTTTCAGGAAGGTAAAGTACAATTACTAAAAGAATGGTTAAAAAATTCCACTGAAACCATGGCAGGAAGTTGGTTCTATAGTGATTCACATAATGATTTGCCGCTACTTAACTTAGTGGACAATCCTGTAGCTGTTGACCCTGATGAAAAGCTGACTGCATTTGCTAGAGCTTCAAATTGGCCGATAATAAGCCTAAGAGAAAACAAATGTCCCGTTGAGCATTTTCACAAATAAATAGGGCTCTTAACGTAACATAACGATTAAGATTTACTGAGTTTCCAAGTCAGAGCAATGAATAAGAGATGCCTGTAACGGGCATCTACAAAGTTTCGTCTTTAATTTACCTAACGTTATTTTTATCACAACGGAGCATTAATGGGACCTCATTACCTAAACCGCTTTTTTACCCCAAAATCAGTCGCTATTGTTGGAGCATCAGAGCGTGAAGATAGCGTTGGATATCGACTACTCCTGAATATGCAAGAAGCCGGTTTTACGGGGGGACTTTATCCGGTCAATAACAAAAGGGAACACTTATTAGGCTTAAAAGCTTACCCCCATTTAAATGCGGTCCCCGAAGACTTAGATCTGGTTGTTATTGCCACACCCGCACCTACTGTGCCTGATATTGTCCGTCAATGTGGTGAAAAAGGCGTGGTTTCTATCATTATCATTACGGCCGGTTTTGGTGAGCTTGGAACAGAAGGCATACGTTTACAACAAGAAGTTCTTGATATAGCTCATCGTTACAATATTCGTATTATTGGTCCAAACTGTTTAGGTATTATTCGCCCTAGCGGACAACTTAATGCCACCTTTGGCGAGGGTGTCGTTAAAGACGGTCACTTAGCACTATTGTCGCAATCAGGTGCTGTTTGCACCGCCATTTTGGATTGGGCTAAACTACAAGACATTGGTTTTTCAACCGTAGTTTCAATGGGAGGTGCTGCTGACATTGATTTTGGTGAAGTACTTGATTACTTGGCAACGGATAGTAAAACAACTGGCATCTTAATGTATGTAGAAGGCATACGAGATGCACGGCGCTTTTTAAGTGGCCTTAAAGCCGCAGCGCGTTTAAAGCCAGTTATTTTAATTAAATCAGGTCGTCATGAGGCAGGCAGTAAAGCCGCCATGTCTCACACAGGCGCCATGGTAGGCGGCGACGATGTCTTTGATGCCGCCATTGCTAGAGCGGGCGTCGTTAGGGTTTACAGTATCACGGAGTTATTTTCCGCGGCTCGCGTTTTAGCCAACAATTACGTCGTCAAAAAAGACCGCCTTGCCATTATTACCAATGCGGGGGGGCCTGGCGTGATGAGTACAGATCGTGCAGAAGATGTTGGCATTACAATGGCCGAACTGAGTCCAGCCAGTATTGACGCGTTAAACAAAACGCTACCCCCGCACTGGTCTCATGCCAATCCCATTGATATTTTGGGCGATGCAACTTCTGACCGCTATCAGAAAGCACTCGATATTTGTATAAACGATAAAAATATCGATGGTGTCTTAGTTATTTTAACCCCTCAAGCAATGACTAATCCTACGCAGGTAGCCATAAGTATTATTGAAGGCGCTAAAACGAGTAAAAAACCAGTCTTAGCTTCTTGGACAGGCGGAGCTAAGGTTCAAGAAGGTCGAGAACTTTTTGCTAATAGTAAAGTGGCTCACTTTAGCACCCCAGAAGTCGCTGTTGATGCCTTCTCATTTTTGGCTAAGTATGCTCAAAATCAAATTCTACTTAAACAAATCCCCTCCCCTACAGACGAACTCGTAAAACCAGACATTGAAGGCTCACGTTTAATTATTGAGCGCGTCCTTTCTGAAGGCCGTCAGGTTTTAACCGCTCAAGAATCTAAAGCCATCCTTGCCGCCTTTCATATACCGGTCACGCAAACCATCAAAGTGTCCAACCTAAAAGATGCCATGATAGCCGCGGAGACGCTGCAATTTCCAGTCGTATTAAAAGTTAATATGGCAGAATTTAGTCATAAAACGGATATAGGTGGCGTTAGACTTAATATTAATAGCGTTCAGGATATTTCCCGACATTATTTGGAAATGGAAGCCGCCATTAAAAAATTACATCCCGAAATAACGGAAGTAGGCATGACCGTAGAGCCTATGTTCAAATCAAATAATGGCCGAGAACTTATGATAGGGGTCGTTAGAGACCCCGTCTTTGGTCCTGCCATCAGTTTTGGCTTAGGTGGCACACTGGTTGAAATCTTAAAAGATAACGCCGTGGCACTGCCGCCCCTTAACGCCTATATGATTGAACAAATAATTGCTAAAACCAAGGCGGCCAACTATTTAAAAGCCTTTAGACAATTAGCCCCCGCTAACAAAAAAGCCCTGATTGATACACTGCTAAATATATCAAGCATGGTCAGTGAACTTCCTGAAATTTTAGAGCTTGATATTAATCCCTTAATTGTTGATGAGCAGGGTGCCATAGCCGTTGATGCTCGCATTAAAGCAGAACTCAACAATCAATTGACCCCTTATTCCCACATGGCGATTCACCCTTATCCCCATCAGCTCACTCAGCACTTCCAATTAGCTAGCGGCGCTACTATAACAATCCGCCCTATCCGTCCAGAAGATGCCGCTATGGAAAAAGACTTTCATAATCGCTTATCAGAGCGCACGAAATATTTCCGGTTTATGCAAGCATTACAAGAACTAACCTCAGAAATGCTGGTTCGATTTACACAAATTGATTACGATCGTGAAATGGCATTTGTTGCTATCACTGAAGATGAGACGATAACTCGCGAACTGGGAGTTGGTCGCTACCTAATGAATCCCGATGGAATTTCTGTAGAGTTTGCACTAGTCGTTGCTGATGATAGTCATTGCTTAGGAATAGGTTCAAAACTCATGACAACTTTAATGCAAGTAGCTAAATCGAAAGGTATATTATTTTTTGAAGGTGAAGTCTTAATCGTTAATAAGCCCATGTTATCGCTGGTGAAAAAACTGGGCTTTGCTATAGAACCTATTGCCAATGACCATGAAGTCGTTCGTGTCGTTAAAGATTTAAGGCAATAGCCTCCTTAAGTTGGCGACTTTGATCACTATGCCCAAAGTGCATTCCCTGCATTGGCGTCACTATTACTCTAACGCTATGTTGAGCCGTCCACCCAAAAACGATCATAATAAGAGCAATGATGATCGAGGTTACTATCCCAGCACGGAGCAATGAAGGATGCTCTGTTTTGGCAACATAACAACGTTTACCTATAACCGTTACTATCCAATTCCAATGCAGGGCCAAATGAACAAGCAGTATTATCAAAAGTCCTAGACTAAACCAAAAATGGATATCACCCCATTGATGACGCGTATAACTCCACAAACTTAATGTTTTATTACTGCCTGGTGGCAACGGAAAACGGAGGATATAGCCAGTTGCAAGCATGCCCAACAATTGGCAGGCGGCTATCAAATCAATAACGATATTAACAATTGTGCGATTCATCTCTATCCGTAGCTAGGTATTTTTGGGCTGGTTTATCTTTATTGATCAAAAAATAAACCGTAGGAATAACCAATAATGAAAACAACGTTGAAGCAAAAATACCAAAGATGAAGCTCCAAGCCAGCCCTGAAAATATTGGATCTAAGATAATTACAAATGCACCAAACATAGCGGCTCCGGCCGTCAAAAATATCGGCCTTAACCGTATCGCACCCGCTTCAATCAAAGCCTCGACAAGCGTCATATCAGCACGGGCGCGAATACGCTCGATAAAATCAATCAAGATAATAGAGTTACGAACAACAATGCCGGCCAAAGCAATCATGCCTATCATGGCAGTTGCCGTAAAATAAATCGGATTGGGGTAACCTGCAATCGGTGTAGCAAATAAATTAAGCAACCAAAAGCCAGGCATAATGCCTATGACCGTCAAGGGGATGGCGATCATCATAACCAATGGCACGGTTAATGATCCGGTTTGCCCTACGAGTAACACATAAATCATGACCAATGCGGCAGCAAAAGCAAGACCTAGGTCACGAAAAACATCCACCGTAATCTTCCATTCACCTTCACCAGCCAATTCAGCGGTATAACCTTGCGGTAAAGGACGCTTAGCTAAAACCTCTTTTAAATCAAAAACCGCTTCTACCGGACTCCGACCCGCCATACTGGCAACAACATAACTCACCCGTTGCAAGTTTTTATGAAAAATAGGCTGATCTACAGTTTCCAGAGTAGCAGTGCCTATTTCACTTAACGGTATCAACGCACCTTGATCCGTTTTTACTCGCAACGCCAATAAATCAGTAATAGACGAACGTACCGCACGAGGCAGTTGCAGATTAATTTCTAACGGTTGACGCTCACTCTTCAAATGAATAATACCTGCAACTTCGCCACCTGCGGCGATTTTCAAGGTTTCTGCGACTTGGGCAACACTAATACCTGACAAGGCGGCTTTTTCACGGTTTAACTCAAAATGCACCTTGTCATGTTGGACTTCAGAAAAATCATCAACATCAACCACACCGTCCGTTTTTTCCATATCGGCTCTGACTCGTTTAGATACCGCTATCAAATTATCAATACTAGCTA
Organism: Crenothrix polyspora; assembly: GCA_945877505.1. Lineage (GTDB taxonomy): Bacteria > Pseudomonadota > Gammaproteobacteria > Methylococcales > Methylomonadaceae > Methylobacter_C > Methylobacter_C polyspora_A. Next base: position 33,485 of record CAMDWT010000022.1, read on the forward strand.
CCTCAGGACCATAAATTTCAGCGACTAGATCTGAAAGTACAGGTGGTCCTGGTGGAATTTCGACTATTTTAAGATTAGCATTGTATTGCTTACCCATTTTTTCAATGT
>CAMDWT010000023.1 GCA_945877505.1 Crenothrix polyspora
CAGAATAACTGGGTCGCAGTAGGCGACGTTAATCTTGATACATCGATTTGAAAATCAGACTTCATTACAATATCCTGTGAAATTTATGACAGGAGTAATGTGCCAGAATTAATAAAACACTAACAGATGGGGTTTATCGAGCCTTTACAGTTCTATTGAGCTTTTTTGAATATAAATCCAGTCCTTCTTTTTATGCTGAAGCTCCAACTCCTCTTCGCTTAAACCCGCTTCGTTAGCAACATTAAAGGCTTTTTCCAATTCCTGCTCTAGGTTATCAGGTATGTAATTTAGATCCCCTGCATTTTTTATAAAATAAATCCATTTATCCTGAATTGTTTCAAGCTCTTCCTCGGTTTTAATAAACTTCGGCAATTCAATAAAAATCAGCTCTATATCATCGCTATACTCAATAAACTGTTTTTTTTCTAACAACTTAAAGTTATTGATCAGTTCAGGGCTATTATCAAAAAGAATAAAGTCAGTGATAGTTAATGCAATCACCGGATTTAATAAATGGTAGGCATCACCTTTTTTAAGCTGTATTGAGTAGTTCTTTGCAGCATTATAGAGAATACGTTTTTCAAAGCCTTCATGATTCAAGACTTGCATTTCAATAATGACGCGACTTTTATCGCTAAGTTCTGCCTTCACATCAACGTAGGTATCTTTCATGCCCCGTAGTAAAGGTATGCTGTAAGGGTCGACTATGGTTAAATCTGTTATTTTCTGTTTATTATCAAATTCGATAACGGAATTTAAAAAACTAATCAATATGTCTTTTGAGTCTGTGCTACCAAAGACTTTTTTAAAGGCAAAGTCGGTTTTTACATCGAGAAATTTCATTTGATTAAGCCTAATGTGATCAAGGGTTAGAAACAAAGTGGGCAGCCCTATTATAGGGTAAGATATTGATAGCGCTATTTAAATTATCCTTCCTTTAAGCCTTTTACGGTGAAGTTTTCTTTGCTTTCTTTATTTTTTAAGACGTAAAACATGACACTTGAAAGCCACACGAAGTAACTGCTACCGGCAATTGCTATTTTCATTTTTACTTATAACTCATTGGGGACTGTAAAGTAATCGCCTGTTTTTGTAGCACCGCGAAATTCAATGCTTTTAGTGTCTTTAACTGAGCCGGTCGGGGTTTACATCACCGATCGAAACGTTTGGATGCCTCAATAACTTTCGAAACCTTAAACATTAGGGGCGGGGTTGCAAACCCCGTCCGGCTTGGTAAATCTGCTCCCTCATCTTTAAGTTTAGAAAAACCCTCTTTTTCTTTGTCTAAAGTTTCTTTAAAAACAGTTACCGCCATTCCACCCTGAGTAACTTCGTAAACCGACTCAGGCAAACCATAAGCTACAAAGGTTTCAATTAATACAAAAATTGGCAGTCGTTTTTAAAGCATTCATACTAAATTTAAATCTTAATGGGAATTTGATGTTAATTTACACAAATAGCTGATTTTTTATGACACCTAGTCGATTGAGCTCAGCTTCGACTCTTTCAATGACGGAAAAAAACATATTGCAGGCTTGTTCGGCTGCGAATAAGCTTTCTAAAAAGATCTGAGCATCATACATATACTCATGCACAAGTGCATTGCGTAGTTTGCGGGCCGCAATAAAAGCATCTGCACTGACCAGCAACTCTGTTTTTTCAGCTATTGCTAATGTATCGAGTAGTGATTTGCTATTTTCACCGACAAGTGCGGCAAAACGGGGGAGTAACTTGTCACCAAGATGGTCTTGCAGCCTGCCAAACCGACTAATAAAAGCTTCAACTTTTTCGGCAACTTCAGGGTGATTCCCCAATGTTTGAACCCAACTAAGATCAATTGACAGTGCGAACAGGGTGCTTTGACTGTAGCGCAGATGTTCTGCCTCTTTACGAGCTAAAGCAAGCGCGAGTATGGCATCTTGTGCATGTTCGGATAAGTATTTGAGACTCATAGTTGAATACCGTTTTGTCGAGCGATTTGCAGTACTGGCGCTTCTGGGGTACTAGCATCTTTCAATAGGATGTCGATTCTTCTGTCACCAAGTTTACGTATCAGCGAAACATAAAGCTCCCCAGTCGTAGCTGCGCGACTATCTAAGGTGTGGTTGATTTCAAACAATAAGTCAATGTCGCCACCTTTTTTGGTATCGTCAGTACGCGAACCAAAAAGAATAACCCGCGAGTCATCTCCAAGTATGTCATGGGCTGTTTGTTTAATAGCCTGTATTTGATCATGAGTTAGGCGCATAGCTACATTTTGATTGACTTAAAGATAAAAAAACAAGCTTTCAATTTTTATATTTAGTTACTAAATTCTGTTAAGGCAGTAACCAAACAACCAAATATTAGCGTCCTCACCGAATGTTTCGACAACGGCAGCTCATCTAGCGCTTTGTTGATGGGGGGTTAGGCGCATTTTAATACTTCTTTGTAATGGTTAGCTTGATTGTTGTATTGAAATAGGTTGACGTAAAAAATCTACGATAAATTGATAGCCTTGTTGTTCTATTAAGGTAAATACCACTGTCATATCAACATTCATATATTCATGAACAATACGGTTACGTAGACCAACTGCTGCATTCCATTGTTGAAGTTGTGTATCCGTTATCTGTTTTTTAGCATGCAGACTAGCAAAACTGTCGTAGGCTGAAACAGGCACTGACTCTCCCAATACTTTTAATAAATGCTTGGTCTTGCCGATGGCATTTTCAATCAAAATTTGCAGTCCATGTAATGCGCCATTTTGCTCCAGCTTACTCAGTGATTGCTTGTTGATTAGTTTTTGCTTTGCTTCTTGTAACAACGAGCTTTGCTCATCAGCAATACGGCAACATTCTGCATGGTATAAATCAAGCCGCATAACACTGATTCCAATAATATTCTTCTAACTCACGCCAGGTACGTTGTAAGAAATAATGCCATGCCAATGTCTCTTCGCCTTTAAGTACAAGACCTTCTTCGACAACTACAGCACGCATGGTAAGGCGTGAAGTAGTTAAGTCAATCAAGTCTATTTTATCTTCTTTGACTTCAAGTAACTGTGCGATGGTTCGTCGTAATGTTTCTGTTTGTGCCAATATTGTCATTATGTTGACTTCTGGCTGACGATGCCAACGAATTGCAATATCCCAATCACTTTCCTTAAGCGCTTTACCATTAACTTGACTGCCTATCAGTACAGCCAACTCCAACTGTGGAATATTTGAGAGGCATTGCCTTAAAGCCTTCTCTTCTAACTTAAGTTTTGTAAGCATAACTTCTTCCTAAAATATCACCGATGGATTGTCCCCAAAACACTAAGACCTAAGAACAGAAATAACAGTGAGGACCACCTGTTATCGACTGCAAATATTACTTTTACGATGGCTAAATCGGTTACTATAAATTGGCTTCGCATAATCAGTCATGCGGTTTTGTGTTTCTATCAATATATTTGCGCACTTTAAGACTTGCTGTAATGCACTTCTTTTACTGTAACCCGTATTAATTGCATTACGATAAACTGATTATTTTGCTGCATTGTCATAATACAATTCCATTTTTGAAAGCTTGCTCATGGATAACCAAGGCGGGTTCTTTATCAAGACATCAACTTTGCGGCCATCCAACTTGATGAAAAGACGTGCGGCCAATTGGCATTCGGTCTGGATACGTTGGACCAAGGTACGGGCTGGCTCGATAATTAAATCAATGCCGCTGCCTTCTTGACTATCATCAATACGACTTCCAAACAGACGAACCTTAGTTTTAGACCTTAATTGGCTGGTGTCTTCGTTCTTAATAATCGCACAAGTTTTATCATCAAGTCGCATCATATCCTCTTGGTTAATGCATAATCTTTATAACTCAATTTAATCATCTACCAGCAATATAGCATTCATCTCTAATATAAGGCCTTCCAGCGAAGTCTGCAATAGCCAACTAATCAGGGCACTTTGATTAAGCCGATAGCTTATAGAATTCCCGGCCATATTCGAGCGGGGGATTGATATCCTAGTTTTGAGTATATGCGTTTACTATTACAAAAAGTCTAATAATCGATAATATTGAGCCTTGAATGCACAAATGGGTCACACTAATGCTTCAGGCTAACTTTCCATTATCCAATGGATGGATTAAAACATGACTAACCAGCAGAGGAAAATACTAAATGATCCATCCAAAACGAGGTATTAATTGCAATTCTAACTACGTACGACCTAACTGCGCCAATCGCATTGCACTAACGCTAGTAAAGCTTCTCGAATTAATTGGGCACGCCCGCTTAACCCACTCGATGGTTGTGCTTGAGCCAGTAACTCATCGTCCAAATTAATTGTTGTAAGCATAACGCTTCCACAAGATTATTTTAATACAGCATCATTTGATGCAAAATTTCATTTGATTAAGCCTAATGTGATCAAGGGTTAGAAACAAAATGGGCAGCCCTATTATAGGGTAAGATATTGATAGCGCTATTTAAATTATTCTTCTTTTAAGCCTTTTACGGTGAAGTTTTCTTTGCTTTCTTTATTTTTTAAGACGTAAAACATGACAATTGAAAGCCACACGAAGTAACTGCTACCGGCAATTGCTATTTTCATTTTTACTTATAACTCATTGGGGACTGTAAAGTAATCGCCTGTTTTTGAAGCACCGCGAAATTCAATTACCTTAGCTCCTTTAAGCTGCTTGAAGCCAGCGCACAATTATCAATGCATCAACATCAATGATGATGATGAGTTAATTTCGCATCTCAACATATCGGGCTTTTATAAGCTGAAAAATACCTTCTAAAGCGGCTTTACTGCGTAAAGGGTATTTAGCGCTTCTGATGCTTGCTTAGGCTCATCTTCATACTGATGGGAAATATTATTTCTGATTTTTCTAAGTTCTAAGCAAGTATTTTTATCTTCTAATAATCCAATCTGTTCAAGTCGATTAAGCGTATCAATAAATGGCTTAGCTCTTGAGTTTTCTTATTTTAAAAATTCCAGTATCAAGATAAATAGTTTCTCTCCCATTGAATATTGTAGTTTTGCAAGTCGAAACAAAAATTGATCTATGATTCGCCTTTCTCTAGCCGTGAAACTCCATTGCCAAATTTTTCTGCTACACTACCACTCACATAACAAGTGATTACTAAGTGGTTAACTTAAGAATAAAACCACCCTTTTCTGAGGCATTGCCAGACAAGATAAGTCTAATAGCCAAATACTCAGACACCTAATATAGGTATTTAATAGGCGTTCAATCCGTTATCTTTTAAACCACCTTTTTTAATTTAGCACTTAAAAGCCCATAAATACGATGCTCATGATAATACCCTTGGTAATCTATACGCTCTATTATCCACACCGATTTACAGGGATGCCTTACTTCAATTACAATCCAAATGGCTCAATATTATAGAAAAACAAGCCATGCTTAATATTAACGGATTATTCCTAGTTGCTCTGATCTTAGCCTTTATCTTAACCGGCTTTTTACGTCGTTATGCCTTGGCGAGTCACTTGCTGGATATTCCAAATACTCGCAGTTCGCACAGTATTGCAACGCCTCGCGGCGGTGGCTTATCGATTGTTATTGTATTTTTGCTAGGACTTCCTGTGCTTTTATGGATGGGTGACTTAACTAACCATACGATGTGGGCTTTATTGGGCGCCGGTGCTTGGGTTGCTTTAATTGGTTTTTTGGATGATCACGGTCATATTCCTGCTCGGTGGCGACTTCTGGCTCACTTCATAGGTGCCGCATGGGGGCTTTATTGGCTAGGTGGCTTACCCCCGTTAGTATTCTCTTTAAGCAACAGTTCTGAGATTTACCCGATTGATTTGGGCTGGGCCGGTGAGATTTTAGGACTGTTCTATTTAGTTTGGCTACTTAATCTCTACAATTTTATGGATGGAATTGATGGCTTAGCCAGTGTAGAAGCTATCACGGCTTGCTTAGGCGGAACACTTTTATTAATAGTGGGCACTGATATAGCTGACGCTTGGGCCATGCCCGCTTTGTTAGCAATAACTGTTATTGGTTTTTTATTTTGGAATTTTCCACCCGCAAAAATTTTTATGGGTGATGCCGGTAGTGGTTTTTTAGGCATTATACTGGGGCTTTTTTCTATTCACGCGGCTTGGCTTGCACCACAGTTTTTTTGGAGTTGGTTAATTTTATTGGGCGTTTTTATTGTCGATGCAACATGGACATTGGCTAGGCGGCTTATAGGGGGTGAAAAAGTCTACGAGGCTCACCGCAGTCATGCTTATCAATATGCCTCTCGTCATTATGGCTCACATAAATTCGTTACATTGGCTATTGCTCTCATTAACCTCGCTTGGCTAACACCGCTGGCCCTTTTGGTGGGTTTTATGAAACTTAATGCCTTGTTAGGGCTAATGATCGCTTATTTACCACTATTAGCCTTGGCTATCTACTTTCACGCAGGCACCAGAGAGTTGGATTTATGCAAACACGATTAGCTCGCTGGTTTATTGGCCTTAAACGGCAGCATAAGGCCATTATTTTAATTAGCGCTGATATTTTCTTTATTGTCTTTGCGCTATGGGCCGCCTTGTCTTTACGCTGGGGAGAGCTCTATATCCCTAAGGGTGATCAATGGTATTTGTTTGCTGTCGCACCTTTCATAGCCATCCCTATCTTTATAAAATTAGGCTTATACCGAGCAATTATTCGCTATATTGAAATCAAGGCCTTATGGACCATTATTCAAGCCACTTCGCTTTATGCGTTAGTCTTTGCCTTTGTTCTTTTTGAATCTGCTATCAAAGTTATTCCTCGCACGGTACCACCGCTAAATTGGTTGCTGATTATGTTACTAATTGGCAGCAGTCGTTTTTTTGCGCGCTGGTGGCTAGGGGAAACTTATTTTAGATTAAGTGGTATTCGAGGTTCAGCAGACATCTACAAAAAAAATGTCGTTATATACGGTGCAGGCAGTGCTGGCGTGCAACTGGCCTCTGCGCTTGCTCACGGACGGGAGTTTAAAGTGGTGGCTTTTATCGACGATGATAAGTCACTGCATAAAAGAAAAGTAAATGGCCTACGCATCTATGCACTGAGCTCGTTGGGCTATTTAATCGATCGATATCAAATTTCAGATGTTTTATTGGCCATGCCCTCTGTAAAGCGCTCCCGTATCAGTGAGCTTATCCATTTGCTAGAACCTTATGCTCTTCACGTACTATCTATGCCAGGGCTTTCTGATATCGCTCAAGGCAAAGTCACCGTTGATGCCTTACAAGAAGTTGATATTGCAGATTTATTGGGGCGTGATTGTGTCGCACCCGATCAATCACTCATGGAAGCCTCCATTAGCGGCAAAGTGGTTATGGTAACCGGAGCTGGAGGCTCTATAGGCTCAGAACTGTGCCGACAAATAATTCAGTTGCAACCTGCTACCCTTATTTTATTTGAAGTCAGTGAGTTCGGACTTTATGCCATTGAAAAAGAGTTACTGTATCTGCTGACTAAGATTAACCCCATTAAGCCCATAGACATCATTACCCTTTTAGGCTCAGTGACCGACGCCAATCGTCTTGAGAAAATCTGTACGCTTTATAAAGTACAAACCATTTATCATGCGGCCGCTTATAAACATGTGCCCATGGTTGAAAAAAATCCGGGCGAAGCGGTATGGAATAATATTTTTGGTACCTTAAAAACAGCCCAAGCGGCGATTAACGCAAACGTTGAGCTTTTTGTTTTAATTTCAACCGATAAAGCGGTCAGACCCACGAATACTATGGGCGCCACCAAACGCTTTGCAGAATTAATTTTACAAGCCTTGAGTCTGGATAAAAAACATAACACCCGATTTACGATGGTTAGATTTGGTAATGTCTTAGGCTCCTCAGGCTCTGTCGTCCCCTTGTTTAGAGAGCAAATAGCCCGAGGCGGCCCGATAACCATTACAGATGCACGCATTATCCGCTATTTTATGACCATACCGGAGGCATCGCAGTTAGTTATTCAAGCCGGTTCTTTAGGTCAAGGTGGAGATGTCTTTGTACTTGATATGGGCGAACCTATCCGAATTCTTGATCTAGCAAAAAGAATGATTCACTTAAGCGGCTTGGAAATAAAAGATGACGCGCATCCAGAGGGTGAAATCGCCATAAGTTATACAGGCTTGCGACCCGGCGAAAAGCTTTATGAGGAACTGCTAATTGGCGATAATGTTTCGGACACCCGCCATCCAAGAATCATGCGTGCGGAAGAACTCATTATTCCATGGGAAGAATTAGAAAAGCTGCTTGATTCGTTAGCTAAAGCCACTACTAATGACGATTATGAACAGGTTAGATCTATCTTAATGAATGCTGTTTCAGGCTTTGCACCGCAATGTAAAATTAGCGACTTACTCTGGCAGCAACGGCATATTACTTCTAAAGAAGCGCATACAAACCCATAACTGTAAGAATTTAAGGCAAAAAAAACCCCTATGCGATCCCGCATGGGGGTTGGAATTCAAGCAGAGCATTTATGAGGAGGAACTGCTTGGAGGTATAACACCAGGAGGTAGTTAACTTTTAACGCTTACTCGCATTACAATATTGCTATAAATAGCAGCAGCGGCAAACAAAACGGTCGAAACAATAAATTGACCCGAAATAAAACTCCATATTCCAGCAATAAATATTAAGATAATAAATATGTTTTTGTTGAAGTTATTCATCTGTTTAATCCAGTAATAAAGTTTAAAAAATGTTTATGCAAATCCTTTGCTGTTTGACAAATTTTATTGCGTTCTTACATGGTTCATACTATACATTGTTATTTATTGTTTACAATGCGCAAAATATTAAATAAATTGTTTCTCGATTAGAAACTATGTTAATGTCAAGTTTTTATTAGTATACGATACAATTAACAAACCACCCTTTCTCCCCTGATTATCGAGGCTTAAATGGATAAATTAACCAGTATGACTGTTTTTGTTCGTGTTGCTAAAGCTGGCAGCTTTGCTGGTGGCGCAAGGGACTTAGGGATTTCAAGGGCGATGGCAACTAAGCATATTATGCAACTTGAAGGCAGCTTAGGGACGCGCCTAATCAATCGCACTACGCGCAGTTTAAGCTTAACGGATGTGGGCGTCTCCTATCTTGAACGCTGCCAACAGGTGCTGTTAGACGTTGAGGAAATGGAATCAGCGGTAACCCATTTACAAACAGAACCTCGTGGCTTATTAAAAATCAGCGCGCCACCCGCTATTGGCGCAACCCATATTGCCCGAGCCGTTGCAGAGTTTTTAAAAATTCATACCGACTTAACCGTTGAAATGATTTTACAAGGCAGCCCAGGTGATTTAATTGATGAGGGCATTGATGTCGCCATTTTTCTTGGCGCTTTAGATGATACCAGTATGGTCGCCAGAAAATTAGCAAGTTCATCCTTAGTTGTTTGCGGTTCACCGGACTATTTGGCGCGTCATGGCACGCCTAAAACACCTGAAGATTTAGCCAATCATAGCTGCCTTGTGAATTGGGCTATTTCACCCCGTAATAAATGGCAATTTAAATCGGAAACAGGCCTTAAAGTCATTACAGTGTCCGGAAGAATGCAAGCTAATGCCGCTCACCCTATTCGTATAGCCGCTATTAATAGCTTAGGTTTAGTGATGCTTCCTACTTATATTGTCGGTAAAGACATTGAAAATGGCACGCTTAAAGTGGTATTGGAAAATTACCCTTTACCGCCTTTAGATATCCACGCTGTCTATCCACATAGAAAATATCTATCGGCTAAAGTTAAAACTTTTATGGATTTTTTACAAAGTTGGCTGGAACATCGCGTAAGCATGCCGGGAACTGAATAATGTCGAATATCACCGACAAATGGAATTCGATTTATAATCAAAATAACCCGACGCTGACTACCGTCTCCGCTGTGCTATCAGAAAATGATTTCTTACTGCCCAAAACAGGAATCGCCTTAGACTTAGCGTGTGGTTTAGGCGCAAATGCCGTGTTTTTAGCCCAGAAAGGATGGGCGGTGACTGCCTGGGATATTTCCGATGTCGCTATCCATCATTTAAAGGCTTGTACGACGCTACAAGGTTTAAATATCAATGCTTGCCAAGAAAATATCATGGCCGATAGCTTAGTCGATTGCACTTTTGATGTGATCGTTGTGAGTCGATTTCTTGACCGTACACTAAGTGATGCGATAATAGGCGCATTAAAACCTGATGGATTGCTTTTTTATCAAACTTTTACCCGAGAAAAAACAAACCAAAATCCTCCCAATAATCCTGACTATCTCCTTGGTTGTGGTGAGATGCTAAAGCTATTTTCACCGTTAAAAGTCATTTTTTACAGAGAAAATGCCTTAATAGGTAATCAACAACTGGGTTTGAGAAATGAAGCTCAGTTTATCGGACAAAAGCGGCCCTAATTTAAAAAACCATGATAGAAAACTTAACGCCACAGCAAACTTGGGACTTATTACAACAACATCCTGACGCTGTATTAATTGATGTGCGCACAAAAATTGAACATGATTTTGTTGGGCGCCCTCTTAATGCGTTCCATATCCCTTGGAAAGAAGCACCCGACTGGCAAGTTAATGGACAGTTCGTTAGCTTGGTCGAAAAACAGGTAGCGTCTAAAAATGCACCCATTTTATTGCTGTGCCGAAGTGGTCAGCGCTCCTTAGATGCCGCAAAGGCTCTTGAAGAAGCAGGTTTTAAACGGCTTATAAATATTATCGACGGCTTTGAAGGTCCTCTCGATTCACACAACCATCGGGGCAATATTGGCGGCTGGCGCTTCAATAATTTGCCGTGGGTTCAAAGCTAATATGCTCTCAACCTATCTAAGAAGCGGTCCGCTTAATGCATTAACCGTCTTGAGGACCGCTTACCTTCAAGCAACAGAAGCCCAGCAAAGATCGTATTAAATCGTCCTACACCTATTTTATTTAACCCATTAGAGTACACAAAAAGTGATTGAAAAATTAAGAAACATCGCCATTATTGCCCACGTTGACCACGGTAAGACGACACTGGTTGACAAACTTCTTCAACAGTCGGGCACCTTTGCTTCACATACCAAAGTGACAGAGCGAATGATGGATTCCAACGATATTGAAAAAGAACGTGGCATTACCATTCTGGCAAAAAATACAGCACTGGATTGGAATGGCTACCATATTAATATCGTTGATACTCCGGGCCATGCTGACTTTGGTGGCGAAGTAGAACGCGTATTATCGATGGTTGATTCAGTTTTGCTTTTAGTCGATGCGGTTGATGGCCCCATGCCACAAACTCGCTTTGTAACCCAAAAAGCCTTTGCTTTAGGTTTAAAGCCGATTGTTGTTATTAATAAAATTGACCGTCCAGGCGCACGTCCTGATTGGGTTGTTGATCAAACATTTGATTTGTTTGATCGTTTAGGTGCGACTGATGAGCAATTAGATTTCCCTATCGTTTATGCCTCAGCCATCAATGGCTATGCTGGTTTAGAACACACCATTACCGGTGGCGATATGACACCTTTATTTGAAACCATCATTGAAAAAGTAAGTCCTCCACCTGTCGATATGGAAGGTCCTTTTCAAATGCAAGTTTCCAGCTTAGATTACAACACTTACGTCGGTGTAATTGGTATTGGTCGTATTCAACGCGGTAGCATTAAACCTAATCAACCCATTACGATTATCAATCGTGAAGGGGTTGAGCGTAAAGGCCGTATGCTGCAAATTTATGGTTTTCATGGTTTAGAGCGTGTTGAAGTTGCTGATGCGCGCGCTGGCGACATTATTGCTTTTGCGGGTATTGAGAAACTAGAAATCTCTGACACGCTTTGCCATCCTGATAACGTAGAAGCGATGAAACCCTTATCGGTTGATGAGCCAACGGTAACCATGACATTTCAGGTTAATAACTCTCCTTTTGCAGGTAAAGAAGGTAAGTTTGTTACGACTAGACAAATTCGTGATCGTTTAGATAAAGAATTACAACATAACGTTGCCTTAAAAGTTGAAGATACGGCTGACCCAGATAAATTTAAAGTTTCAGGTCGTGGTGAATTGCATTTATCGGTATTAATCGAAAACATGCGCCGTGAAGGCTTTGAAATGGGTGTGTCGCGTCCAGAAGTTATCATCAAAGAAATTGATGGTAAAAAATGCGAACCGTTTGAAATGGTTACTATCGAGGTCGAAGAAGAGCACCAAGGTAGTATTATGGAAAAACTGGGCGAGCGTAAAGGCGATTTAACCAATATGGTTCCAGATGGTAAAGGTCGTATCCGTTTAGAGTATATGATGCCTTCACGTGGACTGATTGGTTTTCAAACTGAATTTATGACAGCCACTTCAGGTTCTGGTTTGCTTTATCATGTATTTGATCATTATGGCCCAATGAAAGCCGGTGAAGTCGGTAATCGTCAACGTGGCGTTATGATTTCAATGGTAGCCGGTAAAGCGGTGACTTATTCATTGCATCCGTTACAAGAACGTGGCGAATTATTGCTCGTTAATGGCGATGAAATCTATGAAGGTATGTTAGTAGGTTTGCATTCTCGTAGTAACGATTTGTGTGTTAATCCCTGTAAGCCTAAACAATTAACCAACGTACGTGCTTCGGGTACAGATGAAAGTTTAGTATTGGCAAGAATTCAGAAAATGACGCTAGAACAAGCGCTAGAATTTATCGCTGAAGACGAGTTGGTTGAGGTCACTCCAAAATCAATACGTTTACGTAAAAAGTTGTTGACTGAAAATGAGCGTAAAAGAGCGTCTAAAAATTAAATCTATGGGGGTCGATCCTCTGTGATCGACCCAAAGCAAAACTAGATAAAGTGGGCGCATTTTAGTGCTCACTTTACCTTACCCACTTTATTTAAAAAGTTATGACTCAAAGAATCGCTGAAGTTGAGCGTAATACGCTCGAAACCCAAATCACCTGTAAAATTAATCTTGATGGAACAGGCAAAGCCTCTTTTGTAACGGGCGTGCCTTTTCTTGAGCATATGCTAGACCAAATCGCAAGACATGGCTTGATTGATATGGATATTAAGGCGAAAGGTGATTTGCATATCGACGCGCATCATACCGTTGAAGATATAGGTATTACTTTAGGACAAGCATTTTCTCTAGCAATAGGCGACAAAAGAGGACTCTATCGTTATGGGCATTCTTATGTTCCATTGGATGAAGCGTTGTCCAGAGTTGTGATCGATTTTTCGGGTCGTCCTGGCTTATTCTATGAAGTCAAATATCCAAAAGGCACGATCGGTAATTTTGACGTCGATCTGTTCAGGGAATTTTTTCAGGGCTTTGTCAATCATGCGGGAGTTTCCTTGCATATTGATAACTTGAAAGGCGCAAACGCCCATCATGTGGCGGAAACTATTTTTAAAGCTTTCGGTCGTGCAATACGCATGGCAATTACCGCCGACACGCGAATGGCAGGTATAATGCCATCCACTAAAGGCAGTCTTTAGCCTTACCCCTTAATTTTAAATTGGTTTTATGTCTTCTGTTGCAGTCATTGATTACGGAATGGGTAATTTGCATTCAATTGCAAAAGCCCTTCAACACGCCGCGCCTGATGTCGATGTTCAAATCGTTGCGGATGCTGAGCTGATTTTACAGGCTGACCGCGTGGTCTTTCCTGGGGTTGGAGCGATGCGAGATTGTATGCAAGCGCTTAATCAATCAGGTTTGTCGGATGTTATTCGAACCGTTGCAAAAACAAAACCCTTACTGGGCATCTGCCTAGGAATGCAGGCTTTATTAACGGCCAGTGAAGAAAATGGCGATACCCAAGGTCTTGGGATTCTTCCTGGAAAAGTTATTCATTTTTCAGAAGCCCTATTAGACCATCATGGCAATAAGCTTAAAATTCCTCACATGGGCTGGAACCAAGTACATTTTTCAGCACACCCCCTTTGGGATAATATTCCACAAGATAGTCGTTTTTATTTTGTACATAGCTACTATGCACAACCGGACGACCTATCTTTACTTGCTGCAACCACAGAGTATCCAGAGCCTTTTGCTTGCGCACTGACTCAGAATAATGTTTTTGCAGTACAATTTCACCCAGAAAAAAGTCAGGCAGTAGGCTTGCAACTACTAAAAAACTTTTTGCATTGGGATGGTCACATTTAACTGTTTTACACGTTGTTAAGGATTTAGTATTTATGTTGTTAATACCCGCTATCGATTTGAAAGAAGGAAAATGTGTCCGTTTACGTCAAGGACGAATGGACGATAACACGATCTTTTCAGATGATCCCGTAGCTGTTGCTGGACGATGGGTTGCCGCTGGCGCCAAAAGAATTCACCTCGTTGACTTAGACGGTGCTTTTGCCGGAAAACCCGTCAATGCCGACGTTATTCATGCCATAGTCGCCGCTTTCCCTCATGTTCCCGTACAAATTGGTGGCGGTATTCGTGATGAAGAAACCATTCAAGCGTATCTTGATGCAGGTGTTGAATACGTTATTATCGGCACTAAAGCTGTTAATGAACCCCATTTTGTTAGGGATATGGCCCTAGAATATCCACGCCGTATTATCGTTGGCTTAGATGCAAAAGACGGCAAGGTTGCCATCGATGGCTGGTCGAAATTATCTAAACACGATGTCATTGATTTAGCGCAGCAGTTTGAAGCCGATGGCGTAGAAGCCATTATTTACACCGATATCTCCAGAGATGGCATGATGCAAGGTGTCAATGTAGAAGCAACCGTTCGTTTGGCGCAAGCCATTAAAATCCCGGTTATTGCTTCGGGTGGCATTACCAATATCGAGGACATTAAAGCCCTAGGTGCAGTCGCCCACGAGGGCATCATGGGCGCTATTACGGGTCGCGCCATTTACGAAGGCACCCTCGACTTTGCTGAGGCCGAAAAACTCGCCGAAACCTATAATATCGCATGAGCTTAGCTAAACGTATCATTCCCTGCTTAGATGTTGCTAACGGTCGAGTGGTTAAGGGCGTTCAATTTGTTGATATTCGTGATGCGGGCGATCCAGTAGAAATTGCAAGGCGTTATGACCGTGAAGGGGCTGACGAAATCACCTTTTTGGATATTACTGCGACCCATGATAACCGCGACACGATGGTTCATGTTGTAGAGCAAGTGGCTAGCCAAGTTTTCATCCCATTAACCGTCGGCGGTGGCATTAGAACGCTAGATGATATTCGGAGAATGCTTAATGCTGGCGCCGATAAAGTAGGTATTAATAGTGCAGCCGTTTTCAATCCTGAATTTGTTCGTGAAGCTGCCCAACGTTTTGGTTCGCAATGTATTGTTGTGGCCATTGATGCTAAAAAAGTAAGCCTCCCAAATGAACCTGAATGCTGGGAAATTTTTACCCATGGCGGACGTAAAGCAACGGGCATAGACGCTATTGGTTGGGCCCAAAAAATGGTCGCCTATGGCGCAGGAGAAATCTTGTTAACCAGTATGGATAGGGATGGCACACGAGAAGGTTTTGATTTATCCCTAACACGCGCCATTAGTGAATCAGTGAGCGTGCCCGTCATTGCCTCGGGCGGTGTCGGTAACTTAGAGCATTTAGCTGAAGGCGTACTTCAAGGCAAAGCAGATGCCGTGTTAGCCGCCAGTATTTTTCATTTTGCTGAATACACCATTCAACAAGCCAAAGAACACATGGCCTCCCGCGGTATCGAGATGCGCTTATGAACCTATCTTGGTTAGATCAAATACGCTGGACAGCAGAGGGTCTTTGCCCGGTTATTGCGCAACAAGCTGATAGCGGAAAAGTGGTCATGTTTGCATGGATGAATCGCGAATCGTTAGCTTTATCCGTAGATGAAGGTTATGCCGTTTACTGGTCTAGATCTCGCGAAAAGTTATGGCGTAAAGGTGAAGAGTCGGGGCACAGACAAAAAATTATCGGTTTATTTCTAGATTGCGATGAAGATGTTATTCTACTTCATATAGAACAAGAAGGCGGCATAGCCTGCCATACCGGTCGAGAAAGTTGTTTTTATCGCCGCTTAATTGACGGACAATGGCAAGCCGTTGAACCCGTATTAAAAGACCCTAAAACTATTTATACTAAATCATGAGCGACGTATTACAACAATTAGCCAGCATTCTCGAACAGCGCAAACTTGAGTCCGCCGATAAATCTTATGTGGCTAGCTTGTATGCAAAAGGCTTAGATACTATTTTAAAAAAAATAGGTGAAGAAGCGGCTGAAACCATTATTGCTGCCAAAAATAGCGATGAAGAACACCTTATTTATGAAATGGCTGATTTATGGTTCCATTGCATGGTATTACTTGCAGATCAAGGTTTAAAACCACAGGATGTGCTACAAGAATTGCAACGCCGTTTCGGCTTATCCGGCCTAGATGAAAAAGCACAACGTAGCCAATAATTAAAAATACATTTATAGATTACTGGAGTAAGAAATGGGCATCGGTATCAAAGAATTATTAGTCATATTAGCCATTGTTATTATACTTTTTGGCACCAAAAAATTGCGTAATATTGGTGCTGACTTAGGTGGTGCTATTAAAAGCTTCCGCTCGGCGGTTAAAGAAGGTGAAACGCCCGATAATAAATCAGACGAAGAAGAAACCATTGAGGGCGAAGTAACCGCCAAGAAAACCGAAAAAAACTAATATGTTTGATATAGGTTTCTCCGAGCTTATTATGATCGGCTTGGTTAGTTTATTGGTCATAGGGCCTGAAAGATTGCCTAAAGTAGCCCGTATAGCTGGCTTTTGGATAGGTAAATCGCGCTCAATGCTCTCCTCAATTCAGGCAGAAATAAAACAAGAATTGCAGGAAGAAGAACTTCGTCAACTCCTAAAAGAACAAATGGATCTTGAAGAATTTCACCTCGCGCTCAATGAAGCAACTGAGGCAACCGAAGCAGTTAAAGCATCACTTACCGAATTGCCAGAAAAACCGCTAATTGACGCTCACCTCCCGAATGACCCAGAATAAAATCGAAGAGGCCGTGCAGCCTTTTATTAGCCATCTCATCGAATTACGTAATCGTCTACTAAAGATGATTGTCTGTGTCTTACTGATATTCTTAGGATTATCATCCTACGCCAATGATATTTACACCCTGATGGCGGGTCCACTCATGAAGCATATGCCCAAAAATAGCACGATGATCGCTATTGATGTGGCTTCTCCCTTTTTTACGCCTTTTAAATTAACCCTTATTCTTGCTGTCTTTATTTCAATCCCGTTCATTCTTTATCAGTTCTGGGCTTTTGTCGCTCCTGGGCTCTATAAGCGCGAACGAAGAATGATTTTTCCGCTACTCATTGCCAGCACCTTGCTTTTTTACCTCGGCGCCGCCTTTGCTTACTTTGTCGTTTTTCCAATAATATTTACTTTCTTAACGGCTGCCGCACCAAGTGGTGTTGCCATTATGACGGACATTAGCAAATATTTAGACTTTGTTTTAACGCTATTTTTTGCGTTTGGTGTTTGTTTTGAAGTCCCCATATTTACAATGGTACTCGTGTGGACCGGATTGGTTAGCCCCGCTGATTTAGCCGATAAACGCCCCTATGTCATCGTTGGCGCCTTTATCATCGGTGCTTTTTTGACACCGCCAGATCCTATTTCACAGACCTTGTTAGCTGTGCCAATGTGGATGTTATTTGAAGTGGGTTTGTTTTTTTCACGTTTTTTTGTGCCCAAGCAAGCTGTCGATGACGGCGAAATGACACGGGAAGGCTCGATAAATAAAATCAGCCCAAAAGAAGATTGAAAAAATAGATATTAAAAACTAGCGAGTTCACAAGCAGGTCATATCATCCCTATCAACACGAATAATATGACAACTTTGTATTTTGTTTGACTAGTGCGCTATACCACGGCAAAAAAGCCTACGGCTTCTATCCCTGCAATTGCACAACGTTCGTCCTGATCTGACACATCACCACTAATTCCAACTGCACCGAGTAAATTATTATCTGCATCACGAATAAGAACGCCACCAGGAACCGGCATTATTTTTCCACCTGCCACATCGATTAACGCATTCATAAAGTCTGGTCTTTGTGCCGCTACGCCAGCCAAACTGCGTGATGATACGCCCATATTAACGGCGCCCCAAGCTTTTGCTGTGGCTATTTGCTGCCTAATCATGCTCGCGCCATCTTCTCTTTGTAGGGCCTTAACATGCCCCGCTGTATCAAGTACTACAACAGTAAGCGGAGCAAGATTTAACTCTCTCGCTATATGAACAGCGGTATTTATAATAAGATTTGCTTGTTTCAATGTTAATGCTGTCATCAGTCACTCTCATGCATCTATGTAAGGGAATAAGAAAAGGCTTATTATTATCGGCAACCGCAAGCCCATCAAAATCTAACGACATTATAATAACAGAATGCCAAGACAAATCAGCGCTAAATTCGACTTTCAGAAAGTGACGGTAATACATTTTTTTTTACTCGCTCAAAACCAAAAAAGCGATAAGACATTATTTCTAACACGGACCCAACAAAAAGAAAATGATTGGCGCTGATTAGCGCGTTTTATTTTTAAGCCTTGTGTTCCTGATTAGTAATTTACACGCGTTAATAGTCACTTGCTAACCGTCAAATAAGCACAAAAAAAATCATGACTCATTGAAAAGCACCCTCACCTTTATTGACAATAGTCTACTGAACTGCTATTTTGCCAGATTGGCACTCATCCTAATGGAGTGCTAATTTGTATTTTTAGAGGTGTGTGTGAGTAATGATGCTCGAGATTTAAATGATCGGTCTTTACAATTATTAAAAACACTGGTTGAACGCTATATCAGTGATGGCCAACCTGTGGGCTCTAGGGTCTTATCAAAAGACACCGATATAAATTTAAGTCCTGCAACCATTCGCAATGTTATGGCGGACTTAGAGGATTTGGGCTTGATACATTCGCCTCATACTTCAGCCGGTCGCATACCTACCGTTAGCGGCTATCGTTTATTTGTAGACAGTTTATTAACCGTCAAGCCATTAGATAGTAAAGATATAACGCGTTTATACCAAGGATTATCTGAAAAAGATAATAGCGGCAATATGATCGGGGTGGCCTCAAGATTACTATCAGAATTAACCCAAATGGCTGGTGTAGTGACCCTACCAAAAAGGGAATTGGTCAGTTTACGGCATATTGAATTTTTACCGTTATCTCACAAACGCGTCCTGGTTATTTTTGTAACCAACGAACAAGAAGTCCATAACAAAGTTATACATACCGACAAAGTATTTAGCATGTCTGAATTACAACAAGCAGGCAACTATCTAAATTCAATTTATTGTGGGCGCAGTTTAGTTGCTGTTCGCGCAGCAGTTTTAAAAGAGTTACAAGATGATCAAGAACGCATGAATGAAGGCATGTTGGATGCTATAAAAATGGCGCAATTGACCTTTGAGTCGGACCACGAAAAAGATGATTATGTCTTAACCGGCGAAACCAATTTAATGGGTTTCTCAGAATTATCAGGCCGAGATCATTTAAAAAAATTATTTGATGCTTTTAGCCAAAAACAAGATGTTATTCATTTGCTTGATCAATCGATGAGAGCGGATGGCGTACAAATTTTCATAGGTGAAGAGTCTGGCTACCAAGCCTTTGACCAATGCAGTTTAGTAACGTCCTCCTATTCTGTAAATGAAGAAGTCGTAGGCGTGCTCGGCGTCATCGGACCCACACGCATGGCTTATGAAAAAATCATTCCTTTTGTCGACGTAACGGCAAAATTATTAGGGGCCGCCTTGAATCCGAAAACTACGACCCCATGATAGATAACAATATTTCTTTGTGCCTCTAGCACGTTAACACAACAATTTTTAAGGAACGATAAAGATGAGTATTGATCAGGAAACACCTGAATCCCAGGTTCAGGTTGAATCTGAGGTTGAAAACGAAGAGCATCCTCACACTGAAGTAGGTGAGCATGAATACACAATTGAAGAGCTCAAGCAAGAGTTAGAAGAAACGCAACAAAAAGCGCACGAATCTTGGGACAAAGCTGTTCGTACCCAAGCAGAAATGGAAAATCTAAAAAGAAGAACACAAAAAGACTTGGAAGATGCCCATAAATTTGCGCTAACCAGCTTTAGTAAAGAATTATTACCTGTATTTGACAGCGTAGTTCTAGGCTTACAGGCGGCAACTGGGGATAGCGATGAGGTTAAAAAGTTTCGTGAAGGATGTGACTTAACGATCAAACAGTTTGAAGCATTGTTTGCAAAATTTAATATCCTGGCTATTGATCCTAAGGGAGAGCCATTTAATGCTGAACAACACCAAGCAATGATGATGCAAGAAGTAGAAGGTGTTGAAGCTAATACGGTCGTTAATGTATTTCAAAAAGGCTATGTATTAAATGGGCGTTTACTAAGACCTGCGATGGTTGTCGTAGCAAAAGCAGCAGAAAAACCATCAGAAAAATAGTTAGTAGGCTTGAACACCCAAAAACAGCCCCCATATCGGAAATAACTTTTACATTTTTTATACAAATTCAGTCTGGAGCATTCAATGGCTAAAATAATTGGCATAGATTTAGGAACAACAAACTCATGTGTTGCTGTATTAGAAAACGGCGTCGCAAAAGTAATTGAAAACAGTGAAGGCGCACGTACAACGCCCTCTATTATTGCTTTTAGTAGTGATGATGAAGTTTTGGTAGGACAATCAGCAAAACGTCAAGCTGTCACCAATCCAAAAAACACCTTATTTGCTATTAAGCGTTTGATTGGTCGCCGTTTTAAAGATGATGTCGTACAAAAAGACATCAAAATGGTGCCTTATTCAATCGTTGAAGCAGAAAACGGTGATGCATGGGTCGAAGTTCACGGCAAAAAAATGGCCTCTCCAGAAATTTCAGCACGTATTTTAATGAAGCTGAAAAAAGACGCTGAAGCTTATTTAGGCGAGACAGTTACAGAAGCCGTTATTACGGTTCCTGCTTACTTTAACGACTCACAACGTCAAGCAACTAAAGATGCTGGCCGTATTGCTGGCTTGGAAGTTAGACGTATTATTAATGAGCCTACTGCCTCTGCCCTAGCCTTTGGTATGGATAAGCCTAAAGGCGACACTAAAATAGCTGTTTATGACTTAGGTGGTGGTACGTTTGATATTTCTATCATTGAAATTGCCGAAATAGATGGTGAACATCAATTTGAAGTATTATCAACTAATGGCGATACTTTCTTAGGCGGTGAAGATTTTGACTCAAGAGTTATCGAGTTTCTTGCTGCTGAATTTAAAAAAGATAGTGGTGTTGATGTCCACAATGATCCATTAGCGCTACAACGTTTAAAAGAAGCGGCAGAAAAAGCCAAGATCGAATTGTCGTCTAGCCAACAAACTGATGTTAATTTACCTTACATTACCGCTGACGCCTCTGGCCCTAAGCATTTAAATGTTAAATTAACACGTGCGAAACTAGAGTCATTGGTTGAAGAACTAATCAACCGTACTAAAGGCCCCTGTGAAATGGCTCTGAAAGATGCGGGCCTAAACGCTTCTGAAATCAATGATGTAATTTTGGTAGGCGGTCAAACCCGTATGCCTAAAGTACAAGAAATGGTTAAAAGCATTTTTGGTCAAGAGCCTCGTAAAGACGTCAATCCAGACGAAGCAGTTGCCTTAGGTGCCGCGATTCAAGCAGGCGTTTTATCAGGTGATGTTAAAGACGTATTATTACTGGACGTTATTCCTTTGTCTCTAGGCATAGAAACAATGGGCGGTATTTTAACCAAATTAATTGAAAAAAATACCACGATACCCACTAATGCAGCACAAGTCTTTTCAACTGCTGATGACAATCAAACTGCTGTAACCATTCATGTGTTACAAGGTGAACGAGAAAAAGCATCGGCTAACAAATCATTAGGTCGTTTTGATTTGGCAGATATTCCACCCGCTTCAAGAGGCGTTCCACAAATTGAAGTATCGTTTGATATTGATGCTAACGGTATCTTAAATGTATCCGCTAAAGACAAAGCAACGGGTAAAAAACAATCCATTGTTATTAAAGCATCAAGTGGTTTGTCTGATGAAGAAGTTGATCGCATGATTAAAGATGCTGAAGCCCATGCTGATGAAGACCGTAAATTGACTGAATTAGTCCATGCTCGCAATCATGCGGACGGCATGATTCACGCCACTGAAAAATCTCTAAAAGAATTAGCTGATCAAGTTAGTGACGATGAAAAAACCAGCATTGAAGCGGCAGTTGAAGCGCTGAAAGAAGCCGTTAAATCAGATGATAAAGACGCAATTGAAGCTAAAACCAATGACTTAACTGAGTTGTCTGGTAAACTCGCCGAACGTGTTTATGCACAAAAAGCGGGAACTGAAGGTGGCGATCATGGTCATTCTGAAGGCTCATCATCACATCAAGAAAATGATGATAGCGTTGTTGATGCTGAGTTTGAAGAAGTTAAAAAAGACTAAAGGCACTAAACGAAAATCAGTCTGATTGATTTTAAAGGTCAATCGAAAATGAGCAGGTTGGGTATGAAAATGACCCAACCTGCTTAATACGTTAAGCTTCTTATGGAAGCAACAGACATTAAAACCATTCCGCGCTTTCTTAATATGCGGTTTCTCATAACCTCGCAGCAATGCTTAATCTCCTGAAGAACAATCAGGAGCGGATTGAAACATGGCAACAAAAGAAGACTTTTACAAACTGCTCAACGTTGACAGAAATGCCAGCGATGCAGAAATCAAGAAAAGCTATCGTAGCATGGCGATGAAATTTCATCCCGATAGAAATGCTGATAATCCAGAAGCCGCTGAAGTTAAATTCAAGCAAATCAAGGAAGCTTACGAAGTTTTATCTGACCCTAAAAAACGCTCAGCTTATGATCAGTTTGGCCACGCAGGCATCGACCCATCAATGGGTGGTCGTTCTGGTGGATTCAGTGGTGCTGAAGGTTTTAGTGATGTTTTTGGCGATGTTTTCGGCGATATATTTGGAGGCGGAAGACAACAACGTAGCAGTTCTCAACGTGGTTCTGACTTACGTTACAATCTTGAATTAACCCTAGAAGAAGCTGTTGCAGGAACCGAAACAAAAATCCGAGTGCCTGTCTTAGTTAGTTGTGGCGAATGTAAAGGCTCTGGCGCTAAAAAAGGCTCAAGTCCTATTATCTGTAATACCTGTCATGGACATGGCCAAGTGCGCATGCAACAAGGCTTTTTTTCTGTCCAACAAGCCTGCCCTACTTGCCGTGGAACGGGCAAACAAATTAAAGATCCCTGTGGCCCCTGTCATGGCCAAGGTCGCGTACAAGAAACTAAAACCTTATCCGCAAAAATCCCTGCAGGTGTCGACACAGGTGATCGTATACGGTTGTCTGGAGAAGGTGAAGCTGGGGAACGAGGCGCTCCTTCTGGTGATCTTTACATCGAAATTCGCGTTAAAGATCATGATATTTTTACTCGTGATGGTGCAAACTTATATTGCGAAGTACCTATTAGTTTCGCAACCGCCTGCTTAGGCGACGCCATCCAGGTTCCTACGTTGAATGGTGAAGTAAAACTATCTATTCCTGCCGAAACTCAAACAGGAAAATCCTTTAGATTACGAGGGAAAGGCGTTAAACAAGTTCGTGGTGGCGCTATCGGCGACTTACTGTGTAAGGTTAAAATTGAAACACCAGTACAACTCACTAAAGAACAAAAAGCACTGATTGAAAAGTTAGGTGAATCTTTAACCAGTGGCGGCAAACAACACAGCCCTCAAGAACACACCTGGATTAATGGCGTAAAAAACTTTTTTGATAAGTTGACTGGATAATTAATGATACGAATCGCTGTAGTCGGAGCATCCGGCAGAATGGGCCTCTGTCTAATCAAGGCAGCTGAACTAGATACTAGAACCACACTTTCTATTGCGACATCTCGCTCAGGCAGTCTCGCTATTGGGAAAGATGCAGGGGAATTAGCCGGTATCGGGACACTAAACATTAAGATAATTG
The DNA here is from genome assembly GCA_945877505.1 of Crenothrix polyspora. Classification (GTDB taxonomy): domain Bacteria; phylum Pseudomonadota; class Gammaproteobacteria; order Methylococcales; family Methylomonadaceae; genus Methylobacter_C; species Methylobacter_C polyspora_A. The sequence continues at coordinate 23,950 of CAMDWT010000023.1, forward strand.
ATGACGTGGCCTCAGCTATTGACCACTTTGATGTTTTAATCGATTTTACTCGACCTGATGCATCAATGGAATTTATAGAGTTATGTCGTCAGGCAGGTAAGAAAATTATCATAGGCACTACTGGTTTTAGTGAACCACAGAAAGATTCAATTACCAAAGCCGCTAAAGAGATTGCCATCGTGATGGCGCCGAATATGAGCGTTGGTGTTAATTTAGCCCTAAAATTACTGGAAATGACCGCTAAAGTAATGGGCGACTATACCGATATTGAAGTGATTGAAGCCCATCATCGCCATAAAGTTGACGCGCCTTCCGGTACCGCTTTACGGATGGGTGAAGTGATTGCTAAAACCTTGGGAAGAGATTTAAAAGACTGCGCTATCTATGGTCGTGAAGGCAATACTGGTGAACGTGATCGAAAAACCATTGGCTTTTCAACCATTCGAGCGGGCGACATTGTCGGTGATCATACCGTTATGTTCGCTGATGAAGGCGAGCGTGTAGAAATTACCCATAAAGCTACCAGTCGCATGACTTTTGCCAATGGTGCGATAAGAGCATCGGTATGGTTAAATGATAAGCCAAACGGACTTTATGATATGCAAGATGTATTAGGACTCGCTTAAAATAGAAAGCGATAATACTAAACTATCGGTGACTCGATAAGCTCACCCTCTTACTGCATTAAAAAAACCTCGCTTAGATTTTTCTAATCGAGGTTTTTTTTTGCCTTTTTATACCCCCCCTGTCTTACCCCCCACTCTTGTTTATCACATAATAAGATATACATATGAAAATGTATCATTAAATGTATTGGAAAATCACTGATATAGTGCAATCAAGGTTAATAAAGACGTTGTTAATCCTCAACTAGCGGCAGGGGGCAGGGGGCAGTCAATGACAATAGAAAAAAGCACGACGGATCAACATAATCTGAAAGTTAAAATCCTCGACCAAATCGCCTCTCTTTTAAAAGATATCCGCTTTGGCTCCGTTGAAATTGTTATCCATGACGGTAAGGTTGTTCAAATAGAACGTAAAGAGAAACTCCGTTTTGAAAGTAAATAACAATCAGAAAGATTAAATTCACTCTACCGTAAAAACGGTGAAAAAACATTATTTATAGCTATACCAGCCTGACCGGATTACCGGAAGTTAAAGCTTAAAAAGGACACACATATGAAACATTTTAAACGAACTGCACTTGCAAGCGTTATTAATCTGGCCTTATTGGGTATTCCGGACGCACAAGCAGCCGACTCACAAGCATTGGAAAGACGTATACACGAATTGGAAAGTCGTTTATCGAAAATGGATCAACTGGAAGCTCGTCTTGAAAAATTAGATAAAGCCGAACTGTTAGCCGTTAAAAATGAAACCGCAACAGTATCTCCCGAAGTCGCCAAATTAAAAACCAAAGTAAATACACTGGAACGTAAACTAGAAGTACAAGATGAAGTCACCACAGGCGCGTTAAAAAAATTGCCTATATTTGATGCCGGCGATAATGGTTTTAGAATAACCTCAGCCGACAAAAAAAATCAGTTGCGTATCGGTGCAACGATACAAACAGACTATCGTAATTTTCTTGGGGATAACCCGGCTGCGTGGATTCCCGTTTCCAGCAGTTCGCAAGGTTGGTTGGGTAGTGTTGGCCCAGACTCTATCTTCTTGAGACAAGCACGTATTGTGTTAGAAGGTTATATCCTTAAGGATATCTATTTTAAAATCATGCCTGACTTTGCTCAGACTAGTAACACCGCCAATATGTTACCTGATGCTTACGTCGATTATGCTTATGCGACTCAAGCGAGCTTGTTAGTCGGTAAATTTAAACCTTCAATCGGTCTTGAACGATTACAGGGCGATGCCAATACGGCTTTCTTGGAACGTGCTTTCCCCACAAATTTGGCGCCTAATCGGGATATGGGGATCCAAGTACATGGTGGTTTTGGCATGCCCGGTTATAAAGCAGAAACCGCCCCAGGGCCTATTGATAATAAAAATGCTTTTACTTATCAAGTCGGCATTACCGATGGAACGGGAGATAGTGGAAATCCTTATGGAAACGGAGCTCCAACTAATACTGCCAGTTCATTTGCTAATAATAAAGAATTTGATGCTCGTATATTCGCACAACCCTTTCAACATTCCGGATATGATTGGCTGGAAGGCTTTGGGGTTGGTTTGTCGGGCTCTTTTTCTAATCCAGACCACCAAACCCTGCAAGCCCAAAGAACCCCTTTGGGACAATCACAGTTTATTGATTACTATCAATTAAAGACTGGAATATCAGGAACAATTACCGCTAATGGCAATTCTAATCGTATATATCCGCAAGCTTATTGGTATAAAGGTCCCTTTGGTGTAATGGGCGAATATGTTGCTTCAACTCAGACCTTAAATGCATCGGGTACAAGTAAAGTAAATAATATTACACAAACTAATACAGCCGCTCAAGCACAAGTGTCTTATGTCATCACCGGCGAAGACAATACTTTTGAAGGGGTTAAACCCATACGTAATTTTGATCCCTTTAAAGGTAGCTGGGGAGCATTACAACTTGCTGCGCGTTGGAGTGAACTTAATGTCGATAGTGATACGTTTAAAATGATTGATCCAACCAAGTCAGCCAGTAAAGCGACCGCGGGTACTGTAGGTGCGAATTGGTTCCTAAACAAAAATGCCCTAGTTAGACTTGATTATGAATATGTATCTTTTGAAGGTGGAGCGAAAACAAAAACAGGCTCTGTAGCCAACCGACCCAGCGAACAAGTTCTTTCTACCCGTTTTCAATTAGCATTTTAATAACCTGAGGTATTTGAATCATGAAAAATAACTTTTTAAATAGCCTATTAGCGGCTGTATTGGCTGTTTTGGCCGCAAATCATGCAGATGCTGCAGATATCAATCTGCTCAATGTATCCTATGATCCTACTCGTGAATTCTATAAAGAATATAATCCAGTCTTTGCTAAATACTGGAAAGCGAAAACAGGAGATAACGTAACCGTCAATCAATCCCATGGTGGTGGCGGCAAACAAGCCCGAGCGGTATTGGAAGGACTTGAAGCTGATGTAGTGACTTTAGCCTTAGCTTATGACGTGGATCAATTACACCAAAAACGTAAATTAATCCCTGAAAACTGGCAAAGTTTATTACCTAACAATAGTAGTCCGTATACCTCTACTATTGTATTTTTAGTCCGTAAAGGTAATCCCTTAGGCATTAAAGATTGGAATGACATTGTTAAGCCAAATGTCAGTATCGTCACACCAAACCCTAAAACCTCTGGTGGAGCTCGATGGAACTTCCTAGCCGCATGGGGTTATGCACTTAAGCACAATAATAACGACGAAGCGGCCGCTAAAGTTTTTGTAACACAATTATTTAAAAATGCGGCCGTATTGGATACAGGTGCACGTGGCGCGACGACTAGTTTCGTCGAACGTGAAATTGGTGATGTACTCATTACTTGGGAAAATGAAGCTTATTTGGTATTGCGTGAGTTTGGTGCTGACAAATATGAAATTATTACGCCTTCATTGAGTATTTTGGCGGAACCGCCCGTGGCTGTGGTTGAAGATGTAGCACGTAAACATGGCACCACAGAAGTAGCAACAGAATACCTAAAGTATTTATATAGCAAAGAAGGTCAAGATTTAATAGGCAAACACTTTTATCGACCGACTGACCCAGAAATTTCCGCCAAATACGCCAAACAATTTAAGTCGTTACAATTGATTAAAATAGATCAATTCGGTGGCTGGAATGAAGCACAGAAAAAGTTCTTTGCTGACGATGGTGTCTTCGATGAAATATATGCACCCGGAAAATAGATAAACGGTTAAGTATCAGCAAACAGGGTGGATAAATTGATATTTTCCACCCTTATACTATTTATTATCTAGTACCAAAATAACAAATTTTAAACCAAATTGTGGAGTAAAAAACAATGTCACGAAGTAGTGTTATGCCGGGGTTTAGACCGACTATCGGATTTACCCTGCTCTATCTAGGTCTGGTTGTTTTAATCCCACTAAGCACTCTGGTTTTTAAAAGCTTTGCGCTAAGTTGGGATGATTACCTGCACATCATAACTAGCAAACGGGTATTGTCTTCATTCCGCGTCAGTTTTTCCACGGCACTGGCGGCCGCCTCAATTGCTAGCCTATTTGGGTTTATTACAGCCTGGGTATTAGTTCGGTATTCATTTTTCGGCAAAAATATATTTCATGCACTGATTGATTTACCCTTTGCATTACCTACAGCGGTTGCCGGCATTGTACTGGCAACCATTTTTCAACCTAGCGGTTTTCTTGGTAAATTACTTTTGGAAACCTTTGGTATCCAAGTAGCCTTTAAACCCATGGGCATTGTCGTAGCACTTATTTTTATCAGCATTCCTTTTGTAGTTCGCACCGTTGAGCCCGTTTTGCTTGAATTTGAAACAACCATGGAAGAAGCCGGCTCCAGTCTCGGCGCTACAAGACTTCAAGTTTTTACCAAAATTATATTCCCCAATATTTTTCCCGCCTTACTCACTGGCTTCGCCCTAGCTTTTGCAAGAGGGGTTGGTGAGTACGGCTCAGTAATTTTTATTGCGGGCAATATTCCCTATGTATCAGAAATTGTACCGCTATTAATAGTTATTAAACTCGAACAATATGATATTGAAGGTGCAACGGCCATTGCTTTAACAATGTTAGTAATCTCTTTCTTACTATTACTGTTAATCAACTTGTTACAACTTTGGGTGCGTAAGCGCTCTGGACAACTGTAAGGAGATGCATTTATGAATGCCATTACCCAGCCACTCTATAAAGATAAAATTGTTGCACAAAAACGAGCGCTACAAGATCCAAACTGGGTCAAATGGAGCTTAATAGTGATCACAATAAGCTTTATTACACTGTTTATTTGCATTCCATTAGGTTTGGTTATTTTTCAAGCGTTTTCAAAAGGACTAACGGCTTATTGGTCAGCCCTATCCCAACCAGATACGCTGTCAGCCATCAAACTAACCCTAATTGTTGCTTTAGTGACAGTGCCTTTAAATACCATATTTGGGGTTTCCGCTGCCTGGGCCATCACGCGTTTTGATTTTAAAGGCAAAAGCTTTCTAACCACACTAATTGATTTACCTTTCTCCGTATCGCCCGTTATTTCGGGCTTAATTTTTGTGCTGTTATTTGGGGCTCAAGGTTGGTTTGGTGAATGGTTGATGGAACATGATGTCAAAATAATATTTGCCGTGCCCGGCATTGTTCTGGCCACCTTATTTATCACCTTTCCTTTTGTAGCAAGGCAATTAATACCTTTAATGCAAGAAATGGGAAATCAGGAAGAAGAAGCGGCCTTATCCTTGGGCGCCAGTGGGTGGAAAACGTTTTGGGCCATAACTGTCCCCAATATTAAATGGGCATTGTTGTACGGTGTATTATTGTGTAATGCCAGAGCAATGGGCGAGTTTGGAGCAGTCTCTGTGGTGTCAGGTCATATCAGAGGTCTTACTAATACACTCCCGCTCCATGTCGAGGTAAGTTATAACGACTATGATGTAGTGGGCGCTTTTGCCAGTGCTTCGATTCTAGCAGCATTGGCTATCGTAACCCTGATTTTAAAAACGGCGTTGGAATGGAAACAAAGTAATCGATAAACAATCTAATGAATGCTTGGGATTTAACAATGCTTGTTGACGCTCGAGCAGTAAATAAACTGTCTAAACGAATAAGCTAGCTAAATAATTTTTATTTTTTGAGATTTTACTATGAGTATTTTACTTACTGATATCAGTAAAAATTTTGGTGCCTTTGCCGCGCTAAACCACATTAACCTAGAAGTACCAGAAGGCGAACTCGTCGCATTACTGGGACCTTCTGGGTGTGGTAAAACGACACTCTTAAGGATTATTGCAGGATTGGAGCATACTGACCAAGGTCATATTTTAATCAATGGCGATGATAAAACAGATCAAAATGTTAGCCAACGCGGCATTGGCTTTGTCTTTCAACATTATGCTTTATTTCGCCATATGACCGTATTTGAAAATGTAGCCTTTGGTTTACGCGTTAAACCTAAACGCGATAGACCCAGCAACGAAATAATCACTAAAAAAGTCCATGCTTTACTCGACTTGGTGCAACTAGATTGGCTACACAATCGCTATCCAGATCAACTTTCTGGTGGTCAACGTCAGCGTATTGCCTTGGCACGCGCCTTAGCGGTAGAACCCTCCGTTTTATTATTGGATGAACCTTTTGGCGCATTAGATGCCAGTGTCCGTAAAGATTTGCGGCAATGGTTAAGAAACTTGCATCATGAATTAAATGTAACCAGTATTTTTGTGACTCACGATCAAGAAGAAGCCATGGAAGTAGCGAGTCAAGTGGTTGTACTTAATCATGGAAAAATAGAACAACAAGGCACGCCCAGTGATATTTACGATCATCCAGCCAATGCATTTGTGTCACGTTTTATCGGCCAAACAAATGTGTTTGACCTTGAAAATCATGAGAGTGACTGGCTACAATCAGCGGGATTATTATCACAAGGTCAAAAAGGTAAGATTGCCCATGTAAGACCTCATGATATTATCATCGAGAAATCAATAAATAATGCTAATACACTCGCAACATTGAAAGACTGGCAACATCTAGGAGCGCTTATTCGTATTGAATTAGTTAAAAACGGTGCGAACAAGTCATCTGACGCTTCCATTTTTGCAGAGCTACCTAATGATCAATTTAAAGATCTAAAATTGGTTAGAGGTGATAAAGTTAATTTAAAAATTCGCCATGCACATTGGTTCCACTAGTTTTAAAAAAACAAATTACGTATAATCAACGAGTTAAATCGTTATCTTTATTTTTCAGTTTGAACTGCATGATAGTTAAGGACACCAGTAACGATGAATTTAAGCCAAATTGAATTACTCCATATACTTCAAGAAACCAATTTAAATCTCTCAAAAGCAGCTGATAAAATGCATATTGTGCAATCAGCTGTCAGTCGACAATTACAACTATTTGAAGCCGAATTAGGGTCACCGCTATTTGAAAGGCAAGGAAAAAAATTAATTGGCATCACGCCTTTAGGCCTGAGCATCATGGAAGAAGTAGCTGTCATCAATAGAGCTAAATCTAATATACAACATATCGCTGCCGATTATTTAGACAGTAATAAAGGTACGTTACATATTGCAACTACACATACACAAGCGAAATATTTTCTCCCTAAACCAATCAGCCGATTTAGGGAGAAATATCCAGGCGTGAGTATTTATATGGTTCAAGCCTCACCAGAGCAATTAATCGACCAACTACACAGCCGTAAAGCCGATATTGCCATCTGTACAGAGAAGGTTGATGAAGTAGCTGATTTAGTGATCGAACCTTGTTACGAATGGCATCATGCTTTAGTTTTTCCTCAAGACCATCCTTTAAGTACGGGTGATATCACGCTTGAAAGACTCTCGAAATATCCCATTTTAACTTACAGTTTTGGCTATACAGGACGATCAAATATAGAAAGTGCTTTTAAAAGTGCAGGTTTAGAATTGGATATAATACTGGCGGCCGCAGATACTGATGTCATCAAGACTTATGTACGTTTGGGATTAGGTGTAGGTTTGATTGCTGGAATGGCCTACGATCCTATGAACGATAATGACTTAGCCGTTAGATCTTTATCGCACCTTATCCCACGATCAAATACCAAAATTGCTTATTTAAAACATAATTATTTACCCTTATATAGCCAGCATTTTATAACTGAATTATTACTGGCTGCTAAGGAAGTACATGGTTGAATGTTAATAGCGATTTAAGCTGTTAAGCAGAAAATAAAACGGTTATAACTCTCTTGTCGCATTAAATTTTATATCTGGCCAACGCTCTTCCGTTAACTGCAAATTGACTCTGCTATTAGCTAAATACACTAAATAACCTCCGCCATCTTCAGCTAAATTATCGAATGCTTTAACCTTAAACTCTTCCAATTTAGCAGGTTTATCTGAGGTCACCCATCTAACCGTTGAAATAGGGACAGCGTCGTATACACATTCGACGTTATATTCTCCTTTCAATCGAAAGGCTGTCACATCAAATTGTAAAATACCAACCGCGCCTAAAATAAGATCATTATTTTTTAGGGGTTTAAATAATTGCGTAGCGCCTTCTTCAGTTAATTGAACCAACCCTTTTTGCAAGGCTTTCGCTCTTAAAGGATCTTTTAAAATAACACGACGAAATAGTTCAGGTGCAAAATAGGGAATCCCGCCATATTTGATAGATTCGCCTTGTGTAAACGTGTCTCCAACTTGTATGGTTCCATGGTTATGGAGGCCGATAATATCGCCAGGATAAGCTTCTTCAACACTTTTTCGCGTATCCGCTTGAAAGGTTATGGCATTACTAACTTGAACACTTTTTCCAATGCGCACATGATGTATTTTCATTCCCTTATCAAACTTACCCGAGCAAACGCGTAAAAAAGCAACACGATCTCTGTGAGAAGGATCCATATTGGCCTGTACTTTAAAGACAAAGCCAGTAAATTTTTCTTCTGTTGGTTCAACTAACCGCTGTTCTGCTAATCTTGACCTTGGTGCTGGAGCGTATTCAGCAAAAGCATCAAGCAATTCAATTATTCCAAAGTTATTAATTGCCGAGCCAAAAAAGACCGGTGTTAAATTACCGGCTAAATAATCCTCAAGATTAAACTCGTGACTTGCACCTTTGACTAATTCGATTTCATCACGTAATTCCTCAGCTTGATCTTTTAGAATCTCATCAAGCTTCGGATTATTAAGTCCCTTTATGATTTCAGCCTCAGCAATTTTTCCGCCGTGCTGTGCGCTAAAAAGATGAATTTCATTTTTATAAAGATGGTAAACACCTTTAAAGCGCTTGCCCATACCAATAGGCCATGTCATTGGTGCGCATTTAATTTTTAAAACTTGCTCCACTTCATCCATTAAATCAATAGGATCCCGACCTTCTCTATCTAACTTATTGATAAAGGTAAGGATAGGTGTCGTACGTAACCTACAAACTTCCATTAAATTAATAGTTCGCTCTTCAACGCCTTTTGCGACATCGATGACCATTAATGCTGAATCAACTGCCGTCAACGTTCGATAAGTATCCTCCGAGAAATCTTCATGGCCAGGCGTGTCCAGCAAATTGATAATACAATCTTTATGTTCAAATTGCATAACAGACGTTGTAACAGAAATACCCCGCTCTTTTTCCATCTCCATCCAATCGGAAGTAGCATGGCGCGCAGCTTTACGGCCTTTGACTGAACCAGCAAGCTGAATAGCACCACCAAACAACAAAAGCTTTTCAGTAATGGTTGTTTTACCTGCGTCAGGATGCGAAATGAT
>CAMDWT010000024.1 GCA_945877505.1 Crenothrix polyspora
AATAATTCAGGATAAAGGGTTTTCATGGTTTAACGTAATCTCTTGAGCTTGTCGTTTCTTTAAATACAATAAAGTGGATAACACTTCAGTAAACTTGCCCTATGTTACTCGTTTAATTGACGCTTGGTAATAATAACGACCAGCGATTATAGTTAACTAGGCATCATTAACTATCTTATCCAGCACGGCTTTTAAGCTATTTCTGACATCGATAAACAGCAAACTGCGCTCAAGTCGTTTCTGCTGTACTTTGAATGGTACAAGTGTGAGACAAAAAAAGCCAGCGCCCTACTTATTTTTGCATCGCAAGGTACAGTCTGTCATTGCCCTTCGTGCTTTAATGGCACCTAAGCACTTTATTTCAGGCAAAAAAAAGGGAGGCTTTAAGCCTCCCTTTTTTATCAGTTAAGATTTTAAGCCGTGTGCTTAGAAACCTAAACCAATTTGACCGCCTGCTGTCAAACCATTGACGTTAGTGCCATCAAGTTGAGTCGTTGCCAAGAAGTAACGCACGTCTGCACCGATATATACACTTTTCCAAACATTGTAATCAACACCTGTACCAAAGTTCATACCTGGTTTTAAGTAAGAAATGGTATTAACTTGCGAAGGTGGACTAATAAAGTTAAGCGTAAGACCCACTGGAATTATCCAAGGTCTAAGTTTTTCACCTTTAAAAAACTTAATTTTTGGAGATGCACTAAGCCTCATCATACTTTGACTTACAGTTGCAGGCAAGGCAGCACCTGCAGTAGCTTGCGTGACACTACCATTAAACGTACCCAAATCGACATAGTTGATATCTAATTCACCGAGTAACTCAGTATTTTTCATCAACCCATATAAGTTATCATCTAGGCTAAAATCAATACCTGCACCAATATTCCAACCGTTTGAACCACCCGTTGTTGAGCCAAGTAATGTAGCACTTTCACCATTTAAACTATTAGTAGTAGCAGCCATAGTTTGATCATTCATGGCATAACCGCCACGGAAATACAACATATTGTCTTTAGATTTCTTTTCAGCTGGCTTAGACTTTACATCTGCCATCCACGCATCCAATTCTTGAACTTTTTGCGTATCAGCATCAACCGTTTTAGCAGAAGCAGAAGCGTTAACTTGTGCTCTTAAATTTGCGATTTCATCTTGCATAGCACGTAATTGTGCTTCCATCATGTCAGCTTTGCTGTTTGCTAGAGCCGCTGCAGAATGTGCAGACGATTTAGCTTTTTTTGCCATGACTTGTGGCGCTGCGATTAAACTGGCAACCGTTAACGTTGCTAAAGCCGCACCCAAATACTTATTATTTTTTTTAATCATAGTGTTCCCCCTCATGAGGTTGTTAATTTACAAAAAATTTGCTCAAATACAACAAACTTACTGTCACGGCGGTCATAATAGCAGTAAACTTATTCCCAGACAAGCTTTAATAGTATTTATTTAAAAATAAATATTCCTTATTTATCAATAGCTAAGCGTATTTATTTCATTTAACTTATTTAATTGTAGACTTAAAGCAACAAAAAATGCGCCTTAATTTATACGCAACAATGCCTTTTACGGCATAAACCACTCACCGATTACCTTTTTACAACGTTTTTTAAGCTGCCCACTTACTATTAAATAATTTTTACCGCTAACAGACAGCACCTTACACTTAAATCAGTCATAATAGCGGCTTAAAATACCGCAAAATTTGCAGACGCTTAAACTTAACCTGTATCCATGATTAAAACCCCAGACATAACCATTATCGGTGGCGGCGTTATCGGCTTACTAACCGCCCGTGAGTTTCTTAAGGCCGGCGCCAGCGTCACTATTATTGAAAAAAATCGCTTGGGGCAAGAATCATCATGGGCTGGCGGTGGTATTTTGCTACCGCTTTATCCTTGGCGACAAGCCGACGCTATCACCCAGCTAACCTTACAAAGCTTAAAGCTCTATCCGCAGTTAGCTAGCCAATTACTGGCTGATACCGGTAAAGACCCCGAATGGACGCCGTGCGGTTTATTAATGACTAAAAATCCTGATATTACCGCCGCACTCAACTGGTGCACGCGGCATCATATCGCCCACCATCCTGCTGAAACCGACTTTTTTAATGCGTTAAACACGCTGCCGGATAATCCCCTTTGGCTACCGGATATTGCCCAAGCCCGTAATCCACGCTTAGTTAAATCATTGCGCCAAGACCTTATCAATAAAGGTGTAATGCTACATGAACAGTGCGAAGTCTTAAGCCTTACACTCGCTAACAACCATATTACACACCTCACCACGAGCACTGGCATTTTGCCGGTCAAGCAAGTCATTATTTCTGCTGGCGCCTGGACCGGTTCGCTCTTTAAAAACCTCTTTCCTGAGATACACACGAATACCCCCAACGTTGCGCCGGTCAAAGGCCAAATGTTGCTATTTGAAGCAGAACCCGCGGTGTTAAGCACGATGGTTCTGGACGGTGACCAATACTTGATCCCTCGTCGGGATGGAAAAATACTGGCGGGTAGCACCGTTGAGCAGGATGCTTTTAATAAAAATACCACCTCGATAGCTCGTGAGCGCTTAACTGATTTTGCTTTAACTTTATTACCTGCGCTTAAAAAAGCCCCCCTCATTCATCATTGGGCAGGCTTAAGACCGGGCACTCAAGACGGTGTTCCCTATATAGATCAGCACAGCGACATTGATAACCTAAGTATTAATGCCGGTCATTTTAGAAATGGTTTGGTGATGGGGCCGGCCTCTGCACAACTGATGGTGGACTTAATTTTAAAGCGTCCCACATCGGTAGATCCCAGCCCTTATCGATTAACGCATCGCGAAAGCGGCTAAAACCGTCTGCAAAATTACTCGCACTCCGACATGCCAACGACCTTATCACTTAATAATCCTTATTAACGCCATGAATCTTTACCCTTTACTTCGTCCCTTTTTATTCTCACTCGACCCCGAAACGGCGCATGAAGTGACACTTAAATTGCTAAACTTCAGCCAGACCTCTGGCCTAAATAAATACCTCTATCCAACGCTTGAAGATAAGCCGGTTAATGTAATGGGGCTTAACTTTAAAAATCCTGTCGGCCTTGCCGCAGGGATGGATAAAAATGGGGATTACATCACGGCCCTGAACGCCTTAGGTTTTGGCTTTTTAGAAATTGGCACGGTGACACCGCGCCCACAACCGGGCAACCCCAAACCTCGGTTATTTCGACTCCCCGAACATCAGGCGATTATCAATCGCATGGGCTTTAATAATTTAGGTATCGATCACTTACTTGCACAAACCCAACACAGTGCTTATGACGGTATTTTGGGGATTAATATCGGCAAGAACTTCGACACACCTATTGAAAACGCAACCGAGGATTATTTGATCGGTTTACGTAAAGCCTATGCCTCGGCCAGTTACATCACGATTAACATTTCTTCACCTAACACGAAAAACTTACGACAATTACAACAAGGTGATTCAGTCGCGAGTCTAATAGCTACCTTAAAAGAAGAACAACTCAAACTCCAACGAGAGCAAGGATTTTACGTACCCTTAGCGGTTAAGATTGCGCCAGATTTAAGCGATGAAGAAATTAGCCATATTGCTAAATTGTTACTGCGCTTTGAAATAGATGGGGTTATTGCAACCAACACCACGATTGCCAGAGACTTAATTGCCGGCCATCCGCTGGCTAGTGAAACTGGCGGCTTGAGCGGTGCGCCCGTTAAAAATCAAGCGACTCATGTTGTCCGTGGCTTGGCCGCTGAATTAAACGGTAAAGTAGCAATTATTGCGGCTGGTGGCATTTTATGTGCGGCAGATGCTAAAGAAAAATTAACGGCGGGTGCTAGCTTAGTGCAAGTTTATAGCGGTCTGATTTATCGAGGCCCCCAATTAATTGAGGATATTATTAAGTCTTTGTAAGTATCAAAGACTTTCTAGTTTTAAACAGGGATGGTTATCAATTAACACATCCCTGTCTTTTAACAGGAGGTCTATACAGTGGGCTTACTGTTATTCGCCCGCTATCGACATACGTTCAACCAGTATTGAACCGGTCCGAACATTACCGCGATAATCAACATCATTACCGATGGCGACTATATTCTTCAACATATCCTTTAAATTACCAGCAATGGTGATTTCTTCAACCGGATATTGAATCTGACCGTTTTCTACCCAAAACCCTGCGGCACCTCGCGAATAATCGCCCGTTAAAATATTAACGCCCTGCCCCATTAATTCAGTCACTAACAAGCCTGTATCTAACTGTTTCAACATACCCTGAAAATCCAGCGCTCCAGTGTCTATGGTTAAATTACGAACACCACCAGCATTGCCGGTACTATGCAAGCCTAACTTACGCGCTGAATACGTGCTTAAAACATAGCTACGTAAAATTCCGTCTGTTACGATGTCACGCCCCTTGGTCGCAACGCCTTCACCATCAAAGGCGGCACTGCCTAAGGCGCCTTTTAAATGCGGTTGTTCATAGAGATGGACAAACTCAGGGAACACTTGAGTATCAAGCGCATCCAGTAAAAAAGAGGATTTACGGTATAAGTTGCCACCACTGATGGCGCCAATAAATGAAGACAATAAACCCGAAGCAATCTCGGCGCTATACAACACAGGGCATTGTCTTGTGGTTAGGCTTCTACCTTCCAAACGTCTAAGTGCCCGTTCTGCCGCTTTTTTACCTATGTCAGTGGCTGCGTCCAACTTGGCTGCATTTCTGGAAACGCTGTACCAATAATCACGCTGCATGCTGTCACCCCGCTGCGCCAAAACCGAACAACTTAAAGAATGGCGTGTGGAGGAATAGCTATGCAGAAAACCCAAACTATTACCCATCACATGAATGCCTTGATGCGTATTAACAGAGGCTCCTTCTGAATTACTGATTTCGGCATGATAATTACGCGCCGCATCTTCGCATTCAACGGCTAAGGCAATAGCTTCTTCAACACTGATGGCCCAAGGATGATTGAGGTCTAAATTGGGGAATTCAGTAGCGAGCAAGTCTTTTTCTGGTAAGCCTGCGAATGCATCTTCACTGGTATAACGGGCGATACTGCAAGCCGCACTGACTGTTTCTTTAATGGATTCAGGAGACAAATCTGTCGTACTAGCTGAGCCTTTCCGTTGATCAAAATAAACCGTTATGCCAAGACCCTGACCACAATGATGCTCTATCGTTTCCACATCACCCAATCTCGCGGAGACCGTCAAACCATTTTCTTGGCTCAAACCAGCTTCAGCCGCGCTAGCCCCTTGTCTTTTTGCTTCGTCCAACAAGCTTTGAACGGTATTTTTTAATGCGGTGTGTTCTTCCTGATTTTGCACGGTATTCTCTTAATCTTTAAGGGGTCAGTAGTAGCAGCCAATTCAACAATCACTTTATTAAGCATTGGCCACGATATAAGATGACAATCGAACTCAATTAAACACTCGTTCCGCCCACTGTCAAGCCATCAATCTTAAGTGTTGGCTGACCCACACCGACAGGGACACTTTGGCCATCTTTACCACAACTGCCGACGCCACTATCCAGCTCAAGATCATTACCCACCATAGAAACTTTAGTCAAAACATCAGGGCCATTACCAATCAGCGTAGCGCCCTTGATCGCACGGGTTATTTTGCCGTTTTCAATTAAATAAGCTTCGCTGGCAGAAAACACAAATTTACCTGAGGTAATATCAACTTGTCCGCCGGCAAAATTTTTGGCATAAAGACCTTTTTTTACCGACTTGATAATGTCTTCAGGGTGATGCGATCCCGGTAACATATAGGTATTGGTCATACGTGGCATCGGTAAACTGGCATAGGATTCACGGCGACCATTACCCGTAGACCGGACGCCCATTAAGCGGGCATTTAGCTTATCTTGCATGTAGCCTTTCAGAATACCGTTTTCGATCAACACCGTATTTTCTGTCGGCGTACCTTCATCATCAATACTCAAAGAACCGCGTCGGCCTTGCAGAGTGCCGTCATCGACTACCGTACATAAATCTGAAGCCACGCGCTCACCAACACGACCACTGAAGGCTGAAGTGCCTTTGCGATTAAAATCACCCTCTAAACCATGACCAATCGCTTCATGCAGGAGAATGCCCGGCCAACCTGGACCTAAAACTACGGTCATATTACCTGCCGGTGCCTCGTCGGCTTCTAGATTAACCAAGGCTTGTCTTACCGCCTCTTTACCATAGTTCAGCGCAAGGTTCTCATTGAGAAAATAATGATAATCACTACGACCACCGCCGCCCATACTGGCTTGCTCACGACGACCATTCTCCACAACAATCACGGTTACGTTCATGCGTACCAAAGGACGAATATCAGCCGCTAAAGACCCATCTTGATTAGCCACTAAAATAGTTTCATGCACGCCGCTTAGGCTAATGATGACTTCTTCTATTCGGGCATCGAGTTTGCGGGTTTCACTATCAACCTTACGCAACAAATCAATTTTCTGCTGCTCCAGCAATGACTTTAAAGGATTGGCAACCGGATAATACTGTGATTTATTCCCAGCATTTACCAGTCCAACCTGAACGTCTTGTCCTTGTCGAACAATCGCTTTAACGTTATTAGCGGCTTCCAGTAATACGGGCAACTCAATACGGTCACTATAAGCAAAGCCTGTTTTCTCGCCGGACACGGCACGAACGCCGGCACCTTGCTCAATACTATAGCTGCCTTCTTTGATGATGCCGCCTTCCATTACCCACGATTCTGAATGGCTAGACTGAAAATAAATATCAGCCGCATCAACAGGCGAACTGAGCAGTCGGCTCATAATTTTTTCAATATCACCATCTTGAATACCCGCCGGTATTAAAATAGCTTGTCTTGCAAGATTTAATAGTTCCATCACAACATAAAATTAAAGGTTTAAAGCGCGCGGTTTAAGACGTCAGATAAAAGCTTAAGCTAATGTAGCTCTCACTCTCCTCCTTTCACCTTATACCCTTCATTCTTCTTCCAAATCATCACGTATCGTTCGATACAATAACTGCAATAAATCCTCCGCGCCACTGGCCGGATGACTGGCACTGTTATCTTTTACTGGGGTACGGCTTTTGCCATGATTACCCACACTGCCTTGTTCAGCTGCATTGCCTAAAGCCGCTTTTACTTTTGTTTCTGCGCCTTCTCGTTTTACCGTCAACACATAAACAGCATTATTACTGTTTTTTGGGCTAAATAAAGAGGGGTCTGGATCATACGAAACATAATAAAGTCCTTTGTTATGTTCATGATCAGTAATTTCAATATTACTTTGCTTTAAAGCCAGCGCCAATGTATTCCAAGCGACATCATAAGGCTGTTTTATCATTAATTGCGAAGGCTGTGTGGCCCAAATATCCTCGGTCGACTTTTTATCTACCTCTTGTTCCATTATATAAACAGCGTCACCTAACCCCGTATGATCCGGTTTTTTTCGTACCTTACTGTTATCAGCATCAGACGACTTCTCTTCTGTTTTCATATCCTCCAGCAATGCCATCTCATCTTTTTTAATCGCCTCTTCAAGGGCTTCTTTGGTATTAACAGCGGGTTTTTCCTCGACTGTTTTTTTGTTGACTGCCAAGATAGGGGGGCGTTCTAGCACCGAAGTATCATGAAATCGCTTATCTTCTGATGCACTACTGCAGGCCGCCAAAAAAGCGCCTAGCACTACTATTTTTAAGGGGAAGTACCTATTATTCACAAAAAAAACGCCTATGATTTAAAACTGGAAATACGCCGCGCACTTTCTCGAGTCGCTCTCTATCGATGTCGGCCAACACATAACCGCCACCTGTTTTATAACAATCCAGAACCACGCCCCAAGGATCAATAATCATACTATGACCAAACGTTTTACGGCCGTTTATGTGAAAACCACCTTGATTGGGAGCGATAACATAACAAAGATTTTCTATCGCGCGAGCGCGCAATAATACTTCCCAATGGGCAGCACCCGTTTCTGCTGTAAAAGCAGAAGGAACAACAACTATATCTACCCCTAGCCGACTCATTTTTCTAAAAAACTCTGGAAACCTCAGATCATAACAAACAGCAACGCCCAATCGGCCAAAAGGTGTCTCGAAGATCTGCGAGTCAGTACCGGGCTCAATGGAATCGGATTCACGATAAACTTCATTCGTCCCTGGAACATTGACATCAAACAAATGTACTTTATCGTAACGACCGACTCGCTCGCCTTTATCGTTATAAATCAGACAAGCCGCACGCACTTTATGGCTGTCATTTGTAGCCATCGGCATCGTTCCGCCAACAACCCACACTGCATATTTTTTTGCGACCATCGCTAAAAAATCTTGTATGGGCCCGATACCATCAAGCTCTTTGGCCTTAATCTTGTCTAACTCGTGATTACCCATCAACGCAAAATTTTCTGGTAAGGCGACCAATTTAGCCCCCGCTTTTACCGCTTCGGCAATAAGCTTTTCAGCTTCTAGTAAGTTAAAGCTGACATTAGGGCTTGATGCCATTTGTATCGCAGCGCATTTAGTCATGTAATCTCTCTTATTATTCTTTACTGTTTTGTAGCCATGGGAAGCCAGCAATACCTTCCCACGTTTTCTGTAGCAAACCATCATTTTCGTGTAGGGGGATAACTTGTATATTTCCCCATCCACCTTTTGCCCAATATTGCGAACCAAAGAAAAAACCCTCTTGGCTTTTACCGGTTAAGGTTTTGCCAATAAAATTGGATAATTTACCCATAATTGTACCAGCAACGGGGACGGCATCGGCACTTTTTGGCACCACGCTGACGTTATAATCAACGGTTTTATTAAGCAAATCAGTATTACCGATGATGCTTATTTTTGCAGAAATGGCATCTACCACCAGATTTTTAGTCGTCGCCTTACCATTTAACAAATTAAAACGTCCGGTTATATCGGTAAACGCAAGTCCGTCATCAAACACATCACTAAAATCCAACTGAAAACGCTTTATCCATTGAGCGACAGCCAAAATGCCCAACATCCTGCCAAAACCAGGCTCTATGCCTAAAATTCGCCCCTTATCAAAATCAATATCTATCTGACTTTGCAAATCAGCTAATGAAAACTGATAAGGTGCTGCTTGCCAATCAGCCGTAAAATTGACGACTGCTTTGGTTTCAGCAAGATCGTTGCTAATTCCTAATTTAGAGAAAAACTGACCCGCTTTCGGCATACTAAGCGCGCCTTCTAAATGCGTTTTCGATTGCTTATCTTTAACCTTCCAATCACCTGTAAGGGCTAACTTTTGATCCTTACCCGTAACGTCAATACGTTTAAAAGAAATACCATTGGAAATACGCTCCGTTTCTACCGTTAACTGGCCTAAATCAACCGATTGCCAAAAGGTCTGTTGATTATTGATGGTGATGAGTGGCATCGATTCTGGCGCTAATTTTAAGCCCCCCTCATCTTGTGATTTAAGCTGTTTTAATACGCTAAGATCAAGCATATCCATCGTTAAAAGAATACTTTTAGTACCTTTAAGGTCAAGAGGCACAGAAAAACTTCCCTTAGCAAAGGCGCTATTAATTTCCCCCGTCCAGCTGTTATCTCCTGGCTTTAAAGTAAAATTAAGCAACCCTAGATCTGCTTTCTTCCATAAGCTATGGTCACTGTGAATTTTAATTTCGTTAATACTATTCAGGGTATCCGTTGTTGCCTGATCCTCTGCCGATGCAGCCGTTGAGCCAAGAACCACCCAATCTTCCAAGGCTAATCGCTCACGATTAATCTCAATATTTATACCCGGCACTTCACTTTGCACTACGTCTCCTACCCCGATTAAAACATTCGCTGACTTAAGTCGGAGTTGTTTAACATCATAGGTAACCGCCGCTTTTAATTGATTATCGTAATTTACGGTAATGGGTAATAACGTATCATTCGCTAAGGTAAAGGTTAGCGCTAAAGATCGCTGTTGTTCTCTGGTTTTAGTTAATGAGCCCGGCAATTCTAATGACAACCCTGACAAGGTCGATTGCACCTGTAACTCAGAGAAACTGTCATCGTAAGGCAGATTTAACTTTAACTGATAATCCGCACCGCCCTCAGCAAAACCCCAGCCAGGTATCTTGAATTGTTTTCGAAGATCGTCAATACCGGTATGGCCTGTTACATTGACCGTCGTCTGAAGCTCACTACTTTTAATATTAAATTTAATGGGATTATTTAAAGCAATCGCTTTGATCGTGTCACTGTAGACGCCTTGTTCATTAAACTTTAAGTCACCCTTAATCTGACTGACACCTAGATCAAGGGATTTAATTCTAAGTTTTGCATTATTAAGCTGCACCGTACCGTTTACTTTTTCTGTCGCCCCATCTGCTAAAGGCAGTTTTAAATCGAGTGTTACTTGGGTCGTTCCTTTGGGCTCCACAGCATCCAAAAACTTATCGGCCGAGGCATTAATAGGCGTCTTTTGCATAAACTGCAAACCCTGTAACACCTCAGTTTCTACTTTACCTTTAACCAATACGTGTTCACTAGCACCCAACTTAGGTATCGTAATGAGTGCTTGAGTTATTTTTAAGGCTTCACTCAAGCCATGAATTAAATTGACCTGCAAACTTCCCTGTAAAAATAAAACATCACCTTCTATCTCCGTTACCTGTGGCCAATCTGACTCATAAGCTAAGGTCAATTGTTCTATTTTAAACGGTACTTCAAAAACACCCTGCCCGCCTAAAAAAGGAAAATCATTTAAATGGCCATAAAATAAAATATGACCTTCGGGAACACGGCCTTTCGGCAAAGCTTGATCAAGCCAACCAACCACTGACGGCTTCATAGTGCTGACAGGCAAGTAACGTGCGACCTTACTGACATCTTCAATAGAAAAATCTGTTTGCAAATCCAAAAAGGTCTTTTGTCCCGCTACTTTTGGCACACTTAAATTCACTCTGCTCTTAGTCTTTATGTCAGGTGAATTTAACTCTATTATGGGGCTGGTTACCGTCCAAGCATCAGCCGTTTGCTGCCAATCTATTGCACCGCTTAGCGTGGTAACCTCCAAGGCGCTACGAAACAATCCCGATGATATGACGTGAGCATCGGTGGTCGCCAACACCACTTGTCCTTTTTGATCCGTCCCTTTTATTTTACCCGTTAAATTTTCTATGCCGGGCCTTGCTACTGTTGCGGCAACATTGATTTCCGAAAAGTTGCCATTGACAGCAAAATGTTTCCCTTCTAAATCTACAAATAAAGAACACTGCTCCAATGAGCCTTTGAGCTGCGATTTTGCTAATAACTCATCAAGTTCTTTTGATAATGGCGCAAAAAATTTCAAAAGCGTCGTCGCTTTTTCTAAGTCTACAAAGTCGACGAAAATCCCTAGACTACTTAGCTGATTAAGCGAACTTTCAGTACCAAATACACTAAAAACGGCTTTAGGCCATTTTTTGTCTGCTGTTTCTAATAGAAAATGAGGTACCCGTAAATTCCACGCACTATCTTTAAACTCCCAACTGAACTCGGTCTTTAATTGCTCCACCAAAAAAGCACCTTGTACCGGTTTAATAAGCTTCAAGTCTTGAAAATGAACATCGCCCGTTAGTGACGTTAGTTGTGAACTTTTTAACTCACTCCAAAATTTAAAATCTCCGTTACCCGACGCCACTTGCATCGCAAAAGGTAATTGACCGGCCGTGAACTCAGCGGGCTTTATATTCTTACCTTCCACAAAAATAGAGCCATCAATTGACGAAGGTGCAAAAATATTACCTTTTAAGTCCATCAACACGGTTAATTGATCACCATATTGCTGTGGTAACTTCACCAGAATATTTAACTGATGCCGCTGATCTTTATTAGTAATAGCAAAATTAACCTCACCCATAATGGCCAGCTTTGCTTTATTTAAATCATCCTCCCAACTGATTTCACTTTGTAAAATTTCATATCGGCCACCTTCCAATAAAAATAAAGGTTTTTCATCGCTCGCTTTTAAGCCCACAACAGAAATACTGCCATCTTGATTACGTTTTACGGTTAACTTGGCACCTACCAACGTAACCCAAGACGATGCTAATCGATCACTGTTAATTAAAAAGTCGACTAGGTTAATCCCTAACCGTATTTCTTTAAGCGCTATCGGGGGCGGTTTATTGGCGACCGTGGATAATACTTCAATATCCTTTAACACCAACTCTGGACTGTAACCGCGCATATTTGCCCATAAGTAACCGATAGTGACCGGCGCGCCAACCAACTGGCTTACATAGGTTGATAAATCTGCCTTGTAATGATCTATCCCTAACATTAACAAGCGCACGCTGGTTAAGCTGATTGCCATAACAATCAAAGACCAGAAAACAAGATGTCGCGTTGCGCGCTTAATATGATGAATCATAAAGGCTTATAAGTGATGAGACGCTAAATTAATCAATAACATGTCTATTTTTATTCCTTAAAGAAGAACCACATCATATTGTTCCTGATTATATTCTGCTTCCACCCTGAATTTAATTTGCACACCTAAAAATATTTCTAGTTCGGCTAACATATCGGCTTCTTCATCAAGCAGCATCTCAACGACCTCGTTAGAGGCCAGCACTAAGATTGTCTGCACTTTATAAAGCCTAACTTCTCGAATAATTTCCCTAAATATTTCTAAGCACATTGATTCTGGTGTTTTTAAAACACCTCGCCCACCACAAGCTTTACAAGGCTCACAAAGAATATGCTCTAAACTTTCTCGCGTTCTCTTACGCGTCATTTCGACTAACCCTAACACCGAAACTTCTGTAATTTTTGTTTTTGCCCTATCTTTTTCTAAATTACGCTCTAATGCTTGCAACACCAACTTCTTATGGTCATCACTTTTCATATCAATAAAATCGATAATAATGATGCCACCCAAATTTCTTAATCTAAGTTGACGCGCAATGGTTTGAGCCGCTTCAAGATTAGTTTTGAAAATAGTCTCTTCCAGATTTCTTCCGCCAACATAACCGCCAGTATTAACGTCCACTGTCGTCATGGCTTCAGTCTGGTCAAATATCAAATAACCACCTGATTTTAATTTAACTTTGCGCTCCAGTGCTTTTTTTATCTCATCTTCAACACTGTATATATCAAATACGGGGCATTCGCCCGAATAATGCTCGATGACCGGCACAATTTCTGGGACAAATACCTCGGCAAATTCAAGCAACCGATGATAGGTCTCTTTTGAGTCCACACGAACTCTATCAATGCCTTCTTTGTATAAATCTCTGAGTGTTCTGATGCTTAACGGTAAATCTTTATGGATGAATTGCTTGGGCTTTGCCGTCGCAATTTTTGATACTATTGATTCCCATAATTTCAGCAAAAAAGTCATATCTGCAAGCAAAATAGACTCGGGAATACATTCTGCTGCCGTTCGTGCGATAAAACCACCGCACTTATGTTCTTCTCTAAAGCCATCTAAGCAGGCTCTTAAACGAATCCGCTCTGCCTCGAATTCAATGCGTTGAGACACACCTGAGTTATTGGCATAAGGCATATAAACTTGGTAGCGTGATGGAATTGAGATTTCTGTGGTTAATCGAGCGCCTTTAGTTCCTAGCGGATCTTTTACAACCTGAACAACAAGATGCTGACCCTCACGCAGGTAATGTTCAATGACTTCTGAGCCTTTTTCTTCTAAATCCTTTGCACACAAATCTGAAAGATGAATAAAGGCCGCTTTAGGCAATCCAATATCAACAAAAGCAGCTTGCATCCCTGGCAAAACTCGACACACTTCACCTTTGTAGATATTACCGACGAGTCCTCGCTCCCGCGTTCTTTCAATAATAAGCTCTTGTAAAACACCATTTTCAATGACAGCAACCCGCGTTTCTGGTGGAGTAACATTGATTAAAATTTCTTCACTCATTTGAAAAGTTCTATTCCCTGTTTTGATAAAAGTTGAGCCGTCTCAAATAAGGGCAGACCGACAACCCCTGAAAAACTACCCACTATTGATTCCACAAACATCCCGCCCCGTCCTTGTATGGCATAACTACCCGCTTTATCTAACGGCTCACCCGTAAGCCAATAAGCTAATATTTCTTGCCTTGTTAAGTGCCTAAAAGTCACCTCAGTAATGCTGACTGCCTGATTATGCTCATAACCTCTAAGCGAAATGGCGCTATAGACTTGATGAGTTTTACCTGATAATTGTGACAACATAGCGACGGCATCGGCTTGATCTTTAGGCTTACCCATAATGATATCCCCTAAAATAACGGCGGTATCGGCGGCTAAAACCGGCAGATCCGTTTTTAGCCTAGTCACACAGGCCGCAGACTTTTCAGCAGCCAATCGCTGTACATATTCTAGCGGTTTTTCATTAGGCAAAGGTGTCTCATCAAGATCAACAGGGTGCACTTGGTAACTTACTTTAATTTGATCTAACAACTCTTTTCGGCGTGGAGAAGCTGATGCAAGAATAATCTGTGTACTCATTAGCGATGGTAAGGGTGATTATGAAGAATACTCCAAGCACGATAGAGTTGCTCAGCAACGACTATTCGCACTAAAGGGTGTGGAAAGGTCAGTTTAGATAAACTCCACGATTCTCTAGCTAAGTGCTTAACCGAATCTGCCAAGCCCTCTGGCCCCCCTATCAATAAAGCCACATGTTGCCCGCCTTCCATCCATCGCTGCATTGCTTGAGCCAATTCAGGCGTTGTCCAAGGCTTGCCGGGGATATCCATCGTCACAATATGAGCGCCCTGTGGAATAGCTGCCAACATACGCTCGCCTTCCTCTTTTACAATGCGAGCAACATCACTGTTCTTTGTGCGTTTACCGGGAGCAATTTCCTTAAGGACTAGCTCGCATTCACGAGGTAAACGCTTAGCATATTCATCATATCCTTGCTGAACCCAGCCCGGCATACGATTTCCTACTGTTATTAAATTTATTTGCATGGGCATGCAGGATACAGATAACAATGCATTGATGCAATGTGCTCAACTTGATAAACATTTTTCAGCGCCTATCAAAAATTACTTTCTATGGCTGAAGGGAGAGATATTCATATCAAAAAGCGGTTAAGAGGGACTCAAACACCTTGCTCATTAACACACAAATACTTTTTAAATGCGTAATAAAAAACCCGCCAAGTCATTTTTGACTTGCGGGTTTTATTTTACTCATTTTTTTAATGCGCTATCCAGCAGCCTGGACAGGGATGGATGAAGCAGAACGTAAGACTTCATTTTTTTCGTTAAAATAAACCAACTTAGGCTTATGATTTTCAGCTTCTTGTTGGTCTAAAATGGTGTAAGCGCAGACGATAATAAGATCACCAGGGCACGCTAAGCGCGCAGCCGCACCATTAACAGAAAATACGCCAGACCCCTCTTCTGCACGAATGGCATAAGTCGTAAATCGGGCACCATTGTTAATATTATAGATTTGGATTTGCTCGTATTCTTTAATGCCTGATAGGTCAAGAATACTGCCATCAATAGCGCAAGAACCCTCGTAACCCAATTCTGAAAGCGTCACAGTAGCTCGATGTAACTTCGCTTTAAGCATCATAATTTGCATAATAAAACACTATAAATACGTTTGAAAACCGGACATTATCCATTAATTAGAGCAAGTCATCAACTTTTAGAATATTAACCTAACTCAATTTTAACCTTTATTTAAAATAAGCCGCCTAACTTTCTTGCAATTTAAAGCGCCTAATTAGCACTATAAAAGACTTATTTATAAAAGTAAATATTATCAATTAACCTTGTTTTACCAAGCTTTGCCGCGACTAATAAAACCAAATCAACATCCTCTGGCTTGGCTTTTTTTAAATCACTACCTCTACAGACAGAAAAATAATCAACCAAAAAACCCGCTTGCTGTAAAACCCTTAACGCCTGCTGCTCTACTTCAATATAATCCTTTGCACCCGCCAAAATAGCGTCACGGGCCCCACATAAAGTCTTATAAAGTTGAGCGGCTATTTTTTTCTCTTCTTCCGTTAAATAACCATTCCTTGAGCTCATTGCCAAGCCATTAGGCTCTCTAACGGTTTCTACCGCGATTATCTCAACAGGAATATTTAAATCCCGAACCATCATTTTAATGACCGTTAATTGTTGAAAATCTTTAAGACCCAATAAAATCATATTGGGCTGTACTATATTTAATAACTTACAAACGACTGTAGCAACACCGCTAAAATGCCCCGGCCTAAAAGCACCGCAATAATCTTCCGAGACACCCGCGACCGTAATGGTGGTGAGGGCATCTAAGGCATAGATATCTGCAACCGCCGGAAGAAACAATAAATCGACACACGCATCTTCTAGCTTTTGTTGGTCTTCTAGTTCTGTACGAGGATAAGCTTCAAAATCTTCCCCCACACCAAATTGAGTTGGATTAACAAAAATACTGACAACGACCCTATCAGCCTTTTCTTTTGCCTGACTTACTAACTGCAAATGCCCCGCATGCAAGTTACCCATGGTTGGCACAAAAGCGACTGTTTCACCTGAATCACGCCATATTTTAATGGCCTTACGTAAATCAGAAACGGTGTTAATTATCTGCATTTGGATTAAAAGCTATGTTGATCTGATGGAAATTGTGTTTGCTTTACGGCTTGATGATAGGCGCCGATAGCCGCTTCAATAGTCGGCGCATCGTGCATAAAGTTTTTAGAAAAACGAGGGCGTTTATCAATCCCAATATCCAACATGTCATAGAGCACTAAAACTTGCCCATCACAATCAACACCTGCGCCTATACCAATAACTGGAATACTTAGTTCCGTACTTATTGTCTTGGCAAGCAGGGCTGGCACACACTCTAAAACCAAGATACTTGCACCTGCCTGTTGTAACTGATGCGCTTCCGCAATAATTCGCTCAGCCTCAACAGGCTCTTTACCTTGAACTTTATAACCCCCCAATTGATTAACCCTTTGCGGCAATAAGCCTAAATGACCACAGACAGGAATACCTTGG
Source organism: Crenothrix polyspora (assembly GCA_945877505.1). Classification (GTDB taxonomy): domain Bacteria; phylum Pseudomonadota; class Gammaproteobacteria; order Methylococcales; family Methylomonadaceae; genus Methylobacter_C; species Methylobacter_C polyspora_A. Next base: position 16,971 of record CAMDWT010000024.1, read on the forward strand.
TTGACTAAAAAACGGACTGTTTCAAAATGTGGCCCCTCTAACTTAACCATTTGCACACCACCAAACTGCATTAACTTAGCTGCATTTTTGGCTGCCAAAGCGGGCGTGCTGTAGCTCATAAAAGGCAAATCAGCGATAACAAACGTTCTTCGACGGGCACGACTCACAGAACGCGCATGATAAACCATGTCAGCAATTGTTACGGGTAGCGTTGTATCATGCCCCTGAACAACCATTCCTAAAGAATCGCCAACCAATATCATATCAACGCCCACCTTATCGATTAAGGCGCTAAAACTGGCATCGTAAGCGGTTAAACACGTTATCTTTTCACCACGCTGCTTCATGGCAAAAAGATCAGTAATTGTGAGGGGTAGCACGCTTGTATCGTAAGAACCTTGACTCATATTAATTCAGCCTTTTCAAACCAGCCAGCGGACACTTTTCAACCATATCACTGATAACTCCCTTACCTGGAATGAATAATGTTGGGGCGATTTCAAATAAGGGGTACAAAACAAAAGACCTTTCGCTTATACCTAAGTGAGGTACGATTAAATCCGGCTCATCAATTTCTTGATCACCGTACATTAAGATATCCAAATCCAAGGTTCTAGCGCCCCATCGCTCGCCTTTTCTAATTCTGCCATGTTCATTTTCAATTTTTTGCAGACAATGCAAGAAATCGAAAGGCAATAAATCGGTTTCCACGCACATAACGGCATTAACATAATCAGGTTGATCTTGTGGCCCCATAGGCAGACTGTGATACAAACTTGAAAATGCCAATTCTCGCACGCCATCAACATTCACTAAGGCACTACGTGCTGAGGTAATTTGAACCGCAGGCTCGGCAAGATTACTACCCAAACCGACATAAGCAATAACAGGGGAACAAGGGGAATATTTCATAGAAAATAAGATAATTATAAGGCTCTAAATAAAAAGTAAACAACTAAGCTAGCTTTACTATCTATAGCTCACCTTTTTCTATAACACTCTCTTTAACTTTGCCTCGGTAGTTTCTTTTGCGCCCTGTTTTGCTAGCGGGGCCTTTGCGTGGCGGCTGAGTCATTTTTCTTTGTTCATTTTCACTGACTTCCTGATATTTACCCCACCATTTTGCCACTTCAAGATCAGCGCCACCGGTTTCTGCGCGTAATAACAAGAAATCATACCCTGCTCTAAAACGGGGATGTGTGATTAAACGACTAGGTTTGGATCCTACCCGCGCATTAAACTTTGGTTGTAAACTCCACACTTCACGCATAGCCATAGTAATATGTCGCGGTAAAGCAGTGCTTTTAACCTGCAGAGAGATCACTTCATTAGCCGCATCTTGATAGGCCATAAACTCAACCATGCCTTTAGCTATTTTCTCTTGTGCCCGCATTTGCACAGGCTCCCATAAAAAGGCCGCCCATAAAAAATAGGCGGTTACCGTTTTACCCTCGGCAATTCTACTATCAGAATTACCGAGAGCTTTAATCAGGAGTAATCGTGGAAAACCATTTTCTTCAACGGACAAGCAATTTTCTGTCGCTGGGAATAAAACCTGAAATAAGCCGTAATGCCTCAACATCTCAAAGGTTTGTAAAGCATACCCAGACAAAAATAATTTTAACGCTTCATCGTAAAGCCGTGCGGAAGGTATACTAGACAATAGCTCGGCAACTTCATGCATTGATTTTTCACAATCTGGATGCAATCTAAAGCCTAATTTAACGGCAAACCTTACGGCACGTAACATACGCACTGGATCCTCACGAAACCGTGTTTCAGGGTCGCCTATTAACCTTAAGGTTGCCGCCTCATGGTCAGCCATGCCCGAAACATAATCAACGACTGAAAAATCTTTTATGTTGTAGTAAAGCGCATTTACAGTGAAGTCTCGTCGCCACACATCTTCTTCAATAGTGCCGTAAACGTTATCACGCAATAACCGCCCTGCTTTATCGAGAACTTGTTTGTCATTTTGATCTTCCGCAGCACCTCTGAAGGTAGCTACTTCAATCACTTCTCGACCAAAATGCACATGCGCCAAACGAAATCGACGGCCAATTAAACGACAATTACGAAATACTTTTCTAATTTGCTCAGGATCAGCATTCGTTACAACATCAAAATCCTTAGGCTCGCGCCCAAGTAACAAATCACGGACGCAACCGCCGACCAGATAGGCATTGAAGCCTTCTTTTTGAAGCTTATAAAGAACCTTAAGTGCGTTCTCACTAATCTGAGCTCGCGAAATATTATGTTCAGAACGAGAATAGATTCTAAGCTGCGGTTGCGATTTGACGGGTTCAGCTTCGTTTTTCGCTGAATTAATCAATTTTTTAAAGAAATTTAAAATGACCTTTAACCTTATTTGTTTTATTAATTAGTGTAATCATATCATTTGATACAATCTATCTTACAATCAATCTTCTTTTTTTTACATTACCCTTTTGATTATAGTAAAATCATCCTACTGATTTTTACAAGCAACCATTGTGAATTTAAAAAAATTCAAAGATCAGACAACCATTTTTAAACATTCGCATCGCACATTTGCGTTATTAACGAGATTGTTATGTTAAAAAAAATTTATGATGGCTTTATTGACCATCCCATACTAACGAGTCTTTTTGTAACAGATTTCGCCATTCTTTTATTCCATAGACCGCCTTTCTTATTCTCTTTGATAATGCTAGGTGCACTGATGGCAATGTGCATGTATTTTGGTCAAAAACTAGCCTTATTTAAAGTTTAATTGTCTTCGAAAATAAAAAAAATACAAAAATCAGGTCGAGATTTGCCCTCTGCACCTGGTTTTTTTATTCGCTTTGCGGCACAAATATACGACACCTTCCTGTTAGCCGCTATTTTAATCCTCGCCAATGCACTCTTGTATCTTTTCACCACCGATGAATTAATAAGAGACCATCAATTATTTCACCGCATCTATTTAGTAAGCATTAGTTTTTTATTTTACGGATGGTTCTGGACGCATGGCGGACAAACCTTAGGCTTGCGCGCCTGGAAAATAAAAGTTTTGACTCTTAATCAAAAACCGATAAGCTGGAAACAAGCTTTATTACGTTTTTCAACAGCCATTATCTCTTTTAGCTTTTTCGGACTGGGTTTCGCATGGGTTTTAATGAATAGACATAAATACAGTTGGCATGACTATTTATCAAAAACAGCCGTATTTTATACAGACCAAAATAATACCTGATAAGATTTCTTTACGCTTGGTAAAAAATCACTTATTTTTACCACAACCCACCCATAGAGCCATAACTTAATACTAACGTCCACTATGATCAACCCATTATTAGCGCCTAACACAATCCTGCCTTTATTTTCCAAAATACAACCGGAGCATATTGAGCCAGCCATCACCCAATTATTGGATGAAGCTCGCGCCCTAGTGAAAGAACGCTTGCAGGCAACAACAGACTATACTTGGGAAAATCTAATTGAACCGCTAGAAAATTCTGAAGACAAACTTAATAAAGCTTGGTCACCCGTTAGTAATATGAATTCCGTAGTTAACACAGAGGAACTCCGCCAAGCCTATAATGCTTGCTTACCAAAACTCAGTGAATACTCTACAGAAATGGGGCAAAATGAACATTTGTTTACGGCCTATAAAATCATTGCTAATAGCAAGGCATTTGAAACACTAGATAAAGCTCAAAAGAAAGTCATTCAAAATGCACTAAGAGCATTTAGGTTATCGGGGGTTGATTTAAATGACGAACAAAAACAACGCTACAAAGACATTAGCCAAGAATTATCTCGACTAGCCAGTCAATACGAAGAGAACTTACTTGATGCCACCAATGCTTGGAGCAAACTCATTAATCATGAGCAAGACTTAGCTGGATTACCGGCGTCTGCAATAGCTCAAGCCAAACAAACCGCAGCCAATCTAAACCAAGAAGGCTGGATGATTACCCTGCAATTTCCCTCTTATCAGGCTGTTATGACCTATGCAGATGACAGAGAGTTACGCCGCGAGCATTATCAAGCCTACGCTACCCGTGCGTCAGATCAAGCCCCGGAGCATGAGCAATGGGATAACAGTCTAATCATGCAACAAATTCTGGCGCTTCGTCATGAAAAAGCCCAATTATTAGGCTTTAATAATTATGCAGAGCTGTCACTTGCAACAAAAATGGCCGATAAGCCTGAAGATGTTCTTGATTTTCTGGAGAACTTAGCCGATAGATCCTGGCGACACGCACGTAAAGACTTGGCGGACTTAAATGAATTTGCAAAAAAACACTATGGTGTAAACGAACTGCACTCATGGGATTTAAGTTATTATTCTGAAAAAATGCGCCAACATTTTTATCAACTATCACAAGAAGAAGTTAAGGCTTACTTCCCTATTACACGAGTCATCCCTGGTTTATTTGCCGTCGTTGAAAAACTTTACGGATTACAAATAAATGAAATCACTGACTTTGACAGCTGGCATCCTGACGTGCGTTTTTTCGAAATACATGATGAATCGGGAGAACTGCGTGGTCAATTTTATTTTGATTTATATGCACGTACAAAAAAACGTGGCGGTGCTTGGATGGATGATTGTGTCGGTCGCAAAAAATTCAACGGCGCAATCCAAACGCCTGTTGCTTACCTAACTTGTAACTTTACACCACCTACTGGAACTGAACCTTCATTACTAACGCATGACGATGTAACGACGCTTTTCCATGAGTTTGGGCATGGCTTACAACACATGCTGACAAAAGTTGATCATCTAGGTGTTTCGGGCATTAATGGCGTTGAATGGGATGCTGTAGAACTGCCCAGCCAATTCATGGAAAACTGGTGCTGGGAGCAAGATGCGCTCGCCTTGATTTCTGGACATTACCAAACAGGTGAAACTTTACCCAATTCATTATTTAACAAAATGTTGGCTGCGAAAAACTTTCAAGCCGGCATGATCATGGTAAGGCAACTGGAATTTAGCTTATTTGATTTTAGAATTCACAAAGACTATGACCCTGAAAAAGGCGCCCGTATCTATGAAATTCTAGATCAAGTTAGAGCCCAAGTTGCTGTTGTAACGCCTCCAAAATTCAACCGCTTTGCCCACAGCTTCTCACATATTTTTGCCGGTGGTTATGCTGCAGGTTATTACAGCTATAAATGGGCAGAGGTGTTATCGAGCGATGCTTATTCCTTATTTGAAGAAAAAGGTATATTTGACCAAAAAACCGGCAAAGCTTTTTTGACCACTATTCTTGAAAAAGGCGGCACTGAAGATGCGATGGATTTATTTATTCAGTTTAGGGGGCGTAAACCCAACATCGATGCTTTACTTCGACATAATGGTATAGCGGCATGATTTACCGAGACCTTCGTGATTTTATCAAGCAACTCGAAAAACAAGGTGAGTTAAAAAGAATTACGATTCCTGTTGACCCTTATTTAGAAATGACAGAAATTTGTAACCGCACCTTAAGACAAGGTGGACCGGCGCTTCTTTTCGAAAACCCAACCGGCTACAACATTCCCGTTTTAGGCAACCTGTTTGGCACCCCGAGAAGAGTTGCGATGGGTATGGGCGCAGAATCAATAACTGAGCTACGCGGTATTGGTGAGTTACTGGCGGCGTTGAAAGAACCGGAACCGCCTAAAGGCATGAAGGATGCTTGGGATAAATTCCCTATCTACAAACAAGTATTAAACATGGCCCCCAAGCTTGTATCGTCGCCACCTTGCCAAGAACTTATTAGGGAAGGTGATGAAATTGACCTGAGCGTTTACCCGATTCAAACGTGCTGGCCAGACGATGCAGCGCCCTTAATCACTTGGCCACTGGTCATTACTAAAGGTCCAAATAAAGATAGGCAAAATTTAGGGATCTATCGCCTGCAAGTCATCGCTAAAAACAAAGTGATTATGCGCTGGCTAGCTCATCGGGGTGGTGCATTAGATTTTAAAGAATTTCAGGCAGCGAACCCTGGCAAACCCTTTCCTGTTTCTGTCGCCTTAGGAGCCGATCCAGCCACTATACTTGCAGCGGTCACGCCGGTACCCGACTCACTATCTGAATATGCCTTTGCTGGACTTTTACGCGGCAGTAAAACAGAAGTCGCCAAATCAATCCTTAATGATCTACAGGTTCCCGCTAGCGCAGAAATAGTACTGGAAGGCTTTATCTATCCAAATGAATTTGCGCCTGAAGGTCCTTATGGGGATCATACCGGCTATTATAATGAAGTCGCGGACTTCCCTGTGTTTACTATCGAAAGAATTACTCAGCGACAAGCCCCCATTTATCACAGTACATTTACCGGTAGACCCCCTGATGAACCGGCGATATTGGGTGTTGCCTTAAACGAGGTCTTTGTCCCTATTTTACAAAAACAATTCCCAGAAATTATCGACTTTTATCTACCGCCAGAAGGCTGCTCTTACCGGATGGCAGTCATCAGCATGAAAAAACAATACGCAGGGCATGCAAAACGAGTGATGCTAGGCACTTGGTCATTCCTACGTCAATTTATGTATACTAAATTTGTAATCGTGGTTGATGAAGATATTGATGTCCGCAACTGGCAAGATGTTATCTGGGCCATGACCACTCGCATGGATCCTGCGAGAGATTTAACCATTCTTGAAAACACCCCGATTGACTATCTGGATTTTGCCTCACCTGTTTCCGGACTCGGCTCAAAAGTAGGCTTTGATGCGACCAATAAATGGCCAGGAGAAACGAATCGCGAATGGGGTAGAACGATCGTAATGACGCCAGAAGTTATTAAGAAGGTCGATGATATGTGGGATTCTCTTTTTAACTAGTTCATTACTAATTCCATCATCCCTGAATTAGCGCCGACTGATTTGGGGATGCTTTTATAGTTCTTTAGTCCAAACTATGGTTTTAGAGAACAGTCCTTTTGTTGCGACAATTTTGAGTTGACTACCTTCCAAAAATAGTTCGCAGTCCGCTGTTACATCTTTTATCGGATTGTATACAACCGCCACCCATTTGCCAGACGAGAAATTAATATCTTTCAATATTACGATTTTTTTCTCTACCGCTTGACCGACAAAACCTGCACCTGATTTAGAAATAACAATACTCTTGCCTTCTTCCGTTTTCCATTTCCCTGAAAAATCATCAGTTGCATCTTGTCCAAAAGCAAGTGAACTGATCAACAAAGCCATTAAAAGAACGATTATTTTTTTTATTTTCATAATTTTTTATGGGGTTTAATTGAACAATTTTTTTAGTAAGCTATCTTAAAATATTAAGATAATATCCCAATTTGACTAACGACTTCACTTGAAGCTAATTCCAAACCATTTTTATAGCAGCTGATAGCATTATCTTTATCATCTTGCGCAAATAATAAATCACCTAGTAATTGATAAGCTTGAACTGTTGGTTCAGCCGCAATGCTTTTAGCTAAATAACTTTCTGCCTTAAAGGTGTCTGAGCACTTAATAGCCAATTTACCAAGCACACCCAGTAATACAGCATTTTCTTGATGAATATAAGACCACTTCTCGGCTGTTTCAAGCTGTTTCAAGTCATCATTCGACTGAATACTACCAAACAACACAACTAAAGTTTCATCCCATATCACGGATAAAGTATTGGCCAACTCATTTTCAACCAAAGCTCCCATACCCCAGCCAATCATGGCAGCAAAATAAATCGCAGCAATATCAGCCATGGTTTTTATGTAATCCGGAATTTCAGACCATAATAACGAGAGGGTTTCAGGCGTACCTTTTTCAGCTGATTGCTTTAATAATTGCCTGAACGCTTCAATTTCTAGTAACTTTACCTCAGTTTCCATCAATATTTTATTACTATGCAGGGAGGGGATTAAATTTCGTATACCCTGCCAATCACCAACGTGCTCATAAGTTTGATGTAACAATTTTAAAACACTTGCATGAGTCGGATCAATGGAATGCAATCGAGTCAGCGTTTCCAGTGCTTGCTCGAACTGATTACCTGATAAATTAAGCTCTGCCTGAGTAAGTCCAATCACAACAGTTGAATCGGGCGCCTGATCATTCGCTTGTTTTAAGTATTCATCCCTTTTATCAAAAGCACCTCGGGATTGAGCCGCTCTAGCGGCTGTTAAATAATGAATTAGTGGAGCACCACTATGTGACGCATGTTTGATTAAAATATTTTCCGCTTTTTCCCAGTTTCCTTCTGCAGAATCAACTAATCCGGCAATTAAAGCTTCTTGAGAGCGATTAAAGCGAATGTTTTTACCTCGATTTTTAAGGCGCCCAGGTAATCTTAATAAATAACCCAACGATCTAAATAACAAGTAAAAAACATAAAATATAATGATTAAACTAACCGAAAAAATCACCAAAGAGGTTTCCAATGACCAATGGCCAATACCAATTAGCACATAACCTGGATTATCAAACTGTTGCAGTGCTTTATTAACAAAAAAGGCGACTATCAGTGTGACGATAAGAGGGACTAGGAAATAAAATAATTTTTTCATTAAATATGTCTCATTGTGCTACAGGCACAGCTTCCGTCGGCTTTATGGCTTCTATTTTTTCAACGGGAGCAACTGTTTCAGATGGCTTTATTGGCGCAACAGGTGCTATGGGTTCGACTGATGGCATGGCTTTGTCAGCTTCTATCCTTAGCTTTGTAATATCCCTCAGCATTTTTAAAGACGAACTGATGTCAGGAAACTGACTACGAATTTTTATACTACTAAAGCGATCCAATTCAGCGATAAAATTACTAATATCCGTATTCTTCATGAAATGTAACTCTGCCCACTTTTTTGCATCCGCAAGACTCGATTGAAATAACGCTTCATTATGCTGAACTAAAGCAATCTTCACCATCTCCAACTTAACTCTTAATTGCTCTTGAATAAATTGCGCTTCTTCGGGCGTTAAAATCTCTTTAACTTCATGCTCTGTATGTCTAATAGTTACTATACCTTGCAACTGAGACATCGCTGAATCAAGTAAACCATGATCCTGTCCGCTTTCTGCAGAGGGCTTTTCTTCAACGGGAGCGGTTAATGCCTTACCTGTATAAGGCAAAAATAAAACTAATTTATCAACATGATCTTGCAAGGTCTGGATGGAAGCATAAATGCCCACAACATCGGCAACCATAACATTTTTAATATCTGAAATTTCTCGGGCAATTTCCTCACGGACTTTAAAGGTTCCAGCGTCACCACTTTCCCTTAAACGTTGATCTGCCGCTTCAAGTGCTTCACGGGTCGTATTAACATCACTGATTAAATACAATCGCTCATTGGCAACACTTAGCAAATATTCTGCATCAGCAATCAGCCAATCACCCCGCGTTTTTCCTAGTTGACGCTGCACACCCACAATTGAATCATTTAACTCTTTTCGAGTAGTTTGTAGCTTTTCGCTATGTAACTGAGAAAAGTCAGCCAGCGTTTTAGTATAGTGATTATCTTTTCCGGCAATATTAGCTTCAAGGCTGGCTAATTGAGACTGAATGGCCACAAGTTGTGCTTGATAGTCGGCAATTTGTTTTGACATCTGCCCTTTAACTTCGCCACCTAAGTCAGCCTGCTTATCTCGCAATTGCGTAAATAAATAAAAACCCGCACCGGCTAGCCCCACAATAATGAGCAAAATAATGACGCCAAACCAAAATCCACTTCGCAACCGGCGTGTTTGCTTTGTCTCGCCTTGATCTTGTTCTTGTTGTTCACTCAATTCGGCCACACTATTCCTCCTGTTACACACATTGTTACTGTCTCAAGAATTGCATTATCTGAAGGACTCTGAGCCAGCGCAATTCTTTTAAATCCTATTTCGGCAGCTATTTGCCTAATTCTATGACTAACAACCACCAGCGGTATCTCTATTATTAGCTGATGATATTTTTTGTCCAGTATCGTTATTAAATTTTGTAAAGCCTGACCGCTAGTTATCGTAATAACATCCAACTCTTTTCGCTCAATCAACGCATTAACTTGAGTGCAATCGCTAGGAGGTATTATCCTTTTATAAACGTCCAGATAATCAACCAACGCCCCTCTAGCTCTCAAGGTATTTGCCAACTCATCAAGCCCGTCTTCGCCACGAACAATTAAAATCTTTTGTTCCTTTACGTCTTGCAAGGCAGCCATTGCCAATAAAGCTTCACTGTTATAACCACTTTCAGGCACTAAATCAACCGTCCAATTGGCTGAAATCAATGCTTGCTGGGTCGCTTTTCCTACCGCAGCAATTCGTACCGATTTAAATTTTTTTATTTTATCACTATCTGAATAGTAACCTTGCATAGTAACTGCATTAGCACTAATAAAAATAAGCCATTGATATTTGTCCGCCTGTGCGAGTGTATTTTGTATCCCAGCAGGATCATCCACAGGCACAATGGCTAGTGTTGGGAACCTTACCGCTACACCGCCCAAACCTTCTATCTGCCGACTTAAATTTTCTGACTGATGCACGGGGCGCGTCACTAAAATCCGCGCCTTTTTCAACGTATTAATCAATGAAATAAAGTTTGCAGAATCTCATCTGCACCCTGCGCTAAAAGGTCTTCAGCAACCATCCGACCAATCGCTTCTGCCTGCTCTAAGCTACCTGAACGCTCAGTCCGATAAAGCACACTCCCATCAGGATTGCCTACCAATCCACGCATAAAGATTCCTCCGTCTTGAAGCAGAGCAAAACCAGCAATAGGAACCTGGCACCCCCCATTCAATCGAGTATTCATTGCCCGCTCAGCAGAAACACATAATCCCGTATCCGTGTCATGTAAAGCTGTTAACATCTGATTAATTTCTTCGTCATCAATACGGCATTCTATGCCTATTGCTCCCTGACCTACTGCCGGTAAACTTACACTTACTGGTAATGATTGTGTAATGCGATTGGCCATGCCCAATCTTTTTAAACCTGCTGAAGCCAAAATAATCGCGTCGTAATCGCCTGCATCCAATTTAGCTAAGCGGGTATTAACATTACCTCTTAAGGGTAGCACTTCAGCATTTGGAAACTGCTGCTTAAGCTGACATTCTCTCCGCAAGCTAGAGGTGCCAATTCTCGCATTAGCCGGCAAATCATTTAATGTTGCATAACGATTTGATACAAAAGCATCCGTGGGATCTTCACGCGTTAAAATAGCGGCTAAATGCAACCCTGAGGGGAACTCTATTGGCACATCTTTCATAGAATGTACCGCAATATCCGCTGAACCTTCCAACATTCCTTGTTCCAACTCTTTAACAAACAAGCCCTTACCACCCACTTTAGCTAAAGGCGCATCGAGAATTTTATCGCCTCGTGTCACCATTTTAACCAGCTCTGTTTTAAGCCCGGGAAAGGCACGCACCAGTAAGTCCGCAACATGCTCTGCCTGCCATAAAGCCAAAGGACTTTGTCGAGTCGCGATACGAATAACTTTTTCCGCCAAAAGGAAGTCCTCCATTCAAAAAATGGGATTATTGTAACCTTAATTTAACTTGATAACCTGCTATCAAACATTAATAGTTTCTCTAAGCCTTTATTTAATGACCACAGAACAATCTCTAATTATCTGAGCTTCTTAACTATCTTCATTCTAAATTAAATCGTTACCCGATTAAAATCGCATTATTTAAGTTACATGAACCTCATATCCTTATGATAAAACACGTCGACCTGCTCTCTATTTCATTTCCCTATTGACAACCTACACCCTTATTACTGTCGTATCAGCCTATACCCGCACCACTGCTTAAAATTGTTGGTAATAAACGTTTTTAAATTCACTACGTCATTTTGCTGTAAAATTAATTTTTTTTTAGACTACATGACACATGCCTCACAATTGCATAAAACGCATTGCATTAACCCCCGGTGAACCTGCAGGCATAGGACCGGATCTATGTATTCAACTTGCACAGCAAAATTTACCCTATCAACTCATCGTAATAGCCAGTCCTGAATTATTGGCGCAACGTGCTGAGCAACTCGGTCTTCCTCTACATATAAATGAATTTGATAGCGCTCTACCGGCCGCTTATCAAAGGGCTGGAAACTTAACGGTGCTTCCCGTTAATCTCGCCGTAACCGTTAACTGTGGACAAACTAACGCGTTAAACAGTCAATACGTTTTATCCACCCTAACTGAAGCAACCGAGGGTTGCGTCAAAGGTGTGTTTGATGCCATGGTTACAGGCCCGGTCGACAAAGGCATTATTAATGAGGCTGGCTTTGCTTTTAGTGGTCATACTGAATATATTGCTGAAATAACTGGCGGACATCCAGTAATGATGTTGGCAACCCCTGGCTTACGTGTTGCTTTGGTTACTACTCACTTACCGCTTATTGAGGTCAGCTCTGCAATCACGCCTCATCGCCTGACATCAGTCATTCGTATACTAGACTATGATTTACGGGTACGCTTTCATATTGATAATCCAAAAATTCTGGTATGCGGACTTAACCCGCATGCAGGAGAAAAGGGCCATATGGGTCATGAAGAAATTGAAATCATTGAACCGGTACTTGAAAGCTTACGACAACAAGGCATTAATCTTCAGGGCCCACTTCCTGCTGATACCTTATTTACACCAAAATACTTGACCTCAGCAGATGCTGTTTTGGCCATGTATCATGACCAAGGCTTACCCGTGCTTAAATATTTAGGTTTTGGAAGAGCCGTCAATATTACCCTAGGACTTCCCATCATCCGTACCTCTGTTGACCATGGCACTGCTTTGGATTTAGCAGGTACTGGTAAAGCCGACATAGGTAGCCTAATGGTCGCTCTGCAAACCGCATTAACGATGGCAACTAACACTCTTTAAAATAATATGACACATACTCCACGCAAGCGTTTTGGCCAGAATTTTTTACATGATCATAATATCATTTACCATATTCTTTCCAGTTTACAAGCAAACCCTGATCAACATTGGGTTGAAATAGGTCCTGGTATGGGCGCACTCACCGAACCCTTATTAAATATGGGGTTACGGCTTGATATCGTTGAGCTAGATAGGGATCTTGTCGTGCTACTCAAAGACAAGTTCAAACAACAGGATAATCTACAAATTTTTAGTGCAGATGCCTTAAAATTTGACTTTTCAGGACTGGTTGCCGATAAAGAAAAATTACGCATTATTGGTAATTTACCCTATAACATCTCCACCCCCTTAATGTTTCATTTGCTAAATAATGCATCCTGTATTGAGGATATGCATTTTATGCTACAAAAAGAAGTTGTTGATCGAATTTGTGCCGCTCCAGGCAGTAAAAAATATGGCCGCCTGAGCGTTATGATGCAATATTATTGCGCCACCGAACATCTATTTGACGTGCCGCCTGAAAGCTTTGACCCCGCACCCAAAGTCATGTCAGCCATTGTCAGATTAGTGCCCCATCAACAACCCCCTGTTCAAGTTAATGACATAAGGATGCTTAATAGAGTAGTCGTACAAGCCTTCTCTCAACGCCGAAAAACACTACGTAACTCATTAAAAAAACTCATAGAAGAAGAGGCTATTCTCGCTTTAAACATCGATCCCACTTTAAGAGCAGAAGTATTATCACTCGCTGATTTCGCAAAACTAAGTAATCTTTTAGTTGCAGAAAACCTACTTTAAACCCTGCGACAATCAGTCACGCGACAATATGCCACATTCCATCCGTTAGACTTTGCAGTTACTATAGATTCAACTCTTGAGATGCAATTTTCCTCCTCGGAAATCAGAGTTTTATATCCTTCTTTTAATGCGGCCCTCATAAGCCGCATTTTTTTTGCCTATTGTTTTTACCTTATCAAGCTTCTGGTGCATAAATTCTTATTTAATGGCACACTTAGCTCATTTTTAATAATCTCTGTGAACTCAGCATGAACTACTGGCTAATGAAATCCGAACCGGATGTGTTTGGCATAATCGATCTTTATAACAAACCTAATCAGACCGAACACTGGGATGGTGTGAGAAATTATCAAGCGAGAAACATGATGCGGGATGCAATGAAATTGGGCGATCAAGTCTTTTTTTATCACTCAAATTGCTATCAACCTGGCATAGTCGGGATTATGGAAATCGTTAAAGAAGGTTATCCTGACTTCACTGCTTTTGATCCCGATGATAGTCATTTCGACCCTAAAAGCGACCCAGAAAAGCCACGCTGGATGATGGTTGATGTTAAGTTCGTTAAAACCTTATCCAGAACTATCAGCCTTAGAGAGTTAAAGGCAAAACAAGAATTAGTTGATATGGCCGTTGTAAGACCCGGAAATCGCCTTTCAATTATGCCGGTCAGTGCCTACGAATGGCAGTTTATTTTAGGCCTAGAACATCATGACGTCTGCGCATAAGATGCTCTTTGAAGGGGGGGACATCACATCAGATGCCTCCACCTTCGACTTTACAATAAAGAGCTTATTCAAAAAAACGCTTTAAATAATGTCCGGTATACGACGCCTCATTCTCAGAAACCGCTTTTGGCGAGCCTTCAGCAACCAGCATTCCACCGCCATCTCCGCCTTCTGGTCCCATATCAATTAACCAATCAGCTGTTTTAATCACATCCAAATTATGCTCGATAACAATGACCGTATTACCATGATCTCGTAGCGTATGTAATACCCCTAACAATTGTTTTATATCATGAAAATGCAGCCCAGTCGTCGGCTCATCTAGAATATACAGGGTCTTGCCGGTATCTCGTTTGGAAAGCTCTTTAGCCAGTTTAACGCGTTGTGCTTCGCCACCAGAAAGCGTTGTCGCATTTTGTCCTAAGGTAATATAACTTAAACCCACTTCGGTTAACGTATGCAGCTTTCTAGCTAACGTGGGTACGGCGCTAAAAAAATCAGCCGCATCTTCTACCGTCATATCCAAAACTTGATTTATAGTTTTACCTTTATACCGTATTTCCAAGGTCTCCCGGTTATAACGCTTACCATTACAGGCATCACAATGCACGAAAATATCCGGTAAAAAATGCATTTCAACTTTGATAACGCCATCACCTTTACATGCTTCGCAACGCCCACCTTTAACATTAAAACTAAAACGGCCTACCGTATATCCCCGCGAGCGAGCCTCATGGGTTGCGGAAAATAACTCTCGTATCGGTGTAAATAAGCCGGTATAGGTTGCTGGATTAGAGCGGGGCGTTCGTCCTATCGGACTTTGATCAATATCAACCACCTTATCAAAATGTTCCAACCCTTCAACACCATCACAAGGCGCTGGAATAATGCCAGCACGATTAATAAGTCGTGCTGCATAGGCATATAAGGTGTCATTTACTAACGTGGACTTTCCCGAACCTGACACGCCCGTAACACAGGTTAATAAGCCAACGGGAAAGGAAATATCAACATTCTTTAAATTATTGCCGTGCGCATTGCGGATAGTTATTTGCTTGTCTTTATCAATCGGCGTTAATACTTCTGGAATAGCAATACAAACCTTACCTGATAGATACTGGCCGGTAAGTGATTCATCGCTATTAATAATATCGTCCAATGTACCTTGGGCAATAATGCGACCGCCATGAACGCCCGCACCAGGTCCGATATCAACAATGTGTTGCGCTGCTCTTATAGCATCTTCATCATGCTCAACAACGATTACCGTATTACCCAAGTCTCGTAGATGAAATAACGTTTTAAGTAATCGATCATTATCACGCTGATGCAAACCAATAGACGGCTCATCTAACACATACATAACGCCAACCAAACCTGCACCGATTTGACTAGCGAGACGAATACGTTGCGCTTCACCACCAGAAAGTGTGTCAGCACTTCTATCTAACGTTAAATAATCGAGACCTACATTAACCAAAAACTCCAATCGCTCTTGAATTTCTTTAATTATTTTTACTGAAATCTCACCACGCTGGCCGGGTAAACATAAGGTCTGAAAGAAGGCTAAGGATTTACGAATAGGAAGATGTGTTAACTGATGAATTGGAAATTCATCAATAAAGACATTTCTAGCGGCAACATTAAGTCGCGCACCATCACAGACATTACAAGGCCGATGAGACCTATATTTTGACAACTCATCGCGCACCAACTGCGAGTCAGTTTC
>CAMDWT010000025.1 GCA_945877505.1 Crenothrix polyspora
TCAGGCATAAAAAAGGCCCCGATCAGATCGGAGCCTTTAGAATTCATGGTGCCCAGGGGCGGAATCGAACCGTCGACACGAGGATTTTCAGTCCTCTGCTCTACCGACTGAGCTACCTGGGCATTTGAGATGTTGCTTGTTTTTTTATAGATGGTGCCCAGGGGCGGAATCGAACCGTCGACACGAGGATTTTCAGTCCTCTGCTCTACCGACTGAGCTACCTAGGCGCAACTACAAAAGACGGCCATTAGACTCGATAACGCAGTGCTAGTCAACTAGAATTATAAATTTATTATTGTTTGTTTGAGTGAGTTAATAAAAATGTTATTCCAATAGCTTGGGGTTTGATTGTCTCAGTTGATAATCTATTAATGTTTAATGGAGGCGAAGCGGTTTTAAAGGGAGGGTTTATTGGCCGTCAGAGAGTTGAAGCAACTGTCTAGGATAGCGTTCTTTTTGAGAGGCTTTTAGTCGTTTAACCTATAAACGATCTGTCGGTAAAGTATGATAATATTTAACTTTTAAATTAATTTCATAGAAGACAAGCATGAAGGCAAATATCGGATTAATCGGTTTGGCAGTAATGGGGCAAAATCTAGTTCTTAATATGAACGACCATGGATTTAAAGTAGCGGTTTATAACCGCACCACTAGTACTGTTGATGAGTTTTTAGACGGTCCGGCAAAAGATACATTGGTTGTCGGTACGCACTCGCTTGAAGCCTTAGTTGATAGTCTTGCTACGCCAAGAATTGTTATGTTGATGGTAAAGGCGGGTGAGGTTGTTGATCAATATATTGATAAGTTAGTGCCACTATTGTCGGCAGGCGATATTATTGTTGATGGGGGTAATTCTTTGTTTACGGATACCAATCGTCGTACGGCAGCGCTGATAGAAAAAAATATTAATTATATTGGCACTGGTGTTTCGGGTGGTGAAGAAGGTGCGAGACATGGACCTTCCATTATGCCGGGTGGTAATAAAGCGGCATGGCCTATGGTGAAGCCCATTTTTCAAGCGATCAGTGCTCACGTTGATGGCGATCCATGTTGTGAATGGGTCGGTGATAACGGGGCAGGCCATTACGTTAAGATGGTTCATAATGGTATTGAGTATGGTGATATGCAGTTAATCTGCGAAGCCTATCAATTGCTATCTGAAGGCTTAGGTTTAAGTGCAGATGAAATGCATGCGATATTTACCGAATGGAATCAAGGTGAATTAAGTTCGTATTTAATTGAAATTACGGCAGCTATTTTGGCGTATAAAGATGAGGATGGCTTGCCTTTGGTGGACAAGATTCTTGATACGGCGGGCCAAAAGGGCACAGGTAAATGGACGGGTATTAATGCATTGGATTTGGGTATTCCTTTAACATTAATCGGCGAGTCAGTTTTTGCACGTTGTTTATCGGCGCAAAAATCAGAAAGAGTAAAAGCGGCTCAGGTTTTACCTAAACGTACTCATGTATTTTCAGGTGACAAAAAAGCGATGATTGATGCCATTCGTGACGCATTATATGCGGCTAAAATTATTTCTTACGCGCAAGGTTTTCGCTTAATGCGAGAAGCCTCTAAGGAATATAACTTAACTTTAAATTATGGTGAAATTGCTTTGATGTGGCGCGGTGGTTGCATTATTCGTAGTCAATTTTTAAATGATATAAAACAGGCGTACACCCGTAATCCAGCGTTAGAAAATCTACTGTTGGCAGACTTCTTTGTTACGGCGATGAAACAGGCTGATGAAGGATGGCGCAAAGCCGTAGTTTTAGGCGTTGAGCTGGGAATTCCTACCCCTGCTTTTTCGTCTGCCTTGGCTTATTTTGATGGTTATCGCACAGAAAGATTACCTGCTAATTTATTGCAGGCGCAAAGAGATTATTTTGGCGCCCATACTTATGAACGCACTGATAAGCCTAGAGGTGAGTTTTTTCATACCGATTGGACGGGGCATGGGGGTAAGACAGCCTCTTCTACCTATACTGTCTAATTAAATAGAATGAATTTTTATTGGCAGTTATCTTTTCGCAAAATTAACGCCCATGAACTTATGGGCGTTAAGTAAAGTATTTTTGTGTAGCCCTGGCAATAAAGCTCAAGTTGAGTGGTTGCTGTTCCATTATTTTTTATAGAGTCCTCCCATTATGCACGCAGACCCTTGTACATACGTTATTTTTGGCGCGACTGGAAATTTATCCAGAATTAAATTGATGCCTGCTTTGTATCACCTAGATGCGGCGAACCAGTTGCCGAAAGGCACACGTATTTTAGCGATAGGCCGACGACCTTGGGATCAGCAAAAATGGCTGAGTGAAGTGAGAGATATGGTCGTCGCAAAATCAAAAGATGATTTTGATGAGGTGGTTTTTAAGCGGTTTAGTGAGCGCCTGCAATATCATCAGGGTGATATTGCGCAGCCGGAATGTTACTCGTCGTTGGCTGATGTGCTTAATGAGAAAAATCGATTCGCTAAGAATATCGCTTTTTATTTATCCATTAGTCCTGCCGATTTTGGCGCGGTTATGGAGATGTTAAGTAATAATCACTTATTTAATGAAGATCAGGGGTGGCGAAGAGTTATTATCGAAAAACCATTTGGTTATGATTTGGATAGCGCTCGAGCGTTGCAAAAGCGTATTAGCCATTATTTAACCGAAGAGCAAATTTACCGTATTGATCATTATTTGGGCAAAGGTATGGTGCAAAATGTATTAGTGTTTCGTTTTGCTAATGTCATGCTTGAGCCTTTATGGAATCGTAATTATATCGACCACATTCAAATCACTCATTCTGAAGAGCTTGGGATAGAATCTCGGGGTGATTATTATAATAGTGCCGGAGCTATGCGTGATATGTTGCAAAGTCATTTGTTGCAATTATTGACATTAGTGACGATGGAGCCACCCGCATCAATGGAGGCTGAGTCGTTACGTGATGAGAAAGTTAAGGTTTTGAAATCTATTCGGCCTATCCCTAAAGAAGCTGTTCATGGCCATGCTTTTAGAGGTCAATATGCACAAGGGCATATTAAGGGTGAAAAGGTTAATGGTTATTTACAGGAAGAAAATATCCCCGCCAATAGCGTTACAGAAACCTATGCGTCGATGAAGTTGTATGTTGATAATTGGCGTTGGCGTGGGGTGCCAATGTATTTAAGGACGGGTAAGCGCATGGCAAATGCACAATCGACTATTTCGATTTGTTTTCGTCATCCACCGTTACAATTCTTTCGTGATACTAATGTGCATTGTATGAATCAGAACTGGGTGTTATTGGGTATCCAGCCTGAAGAATGTATTCGTATTGAAATGACGGTAAAAGAGCCGGGACTTGAGATGCGGACAAGAACGAGTAGTCTTGATGCTAGTTTTAGAAATGAAGATGAAAAAGTGATTGATGCTTATGAGGATCTGTTACTCGATGTTTTAAAGGGTGATCGGTCGTTATTTTTGCGTTTTGATGAAGTTGAATATGCGTGGCGTATTGTTGATCCTATTTTACAAACCTGGGCAATTGAGCGTGATTACGTCGCTACTTATCCCGCAGGATCTTGGGGGCCAGAAGATAGTCGGTTATTTGATAAAAGCTCTCAAACGTGGCGCAGCTCTCTAACACCGGAGGTTAGATAAATGCAGGATAATAGTCGTTGGCATGTCCTAGAATCAGCTGATCAAGTTGCTTTGGCCGCTTATCACCAGATTCTTGAGGTAGCCAAACAAGCGATTAAAGATCGCGGTAAGTTTAAATTGGTATTGGCCGGTGGAAGTACGCCAGAAAAAGTGTATGGCCTATTGGCTAAATCTGATGCGGATTGGAGTAAATGGTTTATTTATTACGGTGATGAGCGGTGTTTGCCGGTCGACCATGCGGATAGAAATAGTTTAATGGCGACGCGGGTTTTTTTGCAAAACGTGGCCATTCCTGAGACACATATTTTTACGATGCCGGCTGAGTTGGGGCCAGAGCTGGCCGCTAAAGAATATAGCAATATTGTAGCGGCAGCGCTTCCGTTTGATATGGTGTTATTAGGTATGGGAGAGGATGGACATACGGCTAGTTTATTTCCTGGACATGTGCATCAGGGCGATGATTTAACACATGCCATTTACAATTCGCCCAAGCCACCGCCTGAGCGTGTTTCTATGAGTGCAAAGGCGTTGAGTGATACCTATCAACTTATCTTCTTGATTACGGGGCTTAATAAACAAGAAGCCGTTATGGCGTGGCGCTCAGGTAAAGATTTACCGGTTACTACTATAGTCCCCCAATATCCAATTGATGTTTATATTGATAACGATGCTTATAAGGTTTAAAGCATAAGAGGGGGCTAGCGTTATGGGCTAACCTGAATTTAATTAATTTTTAATACTAAGATAATGCAGAGCATTTTAGTTTGCCAGCCCAATCATTTAACGGTTGATTGGGCGCAACGAGTCGTCAATAAACACAATTTTAATGCAGTGGTTTCTAAGGTTGATATTGTTTTAGTCGATATTGGAACAACAACCCGTATACGCGTTAAGGTAGAGCATAATAAACCAGATAAATTACCTAAAGATTGGTTTGTAAAATTACCATCGCTTGATTGGAAGGCAAGACTTATTACCGCCTTACCAAGATTATTGCATACCGAGGTGCGTTTTTATAATGAGGTTTTGCGCCCGGTATCTGTGATTATTCCGAATGTTTTGGCGGCCCAGAGTCAGTTTGGTAAAGGGGCAACATTAGTTCTACCTGATCTGACCGGTGATGAATTTATTCTGGGCACGCCTGGTGATGACTTAACGGTTGCTCAAGCAGGCTTAGTTGTTGAGCAACTGGCTAGGTTTCATGCGCATTTTGGGCGAGAAGAAAATCTTAGTAAATCTTATCAATGGCTTGCAGGCCCTGTGCGTCGGCTTGAAGACGTGTTGGGATCTGCGTTGGCTGTGCCTTTGATGAAGCGGGGGTTGCGTAAAGCGGGGGATTTAGTACCAGTAAGTCTTCATGCCCAAGCTATTCACTATGCGCGTAATCGTAAAAAGGCAATGCAATTTCTTACTGATGCGCCACAAACATTGGTTCATCATGATTGTCATCCCGGTAACTTGTATTGGTATCAATCCAAGCCTGGAATTCTTGATTGGCAAATGGTTCGCTTTGGTGAGGGGATCAGTGATATTGCTTATTTTTTAGCAACCTCATTGACCATTGAGAATCGTAGACGGTCTGAGATTGATTTAATAGAGATTTATGCCCAATCTTTGAAAGATAACGGTATGCTTAATTTGGATGCTAAGGTGCTTTTGAAAAGATATAGAGCGCATCTTATTTATGCCTTTGAGGCTATGCTGGTTACTTTGGCGATTGGGGATATGATGGACTTGGAGAGTAATTATGAGCTCATTCGTCGAACCGTTGCGGCAGTGCAAGACCTTGATGCATTTAATGCCATTAGGCTATAAAGTGATGAATAAATGTATCGATAATTTGTGAATATAAGGTTGCTATTCCACAGGCATTATTTTGCTTCTTTTGATAAGCTTTTCTCAATCTGTTGTAACTTATAATACAATAGCCGATGTTGTTCTATTTTGAGATCTATAATAAAAAAAATTAGTGATGACTCAATGGCGATAAGCCCTATAAAGAAGCTGTTGTATTAAGCGGTATTTAATAATTATAAAAGAGGATGAAGTTTTATGTGTTGGAGTGGAGAAGCGTCAGGTGTTTTAGCCGTCGCAGGTCTTAGTACCGCAGCGTATGTTGCACTGAAACAGGGTGAATCTAAAGAACTTTGGATTCCATTAACCTATTTTGCCTTAATGGAGTTATTGCAGGCAGCCACTTACGTTTATATTGATTTATGTGATAATCCCAATAATCAGATATTGACACTTTTGGGGTATTTACACGTCGCTTTTCAGCCATTTTTCGTCAATATGGTCGCGATGTATTTTATTCCGGTGAGTGTTAAATTAAAAATTCGTACCACTGTTTACACTATTTGTGCAATTGGTTCGCTTGCTATGCTGATTAAGATGTACCCCTTCGGCTGGGCTGGAACCTGCAATATTGGTGTGGAAGGTTTTTGTGGGCCTAGTGTTTGTTCAACGTCAGGTTCTTGGCACATTGCTTGGCAAATGCCCTTGAATGGTTTGATGTCGGATCCTGTTAAATGGTTGTTTGGTTTTAACTGGGGTTTGCATGCATTTACTTATATTTTGGTGTCTTTTTATATGCCATTAGTTTATGGTTCTTGGCGATTTGTTGGGTTCCATTATTTGATAGGCCCATTCGTTTCTGATATCACAACTACTGATCCCAATGAATATGCAGCAGTTTGGTGTTTGTTTTCTATCGCGCTTTGTGTCTCGGTGATTAAGTCGCCGATCAGAAAGTATTTACACGTTAAAAAATGGCCATTTTATAAAACTGAAATTGGCGATTCACTTTAGTTTTTAACGTGTTTTTTTAAGTTACTAAGAAGGGTACAAAGACTTGTCTTTGTACCCTTTCTGGTAATTGATGGCAATGAAGATTGTTTCCCCTTCTTTGCAGAGCTTAATTGATACTGCCTCCTCTTTTTTTTCCGCCTACCCCCCTCGTTTTTCTTATTTCGTTTTGAGAGTTTTTTGTATAAATAGCCGCAATTATCTATTCTTGTGTCGTACTAATGGGTTGTGCTATGGTTCTTCTAATAAGTTAACTTAATTTAGGGTTGTAGGCAGTGTCTGTTTTTATAGATATCTGAGTGGTTTTTTGTAGCTATCATTTAGTTAGCCATTTGTTTGATTTTATTAAATCGTTGTGTTGTTTTCCGCTAGAGTGGATAAATTAAGATGAAATCTAGTCGTTTATTGTTAAGGTTATTTTTACTGGTTTCATGGTTTTTTTTATGTGCATTTGATGATTCATTTGAGAAAAAAATACTGCCACTAGAAGCATCGAAAACACAGCTTGCTCTTGAATCAGTTGAATCGGAGCAGACTCAAAAAGCATTGGAAATAAAACATTTAAAATCGAAAAGTTTAGCAAAGCTTGTGAAAGTTAATCCCAAAATAATAACGCCTGCTAAAGGAACAGAGTCTTTAGCTAAAGATAATGCGGTCATTGAGCGTAGTGAATTTGATAAGCCGTTGGATCTTTCTTTGCCTTTTACGAGTATAGAAACGTCAGATTATAAAGCTGAAAAAAAAGCAAAGAGCCAAAGTGAGGCGGATGATTTTTTTGCACTTAAAGCAAAGAAGAAGCCAAGGTCTTTGGAGTTAGAGGGCGATTTTTTGATGTCTCCAGAACCGGAAGTTGAGAAGCAAAAAACGGTGGATGGCGCGGGGGTTGTTATTAATCTAAGGCCTTAATAAACAGTGTGTTTTGTGGTGTAAACAGAGCTTAATAAATGTGGTTTATTAGTGTTTAATTTAGCCACTTCATGATATGGTCTTTAAGATTGTTCGCTGATGATTCTGTTATGGCATAGCTAGTGATGGAAACGCCAGCTCTTTTTACACTCGCGCTGTTTCCAGAAATTAAGGGATGCCAGCTTGCTAAGTCTTTGCCTTCATTGAGGAGTCGATAAGCGCAGGTTGAGGGTAACCAGTTGTACTTTTCAACATCAAGTTGCTTTATGTCTAGGCAGGTTGGAATTAATTCAGTGCGCTGGTTGTATCGCGAGCATCGACACGTTTCTAGTTTGAGAAGTTTACAGGCGACGTTAGTAAAGAAAATCTCGTTAGTTTTTTCGTTTTCTAGTTTGTGTAGGCAACATTTTCCACAGTTGTCACATAATGACTCCCATTCTGGGTCAGTCATTTCAGTCAGTTTTTTAGTTTTCCAAAAGCTCATAAAAAAATTAGTCAGTAAAATATTGACTCATGTTATCTCAAATCAGTCTAAGCTACGCGTTTTCTTGCTTTTGGTTGTCAGTGGCTAGTTGAGCAAGAACTTCTTTGAAATGAACATAATTTTGAATATTGACCACGTCGACTTCATTTAGAATGGCGTCAAAATGACCAGCTGCACGACCACCAACAATTAACGAAACCTTAGGGCCAATTAGTTTTTTTAAGCGTCTAAGCTCTTTAGCTACAATATGATCATCACTAGCAAAACTAATACTTAGGGTGAGTGCGCAGGCGTTCGTATATTTAACCGCAGCTGCAATCTCTTCTGCGGGTAAATTGGCGCCAAGATAAGTGACTTGCCAGCCACAAAGCTCGGCCATGATAGCTGCAAGTAGGGCGCCTAGTTCATGTAGTTGACCAATAGGCGTACTGACTACCATTCTAGGTGCGTTGGCGGCGCAAGGGTGATTATTACGCAAAATATAAGTTAATGAGCGAATAACGGATGAAGTCATATGTTCATGGACAGGTCTTAATTCACCTGTTTTCCAACGTTCGCCGATTATGGTTAGTAAGGGCGTTAATAAATGCTCAATAAAGGCTTCGGATCCTAGCTCTACAATGGCATTTTCAAAATGAGATTCTAGTGCCTGTGCATCAAAGGCTAAAACAGCCGCATAACATTTTTCAATATAATCTTCTGCAAGATGCGCTCGGTTACTAAGGATGTTTGGAATAAATAGGGGCTGATCGGATGTGTTGGATTCATTTTTAACCAGGTTTTTTAAATCATCAAGCGATAATTGGGCAATTTGACTGATGCTATGGCCATTACTAGTAGCTTGGTTAAGCAGTTTTAAACGGGCAATATCTTGATCGGTATAAACACGGTGGCCGCCCGACGTTCTTGACGGGTTAACAGCTTGGTAGCGACGTTCCCATGCTCTGACTAGGTCTGATTTAAGACCTGATCTTTTTGAAACTGTTTTTATTAAATACTGCCCTGAGTCATCATTAGATCCATTCATAATTGATTCTTTGCATTAAATTTAAAGCTTTATTTTATCATAAAGTTTTACAAAACATTGACAAAAACTGTACGAGAGGCGACTGACTTGATAGGACAGAGTTCGTTGAGTGGCTAGAATGCTTGTAAGTGCTTATATTTTATGAAATATTTTATAATTCTTTAGCGCTAAAAAAATTATAGAATATGTTGCCTTAACAATAAAAGGGTATGTGCAAGCACTAGTGAGTTGTTTTATCATGATGTATTGTAATAGTCATGATCAACTCATTAGCAAAATAAGTATAATGTTTGTCAGACAGTTAATTAACAATTTTCGCCTGCACTTAGAAATCTTTTATGTCCTTAAAAATAGCACTCGCACAAGTCAATTTTCTAGTCGGTAATATAGAGGCTAACGTTGATAAAATCATTGAGGCATCTGTTTATGCTCGGGATCACTTAAATGCAGATCTTGTTGTCTTTCCTGAATTGACAATAACGGGGTATCCCGCGGAAGATCTTTTGTTTAGAGCTGATTTTATTGCGGCAGCTAATAATGCTATTTATCTGCTGGCGGAGCGTGTTACTGATATTGCTATGGTGGTGGGCTTTCCAGAGCGTGATGACAATAAATTGTATAACAGCGCAGTTGTGTTGCATCAGGGCGTCATCTTGGCCTGTTACCGTAAACAGATTTTACCTAATTACGGTGTATTCGATGAGCAGCGTTATTTTACTGCAGGTCATCAACCCTGTGTATTTGAATTTAATGGCACTTTTATTGGCTTGACCATCTGTGAAGATGTTTGGAAACAAGGCATTATTGATAATGCTAAGCAAGCTGGGGCCGAGTTGATGTTAACGCTTAATGCGTCTCCCTTTAATTCTGGAAAAATCCATCAGCGTGAAGCCATTATTTGCCAACAAGTTAAAGCGGCAAAAATTCCTTTGGTTTATGTTAATCAGGTGGGTGGCCAAGATGAATTGATTTTTGATGGCGCTTCTTTTGTAGCCGATTTACACGGTAATATTGTTTTTAGGGCGGAAGAATTTAAAGAGCAAATCAGTGTCATCGAATTCGATGGGCATAACACGTTGTTAAGTAGTTGCGCGCCGCTCTACAATAAAATTTCTAGCGAGTATCAGGCGTTGGTCTTGGGAATAAAGGATTATGTCCGAAAAAATGGTTTTCAAGGTGCGATTTTGGGTTTGTCAGGTGGGATTGATTCGGCGCTTGTTTTAGCGTTAGCGGTTGATGCTTTAGGGCAAGATAAAGTTGAGGTTGTGTTAATGCCCTCTGAATACACTCAAGGTATGAGTAATGAAGATGCTATTAAGCAAGCTGATATTTTGGGTGTTAAATACCATACCATTCCGATAGCGCCTGCTGTTAATGCCTTTACTGATATGTTGGCGGATATTTTTGCGGGTACAAGTAAAGATGCGACTGAGGAAAATATACAGGCGCGATGTCGTGGAGTCATATTAATGGCGTTATCAAATAAACAGGGCAAACTGTTACTGACTACAGGTAATAAAAGTGAAATGAGCGTGGGTTATGCAACGCTTTATGGGGATATGGCGGGAGGTTTTGCCCCCATTAAAGACGTGCCAAAGTTACTGGTTTATGACCTAGCCCGTTATCGTAATTCGATTGCTCAGGTTATCCCTGAGCGCGTTATTACTCGACCACCCTCGGCAGAATTAGCGCCAGATCAAATTGATGCGGATTCTTTGCCGCCTTATGACGTATTGGACCCAATATTGGAACGTTATGTGGAGTTGGATCAGTCCGCTGAAGAAATAATTTCTGCAGGATTTAGGCGTGAAGATGTTGTTAGAGCGATCAATCTAGTAGATAGAAATGAATATAAACGTCGACAATCGCCGCCTGGTATTAGAATTACGAGTCGAGCGTTTGGACGCGATAGACGTTATCCAATCACGTCCGGCTATAAAGGCATTTAATACCTGCTTAGCGTAGACATAATATAATTATTTTTCACATAACCCACCATAAAAAAATGATAAGTACTCAAGAAATCATCAGTTATTTAGCGGCCACATTAACAACGACCTCCTTTTTACCTCAGGCCATTTTGACAATAAAAACTAAAGACACAGAAGGTTTGTCTTTAGGTATGTATGGCATGTTTACATTAGGGGTTTTATGTTGGCTTATCTATGGTATTCACATTGCGGATGAAGCCATCATTGTTGCAAATGCCATTACCTTGATTTTAGCCGGAACCATACTGTCTTATAAGATTTATAATACGCTTATTCGAAAGAAAGACTAGGACAACAAGGGCATTGTAGCCCTTATATAACGGCCAGAAATGTTTTATTGCCGATAAGGTTTTAAATAACTGTTTTTAAATCTTAGGTGGAATTATTTTTTTAATGGTTAGGCTCGCTATCGGTATGAATGACGTGTGAGTCTGTTTTCTTGAACTTATTGGATAAGATCTATATGCCTGTCGTGCCTTTTAAAGAAATTTTGCAGGATGCATTCAATCATCATTACGGCGTTGCAGCTTTTAACGTTATAAATAGTTTAACAATGAAAGCTGTTATTGAGGCTGCTGAACTTGCTCAGTCTCCGGTAATTATTCAAGTATCAGTTAAAACCGTTGATTTTATCGGTATTGATCCGTTATTTGCCATGTGGACAGAAATGACACGGCAGGTCAAAATCCCCTTATCGTTACATTTGGATCATTGTCCAGATCGCACCATGATCAGTAAATGCTTAAGTAAAGGATGGGGGTCAGTTTTATTTGATGCGTCGTCAATGACATTGACTGAAAATCGACGGCAAGCCATTGAGGTAGTGGCCGAGGCGCATAGTTTAGGTGCTGGGGTAGAAGGTGAGATCGATGGTATAAAGGGAATTGAAGATGGCATGGGCTCTGATACGGATTCAGAGCATAAATCATTAGAAGTCTCCTTGGATTTTATTCGTAGTACCGGTATTGATTGCTTTGCTCCGGCTATTGGAAACGCACATGGGGTCTATCTAGAAAGTCCTCGACTAGATGCTCAGTTAATCTCAGACATTACTAAGGCTATTCCTATCCCTATTGCGCTCCATGGAGGAACGGGTTTAACGGAAGCTCAGTTTAAAGACCTTATAAGTCGTGGTTGCGCTAAAGTAAATATTTCAACGGCTCTAAAGATGACTTTTATGCAGTCAAATTTGGCTTTTCTTCGACAAGCAGAAGCCAATAATAAATGGGATCCTTTGTCCCAGTTTAATTATGTATCTCAGGAGATAAAAGCAATGGCGACTGATTATTTTCGGATTTTTGGCTCTACTGGGAAGGCTTGATGCCGGCAATTATTTTTGATTGTGATGGTGTGCTTGCTGATACAGAACGCTTTGGCCATTTGATTGCTTTTAATCAAACTTTTCGTGAGTTTAACTTACCCGTGCAATGGTCTGAAGCGGACTATGCAATAAAGTTAAGGATAGCAGGAGGAAAGGAACGTATGGCAAGTCTGCTTACGACTGAGTTTGTAAACAAGGCGAACTTACCCCTTAATCCAAGCGCTCAAAAAGAATTGATTTCAAATTGGCACCAGCGTAAAACAGACATTTACATGAAAATGGTTAGTGAGGGTAAATTACCAGGCCGACCAGGTATCGTTAGATTAATTGATGAGGCGATAACCGCAGGTTGGAAGTTGGCCGTTGCCTCTACTTCTGCAGAGCAATCAGTCCGAGCGGTGCTTGAAAATGTGGCCGGAGAAAATAGAGCGGCACAATTTGAAATTTTAGCCGGTGATATTGTTTCGCGAAAAAAACCGGCCGCAGATATTTATTTATTAGCGTTAAAGCAGTTAAAAGTTGCGGCAAATCAAGCGTTAGTGATTGAAGATTCTCGCAATGGTTTATTGGCTGCAGTTTCAGCAGGTTTGCGCTGTTTGATAACACGCAGTAGCTATACTAAAGAAGAAGATATGAGTGAAGCAATATTGGTCGTGTCTGACTTGGGGGAGGGTAAGGTACCCATGCAGGTTTTGGAGAATCGTAGTAGGGCTAGGCCGGGTGATTTTTTAACATTGAAAGATCTTGAGGCCTGTTTATTCAGTTGAATATTTACAAAAGGAGATTGGTTTTATGGAAACAAATAACTTAGCACTTATTGTTCGTACGATGGCGGATACCATAATCGCCAATGAAAATTACTTTAGCGAATTAGATGGCGTGGTTGGCGATGGCGACTTTGGCTATTCTTTGGCTAGGGGTTTTGAAATAGTTTTGCAAGATTGGGATGCGCTTGATAATAGCTCGCCTAGTCATTTTCTTAAGGCTATTTCGACGATCATTATTGGGCGTGTAGGCGGAGTTTCAGGAATAATATGGGGAACAGCCTTTCTAAGAGCTAGCATGACATTGGCTACTAAAATAGAAGTCTCCAAGGAAGATGTTATTGCCTCATTTCGAAATGCGGTTGAAGGGATTCAAAAAAGGGGACAGGCTGAGCTAGGTGATAAGACCCTGTTAGACGCATTGGTTCCGGCGATTAATCAGTTAGAAGCGTCTTTTCAAAAGGGTGAAGATAGTCGTTCAGCCATTGAAGCCGCGGCAGTCGTCGCTCGTCAGTCAGCAGAAGCGACTCGGCCCATGCTTGCCAAGCGTGGACGCGCCTCCTATTCAGGTGAGCGCAGTATAGGTTCATTGGATGCCGGTGCAGTTGCAGTGGCTGTGTTGTTTGAAGCGGTGAGTAAGGCTTGGAAAGCATAATCTATTTCAACCATTAATAATTAAGGCTGCGCATGAAAAAGTTAATGAATGACCCGAAAAAATTTGTCTCAGAAATGCTCAAGGGCGTCGCTTTGGCCAATTCTAAAACCTTAAAATATATTCCAGAATACAATTTAATTATGCGGGCCGATGGCCCTAATGATAATAAAGTATCAATTTTGCAAGGATCTGGTTCTGGGCATGAGCCAGCACACGCCATGATTGTTGGCTATGGAATGCTCGATGCTGTCTGTCAGGGCGACGTATTTGCGGCACCACCGGCAGACTATATTTATCAGACAACAAAACTAATCGCGTCAAAAAAAGGTGTTTTATACCTCATTAATAATTACACCGGTGATCGCATGGCCTTTGAAATGGGTCGAGAGATGGCAGAGGCTGATGGCATCGAAGTTAGAGCGGTTATTATCGACGATGATGTTGCCGTTAAAGATTCACTTTACACCGTCGGTCGACGAGGCGTGGCGGGAAACTTTTTTGTGATAAAAGCAGTTGGCGCCGCAGCAGAGCGTGGAGCAAGTCTGGAAGCTTTGGAAGCCTTAGGTAATCGTGTTGTTGCGGCGACTCGGACTATGGGTATGGCGCTTACGGGTTGCACGCCACCTGCCAAAGGAAAACCTATCTTTACATTAGCAGAAGATGAGATGGAGATAGGTATCGGTATCCATGGCGAGCCAGGTCGGAAACGAGTAAAGCTAGCATCGGCAAATCAGATTGTTGATGAATTATTGGCATCAGTCGTTGAAGATTTACCGTTTAAAGCCGGTGACGAGGTTGCTTTGATGATTAACGGTATGGGAGCTACGCCGATCTCAGAGTTATATTTACTCTATGGGTATGCGCACGAACAAGTTGAGAAGCTGGGCATGACTATTAAGCGCAATTATGTGGGCAACTATTGCACATCACTTGATATGCAGGGTTTTTCTCTAACACTTGTGAAGCTAGATCCGGAATTGGAAGATTTACTGGCGGCTCCTGCGGAAATAGCGATTCGTACTTTTTAAGAAATAAATAAGCAGTGAAAAAAATCGTTGAGTTATTAAAATAAGAATGGAGACATAAAGGATGGCTAATAAGGTGTCATTAACCCAGTTTATTATTGAGCAACAGCGTGGCTTGCCGGACGCCTCTGGCACCTTTAGCCTCCTGTTGAATAATATCGTGACAGCCTGCAAAGAAATATCACATCTGGTTAATAGGGGTGATCTTTTAGGTGTTTTGGGTAGTGCAGAATCTGAAAATGTACAAGGAGAGGTACAGAAGAAATTAGACATCATTACCAATGATATTATGGTTGATGCCTTAAATTGGACAGGTCATTTGGCCGGTATGGTCTCAGAAGAGGTTGATGATATTATCGCCATTCCAGCGCAGTATCCAAAGGGGAAGTATCTAGCTTTATTCGATCCATTGGATGGCTCCTCAAATATTGATGTGAATTTGACGGTAGGTACCATTTTTTCTATTTTACGGTGCATTGAGGGTATTGAACCGGTTGCGGAAGATTTTTTGCGTAAGGGCGTTGAGCAAGTCTGTGCAGGCTTTGTACTTTATGGTCCTTCAACGATGATGATTTTAACGACAGGTCATGGTGTAAATGGTTTTACACTTGATCAAGATATCGGTGAGTTTATATTAACGCATTCGAATATGAGCATTCCGGAAGAAACCAGTGAATTTGCCATTAATATGTCAAACCAGCGTTTTTGGACACCACCAGTAACACGCTATATTGATGAATGTTTACAAGGGATTGAAGGTCCTCGTGAAAAAAACTTTAATATGCGCTGGATTGCGTCGTTAGTTGCTGAGGTGTATCGAATTTTGACGCGAGGCGGTGTTTTTCTATACCCTTCTGATTTACGTGAGTCTTCAAAACCAGGTAGATTAAGGCTTCTGTATGAAGCGAACCCCATGGCTTTTATTGTGGAGCAGGCTGGAGGGGCTTGTTCTACAGGTGTTGATCGTATTCTTGATATTAAACCAACCCATATTCATCAGCGCGTGCCCTTAATTTTGGGGTCAAAAAAAGAAGTAGAACGCATTGTTGCTTACCATCAGGGTGCTTGATTGTCTGGCGCGGGGCTATTAATGTCTGCTTCTATTGCTTTACGTTGATTATCTGCTGAATTTTGTAAAACGTTCTCGACCTGTTTTGCTTTTTCTAGCGTAAGTAGTGCGTCATTAAACACAGCAGGTTTTTTATCATTGTCCTGAGTCTCTTTATTCTCACATCCAAGGAGAGCTAAAAGCAGAAGTAGCGTGGTTGATCGGATAATAGCTTTCATCTGCTTAGGGCCCTCTTAGAGGAAATGAGTTTCTTGTTTCAAACTGTGTAGGTGATTGTTACGGTAAATCAATTGCTTCTGATGCTTTGTTGTAATCAACACCCACGCTGACGATAAAACTGGTTGCTTCTTCAATATCCATAGATGACTTTTTAAGTCTCGATTTGTCGACAATCACAGTAAATCCAGAGGTAGGATTGGGTGAGGTGGGGATAAATAAGATATATTTATTTTCGAATCGGTTAGTGACGTAAGCTGGCACCCAAATGCCCTCTTTGGGGTATTCAACATAAACAACTTCTTTGGCCATTTTTTGCTCATGTGATGAAAGCATGTTGATAACTTTTTTAAGTACACGATAAATGGTATTGAGAAAGGGAATTCTGCCAATAATTAAATCAAAGAAATTAATGATCCAAGATCGCCCTTTTTGAACGATGGTATTGCCTATCCAGACTAATAAAACGAAGCTGACTGCGAAAACCAGTCCGGTATAAAGATAGTTATCGGAGAAAGCATAAACGACCCTAAATAAATCGGAAACCAGTTCTTTTACAAAAAGAATGATTTGCAGCACTATTACAATAGGAATAACTGAAAAAACGCCTATTAGGAAATAATTCAATAACTTTTTAACAAGTTCGTTCATTTTGTTCTCCGTTGTTTATAGCTAATTATTAAGCCGTTTGCGAATTGATAGTAGGTAATATTTCTTTAGTCAATAAAGTGGGCGGTTAATACTAAAAAAACATAACATTCATTATATGCGAATATACGATAATGTAGGGTCTATAGAAAGTTTGGGAGTAAAAATAAAACAATTAAAGGGAACTTCAATTGCACTCTACATTCATTGTTGATTTAGGAAATGACGCTATTGTACTGGGTTGGTTGGCAGTTAACGGATAAAATCAGGTTGGAACATCATGCAAAAAAATATTTTAATTACGGGTGCGGCCAAACGTATTGGTGCAGCTTGTGCACGCTTACTTCATGAAGAGGGTTGTAATGTGTTTTTGCATTATAGGTCCTCAAAAAAAGAAGCGATGGAACTTTGCTATGAGCTCAATCAAATACGTGCTGATTCTGCTTATATGATGCAAGCTGACTTACTGAACAGTTGTGAGTTGGAGGCCTTGGTAAATGAGGCGTGTATGGCATGGGGGGCGATAGATGTATTGATAAACAATGCGTCCTCTTTTTATCCGACAGCGATGACTGACGTGACCGAAAATCAGTGGGATGAGTTGATTGGGTGTAATTTAAAGGCGCCTTTTTTTTTGGCGAAAGCATTGTCAGGGACGTTAGCTAAGAATAAGGGCTGTATAGTTAATATTGCCGATATTCATGCTGAGCGTGGATTGAAGGGGTATCCAATATACAGTATTGCTAAAGCCGGATTAGTTGCAATGACGAAGATTTTAGCTAAGGAACTTGGGCCGAGTATTCGAGTGAATGCCGTTGCGCCAGGGGCTATATTGTGGCCAGAAAAGGAGTTGTGTGAGCAAGAAAAGCATGAGATTTTACAGCGTGTTGCTTTGCGACGTAATGGAGATCCTAGTGATATTGCCAAAGCAGTATGGTTTCTGATTAAGGATGCCGAGTATATGACGGGTCAAGTGATAACAATAGATGGGGGCCGTACTTTATTTTGTTGAAAGAAGGCGCATGAAGCGCCTAAGATTTGTTTAGCAATTCCAGGTTGGTGTGATGCGGTGTTGGGCAATATTTTTCTTGTCGAAACGTGCCCAAATATCGGCATAGCTTAGGCCACTAATGGGATGTTTTATATCGGGTGCAATTTCTGCCAGTGGTTCCAGCACAAAAGCGTAATGTTCAATTTCATTGCGGGGTATCTGAAGTCGACCATCATCAAGTATCAGATTGCCATATAAGATCAGGTCGAGGTCTAGCGTGCGAGATGAAAACTTTTGACTATTACGTGTTCGACCGTTATCCAGTTCGATTTGTCTAAGAATTTTAGCGACTTCTTTAACGTTCAAGTCAGAATTGAAGCCAACGATGAGATTGTAAAAAGAATCACCTGTAAACCCTACCGATTCCGATTCATAAATACTTGAAATAACGAGTTTACCGAAATGAAGTTCAAGAGCATTAAGGCTGGTAGGTATGTTTTTGTCTTTATCTATATTGCTACCGATGCTGATGTAACCTTTTGGCATGGCCTATTTTTCCCCGCGTTCTATGATAATTCCGACATCGCTGGCGCCACGTATAGCACCTTTCTTATTGAGCGATATTTTTACCCAAGGAACATTAAATTCATGGAGAATAATCGTGGCTATTTCTGAAATCAATTTTTCAACAAGAAGAAATTGACTGGTTTCGACAAAAGAAATGATACGTTTAGAAACGGTTTTGTAATCAAGTGTGTATTGTATGTCATCAGTTTCAGCCGCTTTCTGAATGTCAAAAGCCATTTCAATATCGAGGACTACAGTTTGTTTGGTTTCTCTTTCCCAATCATAGATGCCGATAATTGTTTCAATTTCCAGCCCGCCTAAAAAAATGATGTCCATAGTTAATTCCGGTTATGATGTGCATTTTAAAAAGTGGTAAGTATCGGGGAAATGCGACCCGCTTACAAGTTCTGAATGAGGAAAGAGTTACATGATTGATTGGTTGTTTGTTCCTGCGTCCTATCTAATAGGCTCGATTTCCAGTGCAATTATTATTTGCCGTTTGATGGGTTTACCAGATCCTCGAGAGCAAGGTTCAGGTAATCCAGGGGCGACTAATGTCATGCGTATTGGTGGAAAAAAAGCAGCGGCAATTACCTTATTAGGTGATTTGCTTAAGGGCTTGCTGCCTGTTTATGCCGCTAAATTATTGGCTGTGCCCGTTGAATTGTTAGCTATTATTGGGCTGGCGGCTTTTATAGGTCATCTTTATCCGATATTTTTTAAGTTCAAGGGTGGTAAAGGCGTTGCTACCTCAATAGGCGTATTGTTAGGTTTTTCTTGGTTACTTGGCTTTGCTTTTGTAGCGACTTGGTTGTTGATCTATAAGGTAGGTAAGATTTCGTCTTTATCCGCTTTAATTGCTTCTATTTTATCGCCTTTGTATGCGTGGTTTATAGTGGGTGATATTTACATAGTGTCGGCTTCAGCTGCCATGATGATATTTTTGTTATGGCGCCATAAAAGCAATATCAAACGATTAATGAAGGGTGA
The DNA here is from genome assembly GCA_945877505.1 of Crenothrix polyspora. GTDB lineage: Bacteria > Pseudomonadota > Gammaproteobacteria > Methylococcales > Methylomonadaceae > Methylobacter_C > Methylobacter_C polyspora_A. The sequence continues at coordinate 19,092 of CAMDWT010000025.1, forward strand.
GGAATAAAACTCATAAATCGTTGTTGTTTATTTTTTGTCTACTCAGAGTTCATTTATGGGCCAGCGTGGGCGGGCAAAAATTTCGAGCCCTTGGTGTTGACCGGCTAATAGGCGTTGGCAACCCGCATAAGCAATCATGGCACCGTTGTCGGTACAAAACTCGAGTCTTGGATAATAGATTTGTGCGCGTTCTTTAGTGACCATATCAGTCAAATATTCACGAATTTGTGTATTAGCGCTAACGCCACCAGCAACGACGAGTCGCTTAAATCCAGTTTGTTGTAAGGCACGCTTACATTTAATGCTGAGTGTTTCAGCAACAGCTTGTTGGAATGCAGCGGCAATATCCGCTTTATTTTGTTCTGTCTTGTCGGAGGCGTTGAAGTTATTAAGCGTGAATGTTTTTAGGCCGCTAAAGCTAAAATCTAAGCCAGGTCGGTCAGTCATGGGGCGTGGAAATTTAACTTGTGGCTTGCCTTGTTCAGCAAGTTTAGCCAGTTTAGGCCCGCCTGGATAACCTAGACCCAGCATTTTGGCTGTTTTGTCAAAAGCTTCGCCGGCGGCATCATCAAGTGATTCGCCCAACAAGTGGTAGAGGCCTACGCCATCAACTTTAACGAGCAAGGTATGTCCGCCTGAAATGAGTAAGGCAACAAAAGGGAATGAAGGCGGGGATTCCTCAAGCATTGGCGCAAGAAGATGACCCTCCATATGATGGACGGCGATAGCCGGAATTCCCCATGTCCAGGCTAAGCTTCTGGCGGTGGCTGCACCTACAAGTAAGGCGCCCATCAAGCCGGGTCCTGCCGTATAGGCAATGCCGTTAATATCAGCGTTTTTAAGTCCGCTATCTGAAAGTGATTGCTTGATGAGGGGGATTAGTTTGCGAATATGGTCACGCGATGCCAGTTCTGGAACGACGCCGCCATATTCGCTATGCATTTCAACTTGACTGTATAAACTATGAGTTATCAGGCCTTGTTTTGCATGATAAATTGCAACTCCCGTTTCATCACAGGAGGTTTCTATGCCTAAAACGTACATTGATTTTTGAAAATTTTAAAAGTGAATGTATAATTAAGGGTTCTGTTTGATCAGTGGATAATAAAGTATCCTCTTACACAATATTAACATAATTGGAATCATATAATGCCGTCAGTGAAAATTAAAGAAAACGAACCATTTGATATTGCAATCCGTCGTTTTAAACGCGCTTGTGAAAAAGCGGGTGTATTGGCAGAAGTGCGTCGTCGTGAATTTTACGAAAAACCAACCGCTGAACGTAAACGTAAAGGCGCTGCAGCTGTTAAACGTCACTTGAAAAAGCTAGCTCGTGAGCGTTATGCATTGAAAAATCTTCGTCGCGGACGTCCTGTTCTTTAAGAAAGGCTATTATGATGGACTTGTTAACAGACCGTATCAAGGATGATATGAAAGCCTCCATGAAAGGAGGGGCTAAAGCCAGGTTAGGAGTGATTCGTTTGATTTTGGCTGCTATAAAGCAGATTGAAGTTGATGAGCGAATACAGCTCGATAATGAGCGCACTATCCTGGTGCTTGACAAAATGCTAAAACAGCGTCGTGAGTCTATTAGACAGTTTTCTGATGCGGGTCGGCATGATCTTGTGGCGATTGAAGAAGCAGAAGTTTTAGTGATTCAGGATTTTCTTCCTCAGGCGCTTAGTGAGGCAGAAGTTGATGCCATGGTCAGTGAGGCGGTTCTTGAGTCCGGCGCAGAATCGGTAAAGGATATGGGTAAGGTAATGGCGTTGCTGAAAACAAAAATGCAAGGCCGTGCCGACATGTCTGTTGTTAGTGTCAAAATTAAGACGGCCTTAGCTGAATAATTTCTGGAGGGCCGGGTAAAGATGTCCGGTAGAATTTCTCGAGAGTTTATTGATGATCTTTTAGTGCGAGTCGATCTGGTCGACTTAATTGATTCGCATGTTCCATTAAGAAAAACGGGTACGAATTATGTTGCTCGCTGCCCCTTTCACACTGAAAAAACCCCTAGCTTTTCTGTAAACCGTAATAAGCAGTTTTTTCATTGCTTTGGTTGTGGCGCAAGTGGCAATGCAATCAGTTTTTTGATGGATTTTAGTCATCTTGATTTTGTCGAAGCGGTTGAAGATCTTGCTTCGTTTGCGGGTGTTCCAGTCCAAAGGGAAGTGGAAGGTCATCAAGTAGAGCAAAAGAAAGAGGATTTAAAGAGTCTTTATACGTTAATGGATCAAGTGGCGGCATTTTATATAGAGCAGTTGCGCGTAACACCTAAAGCCGTTGATTATCTAAAAGCACGTAGTGTGAAAGCACATATTGCGCGAGATTTTATGATGGGTTATGCGCCTGACGCATGGAATGCCTTATCTGAGCGCTTTAATCAAAAAAATTTGATAGACGCTGGTTTGCTGGTTGCTAAGGAAGGTGGTCAGGTTTATGATCGTTTTCGGGGCAGGATCATGTTTCCCATTCGTGATAAACGAGCGCGCATTATTGGCTTTGGTGGGCGAGTTCTTGATGATGCTTTGCCGAAATATTTAAACTCCCCAGAAACATCTTTATTTCATAAAGGCAAGGAAGTCTATGGCTTATATGAACTTTTAGAGAAAAACTCAAAGCCCCAGAGTATTCTTATTGTCGAAGGCTATATGGATGTAATTGCTCTCGTGCAGTATGGCGTTGGCAATGTGGTTGCCGCTTTAGGGACGGCTACTTCACAAGCACATCTTGATTTGTTGTTCAGGTTTTCATCAGAATTGGTGTTTTGTTTTGATGGTGATAAGGCAGGGCGAGAAGCGGCTTGGAGAGTAATGGACTCGGCTTTCTCAAGTTTAAAAGAGGGTAGGTCTTGTCGCATCATGATGCTCCCCCAAGGCCATGATCCGGATTCTCTGGTACGTAAAGAAGGTTTAGAGGGCTTTACGGCGAGGGTTCAGTCGGCCCAAGGGTTGTCTGATTATTTTTTTGAGCATGTTTTGCAAGGTTTAAAGCTTTCAGAGATGGAAGGTCGCGCGCAATTGGTTAGTAAAGCCTTGCCTTATCTGGAAAGATTGCCTGAAGGTGTATTCAGAGAGATGATGTTTGATCGACTAAAGGGGTTGTCGGGTATGACAGCATTGAGCGCTTTAGACAGCGTCGCAATAACTTATGCGCCGCGTAAGTTACCACAGTTAGCGCCAAATAGATTGTCTTCTTCCCGAGTTGCTATTGCGTTGTTGTTGCAGAACCCTGAATTAGTTGAAAGCGTAGAGCAAAAAAATATCGATTGGAGCGGCTTGGAGTTTAGAGGCATCGAATTATTTAGAAATATTTTACAAGTAATTTTAGATAAAAGAGTCGTGAATACCGCTGTTTTGATAGAATATTATCGAGATTCTGACGAAGAAAAAGCGGTTAAGGCTTTAGCGCAATTGGATGTTTTTGTGTCTGATGAAAAAATCGAGGAGGTATTTTGCGATGCCTTGGATGTTTTGCTTAAGCAAGCTCGAGAGGCTAGTATTGCAAGGCTGCAAGTTAAAGCGCAGGGAAAAGGATTGGATGCGCAAGAGCAAGAGAGGCTGGTTAACATGTTATCAAATAAATAATTTAATATTTTGTCAATATTTATAGTATAATTGGTTGTTAAATATGGTCGTGCTAAGCAGAGTATTTAGTGAGTAAATAATGAATCAAGAACAGCAACAATCTCAGCTTAAACAATTGATAGCTAAAGGCAAAATGCAGGGGTACCTGACCTATGCCGAGGTAAACGATCACTTGCCTAGTGATATTGTTGATCCTGAGCAAATTGAAGACATCATTGGCATGATCAATGAGATGGGTATTCAGGTTTATGAAACTGCACCCGATGAAGATTCTATTATTACCGATTCAGCGGCTGTTACGACAGATGATGAGGATGCTGAAGAAGTTGCCGCACTCGCATCTGTTGATAGCGAATTTGGAAGAACCACCGATCCTGTTCGCATGTACATGCGAGAAATGGGCTCAGTTGAATTGTTGACGCGTGCTGATGAATTGAAAATTGCCAAGCGTATAGAAGAAGGTCAACAGCAATTAGTTAAAGCAATTTCTAGATCATGCTTTGTTGTCGATGATTTCATACAAGCATTCGACTCAATTTCAGGTGAAGAAGGAAGCGTTCGTCTGACTGATTTAATCTCTGGCTTTGTTGATTTAAGCGAAGCTGAAGATTTAATTGTTGCGTTGCCGGCGAGTGATATTCTTGAAGAAGGCGCAGAAGAAGAAGTAGAAGCGGTTGAAGTGGTGGCGGTTGAAGAAGAAGTTAAGGGGCTTAATTTTGAAGAAGTTCAGGAAAAAGTTGAACCGCTTAGAAAACAGCTAAAAGTAGCCTCCGTAGCCATCAAGAAGCATGGTTATACCAGCGAAAAAACTGAAAAGTCTTTCGAAATATTAGCTGATTTGTTCATGGAATTTAAATGGACGCCGCAATACTTAAAAAAATTAACAGCTATTATCCCTAATGGGGTAGCTATTGTTCGTGAACAGGAAAGAATAATTTTAGAAATCTTTACGAAAGACGCAGCAATGTCACGTAAAGATTTTATTGCCTCTTTTACGGAACACGAATCGAGTTCTGAGTGGTTAGAAAGTCATATAAATGGCGGACATAGTTATTCTGATGCTTTAAAGAGTCGAGAAAAAGAATTAAGAAAAGCGCAAAAAATATTAACCGAAACTGAAGCAGAATACGGTTTGACAATAACAGGGTTAAAAGACATTAACCGTCGCATGTCAATCAGTGAAGCTAAAGCAAGGCGTGCTAAAAAAGAAATGATTGAGGCTAATTTAAGGCTGGTTATTTCAATTGCAAAAAAATATACTAATCGTGGTTTGCAGTTCCTAGATCTTATTCAGGAAGGCAATATCGGATTGATGAAAGCAGTAGATAAATTTGAATACCGTCGTGGTTATAAATTTTCTACCTATGCAACTTGGTGGATTAGACAGGCGATTACTCGCTCTATTGCGGATCAGGCTAGAACTATCCGTATTCCAGTGCATATGATCGAAACGATCAATAAGTTAAATCGCATTTCAAGGCAAATTTTGCAAGAAATGGGTAGAGAAGCAACACCTGAAGAGTTGGCTGAGCGCATGGAAATGCCTGAAGACAAAGTCAGAAAGGTATTAAAAATAGCTAAAGAACCTATTTCAATGGAAACGCCCATTGGTGATGATGAAGATTCTCATTTGGGAGATTTCATAGAAGATGCTAAAGTATTATCACCTGTTGAAGCGGCTACAATTGCTGGTTTACGCGAATCAACACAAAATGTCTTGGCGGGCTTAACAGCAAGGGAAGCAAAAGTTTTACGAATGCGTTTCGGTATTAATATGAATACTGATCACACATTGGAAGAAGTAGGAAAGCAATTTGATGTAACACGCGAGCGTATTCGTCAAATAGAAGCTAAAGCATTAAGAAAATTAAGACATCCTTCTAGATCTGAGCAATTAAGATGTTTCCTAGACGGTGAGTAGTTAAAAAATAAGGGCCCTTAGCTCAGCTGGTTAGAGCGTCCGACTCATAATCGGCAGGTCGTAGGTTCAAGTCCTACAGGGCCCACCATAAATAATCAGGCTGCATTTGCAGCCTTTTGTGCATCTAGGTTTTACATAACAAAAGGTGGTGACGTGAGCAATAACTTTAGTTTTACATCAGAATCAGTTTCAGAAGGACATCCAGATAAGGTTGCGGATCAAATTTCAGATGCAGTCTTAGACGCTTTGTTAGCACAGGATCCTAAATCACGTGTAGCCTGTGAAACGCTGGTTAAAACGGGAATGGTTATTCTTGCTGGAGAAGTCACAACTGATGCTTGGGTTGATTTAGAAGCTCTAGTCAGAAAAGTCGTGTGTGATATTGGTTATGATCATGGTGATATCGGTTTTGACGGCCAAAGTTGTGCAGTCATAAATGCGATTGGTAAACAATCTGCTGATATTGCAATGGGTGTTGATGAAGATGAAAATCATGAGCAAGGTGCGGGTGACCAAGGCTTAATGTTTGGTTATGCGAGCAATGAAACTGATGTTTTAATGCCAGCTCCCATTACTTATTCGCATTTATTAGTTAAGCGCCAAGCAGAGGTTCGTAAAAGCAATGTTTTACCTTGGTTGCGACCTGATGCAAAAAGCCAAATCACGTTTAGATATGAAAATAACAGACCTGTCGCCATTGATGCCGTTGTTTTATCAACTCAACATTCACCAGAAATAAGTAATAAATCATTGCATGAAGCAGTGATGGATGAAATTATTTTACCTGTTCTTCCTAAAGAATGGTTACATAAAGACACTAAATATTTTATTAATCCAACGGGTCAATTCATTATTGGTGGTCCAGTAGGCGATTGCGGTTTAACGGGTCGTAAAATTATTGTTGATACCTACGGCGGAATGGCCAGACATGGCGGCGGCGCTTTTTCTGGAAAAGATCCTTCTAAAGTGGACCGTTCTGCAGCCTATATGGCGCGTTATGTAGCAAAAAATATTGTTGCTGCGGGTTTAGCTGAGCGTTGCGAAATTCAAGTTTCTTACGCAATTGGTGTTGCCGAGCCAACTTCAATCACAGTAGAAACCTTTGGAACAAGTAAATTAAGTGAAGATCGGTTGGTACAAATTGTAAGGGATAACTTTGATTTGAGACCGAAAGGCCTAATTAAAATGTTAGATTTATTGAGACCTATCTATCAAACGACGGCTGCTTATGGACATTTCGGTCGTACTGAAGAAACGTTTAGCTGGGAAAAAACCGATAAAGTTGACGCATTAAAAGATGCGGCTGGTATTTAATAGCTAAATTAAACAGGATAAATAATGAAACAACAAGACTATAAAATTGCTGATATTGCTTTAGCAGATTGGGGCCGTAAAGAAATTAATATTGCTGAAACAGAAATGCCCGGCTTAATGGCGTTACGTTCAGAATATGGTCAAGAACAGCCACTAAAAGGTGCAAGAATAGCTGGCTGTTTGCACATGACCATTCAGACGGCCGTGTTAATCGAAACATTGACAGCTTTAGGCGCAACCGTTCGCTGGTCATCTTGTAATATTTTTTCGACTCAAGATCATGCAGCAGCGGCTATGGCGGCAGCCGGTATTCCTGTTTTTGCTTGGAAAGGCGAAACTGAGGAAGAAGCTGAATGGTGTATCGCACAAACAATTGATGGTCTGGATGGTTGGAGACCTAATATGATTTTGGATGATGGTGGGGATTTAACGACCATGATGCATAATCAATATCCTGAGCTAATGGCTGATGTTAAAGGTTTGTCTGAAGAGACAACCACCGGTGTTTTACGCCTCTATGAAATGGTTGCTAATGGCTCTTTAAAAGTACCTGCTTTTAATGTCAACGACTCAGTCACAAAGTCTAAATTTGATAACCTTTACGGGTGCAGAGAGTCTTTGGTTGATGGTATTAAACGCGCTACAGACGTCATGATTGCTGGTAAAATTGCGGTAGTTTGTGGTTACGGTGATGTGGGTAAAGGGTGTGCGCAATCTTTGCGTGGTTTAGGTGCAACGGTATTAATTACTGAAATTGATCCAATCTGTGCATTGCAAGCGGCTATGGAAGGTTATCGTGTTGTTACTATGGAAGAAGCGGCGCCTATCGCCAATATATTCGTAACCGCTACAGGTAACTTTAGCATTATCACTCATGCGCATATGTTGGCGATGAGAGATCAAGCGATTGTTTGTAATATTGGACATTTTGACGCAGAAATTGAAATTGCTTCATTACGCCAATATGAATGGGAAAATATTAAACCTCAAGTCGATCACGTTATTTTTCCTGATGGTAAGCGTCTGATTATTTTGGCTGAAGGTCGTTTGGTTAATTTAGGTTGTGGTACAGGACATCCAAGTTTTGTTATGTCTAACTCATTCTGTAACCAAGTATTGGCACAAATAGAGTTATGGAAAAATGCGTCAAACTATAAAAATGACGTTTATATCTTACCTAAAATATTAGACGAGAAAGTTGCAAGATCACATTTACAACAAATAGGTGTAAATCTTACGGTCTTAACGGATGAGCAAGCTAAGTACATTAATGTGCCTGTTGAAGGGCCTTATAAAGCAGATCATTATCGTTATTAATTCAGTATTCAGTAAACGTTCCTGATTGAAAAAGGCAATCATTGATAAGCGACTAGACGTTTTCAATGATTGCTGAAAGGTTCGCATAACGTTCATAGCGTAATTCACACGGAAGTCGTGAGAACGATATATTTTAGAATTCCGTGAGCGAGACCAAAATGCAATCACAAAAAAAACATCCCCAACTTTTCAGCTTTGAATTTTATCCACCTAAAACAGAAGAAGGTGCGTTAAGTCTTCAGCACGTGCAACGTGATCTTGCCAAGCTTAATCCTGACTTTTTTTCGGTTACCTTTGGCGCAGGTGGATCAACCCGTGACAAAACCTTTGATACCGTTGTAGATATACAAGCTAAGGGTATCTCAGCAGCCCCCCATTTATCGTGTGTCGCCTCAACAAAAGACAATATTCGCGCGATTTTAAAAAATTATCAAGAGCATGGTATCGCCAGAATCGTTGCATTAAGAGGCGATTTGCCCTCAGGTATGATGTCAGCGGGCGAATTTCGCTATGCCAATGAATTAGTCGAATTTATCCGTCAAGAAACGGGTGATCACTTCCAAATTCATGTTGCCGCTTATCCAGAAGTTCATCCACAATCGGTGAATGCGACGGAAGATTTTAAAAACTTTAAACGTAAAGTTGACGCGGGTGCAAATGCGGTTATTACGCAGTATTTTTATAATGCGGATGCCTATTTTTATTTTATAGATAATTGTGAAAAACACGGGATTTCCCTTCCAGTTGTTCCCGGTATCATGCCAATTACCCAATATGCTCAACTGTTTCGGTTCTCAGAAATGTGTGGTGCGGATATACCTCGATGGATGAGAAAACGTCTTGAGGGGTTTGGTGATGATAGAGAGTCAGTGAAAGCTTTTGGTCTTGAATTGGTGACTAATCTTTGTCAGCGGTTATTGGACAATGGCGCACCAGGTTTGCATTTTTATACCATGAATCAATCAGCGCCTACCCTGCAGATTCTGGAACAATTACACTTTAAAAATTAACGTCAATACAGTCACTCAACATGACTAATCAATCCTTTTCAGCGCGCGATTTATCTGTTTTGTGGCATCCTTGTACACAAATGAAAGACCACGAAACCCTGCCAATTATTCCCATAAAAAAGGGGCAGGGCGTCTGGTTGGAAGATTTCGATGGAAACCACTACCTAGATGCCATCAGTTCGTGGTGGGTTAATCTATTTGGTCATGCTAATCCTTATATCAATGCGGCCTTAAAAGATCAGCTCGATACCTTAGAGCATGTTATCTTCGCAGGCTTTACGCATGAATCCGCTATAAAACTCGCAGAAAAATTGGTTGAGGTGACACCCGGGGGGCTTAATCGTTGTTTCTTTGCAGACAACGGCTCCTCTGCGGTTGAAGTCGCACTTAAAATGAGTTTTCATTATTGGCGAAATCTCGGTCAAACCCAAAAAACTAAATTTGTAACCCTAGAAAACAGTTATCACGGTGAAACTTTAGGAGCCCTAGCCGTTGGTAATGTTCAACTGTATAAGGACACTTACGCGCCCCTGTTAATGGAGGTAATAACGGTTCCGGGTCCTGATTGTTATTATCGAGAAACCGGAGAGTCATGGGCGGATTACTCCACACGACGCTTCGCTTTAATGGAGCAGGTATTACAGGCAAACGCCGAGTCGATCAGCGCTGTAATTATTGAGCCCTTAGTGCAATGCGCGGGTAATATGCGGATGTATGACCCAGTTTATTTGAGCTTATTGCGTGCTGCCTGTGATAAATATAACGTACATTTAATTGTGGATGAAATCGCGGTAGGTTTTGGTCGAACAGGCACTTTATTTGCCTGCGAGCAAGCCGACATCAGTCCAGACTTTATGTGTTTGTCAAAAGGGTTAACGGGAGGCTATTTACCGTTATCGGCGGTCTTAACAACGCATCAAATCTATCAAGCATTTTATGACGATTACCAAAAATTAACAGCCTTTCTCCATTCGCATAGTTATACGGGCAATGCACTGGCTTGTAGGGCTGGACTTGCCACATTGGATATTTTTCAAAACAATAATGTTATAGAGAATAACAAGTCGCTGATAAAAGAAATGGCTGAATTGGCGCAGCGCTTTAACGAACATACCCATGTTGCCGAAGTTCGCCAAACAGGTATGATATTGGCGATTGAAATGGTCAAAAATAAGCGCACCCGAGAACCTTATTCTTGGCAAGAAAGGCGTGGCTATAAAGTCTATCAATATGCCTTATCTAAAGGGGTTATTTTGCGCCCATTAGGAAATGTTATTTACTTTATGCCCCCTTATATTATTACCAAAGAGGAACTATTACTCATTGCACAGGTCGCTTGGGACGGTATAGACCGTGCGGTTAGGGATTAAAATGAGAGTATCTCGACTTTATACAGTACAGGCTTTAGCGTTAGGTAAACAAATAGAACTCGATGAGGAAAATGGACATTACGTTCGAACGGTATTGCGCTTAAAAAAAGAGGCTGAGCTGATTTTATTTAATGGCAGCGGTGGCGAATATTTGTGTACGATTACTGACGTTACTCGAAAAACTGTGCTGGTCAATATCAAGGAATGGCTGGATCGTAGTGTAGAGTCACCTTTGAAGATTACCTTGGGTTTAGGAATTTCTCGTGGCGATAGAATGGATTTATCGGTGCAAAAGGCAGTAGAGCTAGGGGTTAATAGTATGACGCCTTTATTAACTGAACGCTGTGTCGTTCAATTTAAAGGGGACAAAAAACCGCAGCGTTTATTACATTGGCAAAAAATAGTGCAACATGCGGCTGAGCAAAGTGGCAGAACAACCTTGCCCGCCTTGATCGAAATAGAAACATTAGAAGCCTGGGTAACTAAACAAGAGGGTTTAAAAGTATTTCTTGATCCCTATGCGGAATTAACATTGGCAGAAATTAAACCAATAGACATGAAGGTTACTTTGCTTACCGGTCCTGAGGGTGGTTTTTCAAACCAAGAACGTGATATGGCAACGGCGGCTGGTTTTATTCCGGTACGCATGGGCAGTCGTATTTTAAGAACAGAAACAGCCTCACTTGCCGCGCTTGCCGCAGTACAGATTTTGTGGGGTGATTTTGGCAAGCAAACCTTACCGATAAAATAAGCTTCGCTGGAGGAAGTGTGATACGTAATATTTATTATGCCATAGTACCTTTGTTGGTCTTGTTTTGTGCCTTGTTGTTATCCTGTACCTTGGGATATTTCATTGTGCAGGGTGTTGGCGATGCCATGCCTTTTAGACAAATATTAACGAGATCAACGCAGTTGTATCTTGTATTAAGCATTTATCCCATAGCGCGCTATCTAAAGATCAGTAAAAAAGAATTTGGCTTTGCGCCCAGTTTGGTCTTTTTAAAACAACTCTGCCAAGGATTTGGTATAGGTTTTATTGTTTTGATCCCCATTTTTATCGTGCTTTATGCCGTTGGTATCAATGTCTTTGATCAGTCAGAGCCCTGGACTCTAGAAAGGCTGGCTAACTACATGATTGTCACGTTATTAGTGGCGCTATTAATTTCAGTAATAGAAGAATCCTTATTTCGTGGGATTGTTATTGTGGGCTTAATAAGAAAGTTACCGGTCACAACCGCCATTTTACTTACATCACTTTATTATGCTGGGCTGCATTTTTTAAGTATAAAAACCAATTTGTCTGTCCCCGACATTCATTTTTTTAGCGGCTTTGTTTTGCTAGGTGAAGCATTAGCCAATGTGGTCAATCCAAGTAATCAACCGGCTTTTTTAGCACTATTGATGGTTGGTATTTTTTTAGGTGTGTTGAGAACCCAAGTAGAAACCAGTTTGGGTTTGTGTATCGGTTGTCATACTTGTTGGGTGTGGCAAATAAAAATGAGTAAAAAACTTTTTAACACAAACTACGATTCAGACTATCAATATTTGGTTAGCCATTATGATGGCGTTATTGGGCCTTTAGTGGCCGCTTGGTTGTTAGTCGTCGTAGCATCTTATTTTATCTATCGACACATGAAGAAGGCTTAATTAATCTCTAAAATTATCATATTGCAGCGGTGTTTCCAGCTTTTCATCTCTGAGCATTTGAATAAC